>CAYJNU010000521.1:371-5083 GCA_964371005.1 uncultured Verrucomicrobiota bacterium | reverse complement strand
CTTCGCGCGCACCGTGGCACAAGGGGAAGATGCCTTCGTGGTGCTCGACACTGCACCCACCGGGCACACGCTGTTGCTGCTGGATGCGACCGAAGCGTATCACCGCGAAATCGCCAAGCGCGCCAGTGACATGCCGGAGGAAGTGCTGAACCTCCTGCCCCGGCTGCGCGATGCCAGCTTTACCCGCGTCCTCGTCGTCACGCTGCCCGAAGCCACGCCCGTTCACGAAGCCGCTGCGCTGCAAGCCGACTTGCGCCGCGCCCAGATCGAACCGTTCGCGTGGGTCATCAACCAAAGCTTTGCCGAAAGCGGCTCGCGCGACCCATTGCTCGTGGCACGAGGGCACGGAGAAGTTCACTTCATCAATGAAGTTGTGGAGAAACATTCCAAACGCACGGCACTCGTGCCCTGGGTGACGGAAGAACCCACCGGCCCGGAACGCCTCCAACAGCTTTTTCAAACCGCAACCGTGTCTTGATATGACGACCTACGTCTATGAAACCATTCCGGCGAAGCCGGGCGCAAAGCCGCGCCACTTCGAGTTCAAGCAGAGCATGAATGACGCTCCGCTGACGAAGCATCCGGAAACCGGCGAGGCGATTGGCCGCGTGGTGCTGGGTGGATTCGGCGTGTTGAGTTCCAAACCCGTTTCAAAACCAAAGAGCGGAACTTCTGGTTCGTCTTGCGGGCCGGCTTGCGGCTGTCACTGAGCAGCCAAAGTATTTTATGAACGCACCTGCGCCTTCCGCACCCCAGCCAGAAGCTGTGGCCAAGAACATGTCCTTCCTCGACCGTTATCTCACGGTCTGGATTTTTGCGGCCATGGGCCTCGGCGTGTTGCTGGGTCACTTCGTGATTAGCAATCCCGAGGCATTCTTCGCTCCGATGACCGTGGGCACGACCAATCTACCCATCGCCATTGGATTGATCCTCATGATGTATCCGCCGCTGGCGAAGGTGAAATATTCGCAGCTTCCCAAGGTGTTCGCCAATACGCGCATTCTGACTCTATCGCTGGTGCAAAACTGGGTCATTGGTCCGGTGCTCATGTTCCTGCTCGCCGTGCTGTTGCTCCGCGATCACCCGGAATACATGGTGGGATTGATTCTCGTGGGCATTGCCCGTTGCATCGCAATGGTTCTGGTTTGGAACGAACTGGCCCATGGCAGCCGGGAATATGCCGCCGGTCTTGTGGCGCTCAACAGCATTGCACAAATTCTATTTTACAGCTTCTACGCCTGGTTGTTCATCACGGTGTTGCCGCCATACTTCGGGTTGAAAGGCGCAGTGGTGGAAGTCCGCATGAGTGAGATTTTTTGGAGCGTCATGATTTATCTCGGCATTCCCTTCGCGGCGGGAGTGTTGAGCCGGGTGATTCTCGTGCCGCTAAAAGGGGAGGAATGGTATGAAAAGATATTCATTCCGCGCATCTCGCCCCTCACGCTCACTGCGCTGCTTTTTACCATCGTGGTGATGTTCACGTTCAAGGGCGACGCCATCGTGCAGCTACCGCTGGACGTGCTCCGCATCGCGATCCCGCTCGTGCTGTATTTTGTGATCATGTTCTTCGTGAGCTTTGTGATGGCGAAGAAACTCGGCGCGGATTATCCGCGTTCCACCTCTCTTGCTTTCACCTCGGCGGGCAACAACTTTGAGCTCGCCATCGCCGTGGCCATCGCGGTCTTTGGCCTCAAGTCGGGCGTGGCGTTCGCAGCCGTCGTCGGCCCGTTGATTGAAGTGCCGGCGCTGATCGGCCTGGTGCATGTTGCCTTCTGGTTTCGGCGGCGCTTTTATCAGTGAGTTGGGAGTGCACTGTTGCTCACGTCATGCTGATCTTTGCCTTTCAGGCTGAGAACCTGACGAAGCGGTGGATGGCCGTGCTGTTGATTGCCGTGCCCATTCTCATCCAGGTCTATTTCAACTCCAGCCTGACCTACCTGCTGATGCGTTGGCTCAATGTGCCGCACAACGTCGCGTCGCCCGGCGCGCTCATTGGAGCGAGCAACTTCTTCGAGCTGGCGGTGGCGGTGGCCATCACTCTCTTTGGACCAGGTTCGGGCGCGGCGCTGGCCACAGTGGTCGGCGTGCTGGTGGAAGTGCCGGTGATGTTGTCGGTCTGCAACGTGTGCAACCGGACGCGGCACTGGTTTGGAGAGTCACCGAGGTCAACCGAGTAGTGGTGCCTACGCCAGCAGCTCGTTCAGGCGCTTTTCCCACTCGTCCTGAAAGACCACTTCGCAGCTGAATTCCTTGTCGCGGATCGCCGGCACGAGATCGGTCCACGCCTTTTTCTTCGCGTGCTTGTTGCACAGTGCAAACACCGACTGCTTGCAGGCCGTGTTCTCGCTCTTCAGGTGCAGCCCCTTCGTCTCCAGCACAAACACCTTGCGGAAGTCGCTGCGGTCGCCAGTGTGCGTCGTAAAAACGAAGTCCGCGTAAATCCGTGACTTCTGCCAGCCCTGCCCGTAGTAGCCGTGGTGCGGGATGTTCCGATACCAGAAATAAAGCTAGCTCTGGTCGTCCAGCAAGGAGGCGACTTCCCGCTCCAGCGAGTTCATGGCGTCCTCCGCGACGGGATCGAACAGGTTCATTTCAGACTGGCTGCCGTCCAGTCGCGTCGCCTTCACGGCCGACTTCGACACCTGCAGCTTCTCCGGCAGGCGATGCATCCCCAGATGGCCCAGCACCACGATGAATCGCAGCTCGTCCTTCTCCAGCATCTCGTTGCATTCCGTTTCCGCCAACCGATCGCGTTCCGCTTCCAGCCGCTTCCGCAATTCCTCCAGGATGAAAACCAAGTTGTTCGCGACGACGGTTTCCTTGCCTTTCCACTTTGCGAGCAACTTGCCAAACCCGCGCTCCACGAACTCGTAACGACCCACGGATTCGAGCGCGCGGCTCGACAGGGCCAGCTTGAGTGCCTCGCGCTGGCTGGGCGCCAGCTCCTTGCCGGTCTTCTGCTGACACCAGACGACCGCTTTCTCGAAATCAATCGCCGGAAACGCCGACGGCGAGGCGGACAGGTGTTTGATCCGGCCGGCGATGATTTTCTCGGCCCGTTTCAGGTGGGGCAGGAAGATGAGTTCCTGTCCGCTGATCGTTTCCTGGACCAGATCGCGGCTGGCCAGGGTGCGCGCCAGCGCCTCGGTCACGATCTTGTCGTCCACCAGCAACAGCTTGCCCGCCTCGTCCTTGAGCAGTTCCACGGGCAGGGCACAGTGGCCGTCGCCGGTCGCCTCGATGAGCACGTGGTTCAGCCCGGCGCCGGCCCGGAGCAGGGAATCCACCGGGATGCCGATCTTCTGGGCAATCTGATCGGCGGTCTTGAAGCCGATGCCGTGAATGTCCTTGGCGAGGGCGTAGGGGTTGGCCTGTACCTTCTCGATGGCGTCTTCGCCGTAGGTCTTGTAGATGCGGACGGCCCGGCTGGTGCTGACGCCGTTGCTGTGCAGGAAGACCATGATCTGGCGGATGACCTTCTGCTCGGCCCAGGCTTCCTTGATGCGCTGTCGGCGTTTCGGGCCGATGCCGTCCAGCTCCTCCAGCCGAGCGGATTCGTGTTCGATGACGTCGAAGATGTGCTCGCCGAACTTCGCCACGAGTTTCTGGGCGTAGATGGGGCCGATGCCCTTGACCATGCCGCTGCCGAGGTATTTCTCAATGCCCTCGCGGGTGGTGGGCGCGGTGCTGGCGAGCAGTTCGGCTTTGAACTGGAGTCCGAACTCCCGGTCCTGCATCCAGCGGCCCTGGGCGGTCAGCCACTCCCCGGCGCTGACGGAGGGGAGGGAACCGACCACGGTGACCTGGTCCCGGTGGCCCTTGGCTTTGACTTTGAGCACCGCGAAACCGTTGTCCTCGTTGAAAAAGGTGACGCGCTCGATCAGCCCGGAGAGGCTGTCGGGAAACGGGTTGGGCGGGTGCGGCGGCAATGCGAGGCAGGATGGGGACAAAAGCAGCGAGCAGAAAGCAGAAAGCGGGGGCGCAAAAACACTTTCAGAAATCTGGGGCCCTACCCCCGTAGATGTCCAACCCTCCTGGGTAAGATCATGGGGAAAAGCTGAAATTGTGAAAGCTGAAAACTGAAAGGAACCATGAAGACGAAGGCGGGAAAGCGGATGAAGGATCGGCAGGCGACGACGGCGAGGCGGCCGCCGGCGGGGAGGATGCGGCGGATGCTGGGATTGATCCGGGAAGGGCAGTACCTGAACTGCTCGACGATCGCGAAGGCGATGGAGATGTCCGTCAAAACCGTGGCGCGGGACCTGGATTGGATGCGCGACCAGTGGGGTTTGCCGCTGGTGTATGACGCGCGGCGGCATGGCTTTTACCTGAAGGAGACGGAGGGTGGTTTTCCCCTGGTGCCCATGACGGCGAAGGAGTTGTTCGCGGTGTGCATGGCGAGCCAGGCGATCGAGCATTACCGGGGCACGCCGCTGCAGCAGCCGCTGGAGCAGGTGTTCAAGCGGCTGTCCCGGCAACTGGATGACGAAGAGCGCTACACGCTGCAAAGCCTGGATGAAGTGCTGTCGTTCCGGCCCTTCGCGCCGGACGAGGCGGACCTGCGGGTATTCGAGGTCGTGACCGAGGCGGTGACGGAACGGCGCGCGCTACGATTCGAGTATCGCAAGCCGGGGGAGAAGACGGCCCGGACGCGGCAGGTGCATCCGTATCATCTGATGGAGTTCGGCGGGCGGTGGTATTTGCTGGCACAT
>CAYJNU010000521.1:0-361 GCA_964371005.1 uncultured Verrucomicrobiota bacterium | reverse complement strand
CCGAAGCTCGGGCGGCCAGTGGCCGGCAAGCCGAACGTGGGCCTGGCAGCCGACGTGGCCCTCGCATCGGACGCGGGCGACGCGACGACGCTGCGGAAGTTCGTGCTGGGGCGGATGCAAAACGTGGCGATGACGGAAGAGCGGTTTGAAGTGCCGGAGGGTTTCAATGCCAAGGCGTATTTCGATGCGAGCCTGGGAGTGATGACGGGCGGCGGGGATTACCGGGTGGTGATCGAGATGGATGCATGGCTGACGGACATCCTGCGGGGGCGGCGGTTCCATCCGAGCCAGGAGGTAGTGGAACTGCCGGGCGGGGGTTCGCAATTGCGGCTGCGGCTGAGCTGCCTGGAGGAGATTGAGC
>CAYJNU010000520.1:0-5090 GCA_964371005.1 uncultured Verrucomicrobiota bacterium | reverse complement strand
TCCTCTTCCTTGCGGTTCAGCAGGGCGATGGCGCGCGGATCAAACGCAGCGAGCCGGCAACGTCCGAAGTAGTCGTCCACCTTCGCTTTGATCGCCTTCACGGCCGCACTGGCGGCAGCCGTTCCGTCGCCGGCGGGAAGCACCCCCGGTTTGTCTGCTTCGGCCTTTTTGTTCCACTCGTCGAACGCGGCGCACTCCGCGAAAAACGCGTCGGCCTTGGCCTGATCAATGCCCGGTTTGCCGGAGCGGTCCGGCACGCTGCCGAAGCAGGCGATAATGTCGGCAACGACCGCCTTCGTGGCATCGTCCGTGGCAGACTCAGGGATGATCACCCCGTCCCCATTGAACACGGTGTTGGCAAAAATCTTGTTGGCGTCTGAGGCGTCGGCCAGGGAAACGGCCGTGGCATCCTTCTGGCCGAGATTGATGAGGATCTGTCGGGCCGAGGCCAGCAGTTGCCTGCCCTCGGGCGAAGCGTCATTGATGGCCGACAGCGCGAGTTTGTCGCCTCCTCTCACCAGGTCATCCGGATTCTTAAGCATCGAGCCGGCCCACTTGATGGCGGCGATGAGTTCGGGCGCGCGAATGCGACCGTCCTTATCGGCATCAATCAGCCCGGCAGTCTTGGGATCAAATTCGAGGCCGGTCGTGGGGCAGGCCAGCGCGACCCAGAGTTTCTGGTCGAGCTGGTCGAGGTTCATCAGGTCGGCGCCCGTTTCGAGTCGGACCTGATCGAAGCCGCCGGCGCGGAAGAAGCGCCAGCGCGGTTGATTTGTTGCTGTGTTCACATCTATTCCCTGTTTCTGGGTTTCAGTTGGGTTCTCCCGTCGCTCGCGGACGGTCCCGAGTGCGCCGGGCGCTCGCACAACGCGGCGGCGGGTGAACCCGGGTAATGACGCGGTATTATTAGAGCCGTTGGCGGGAAATGTAAACTGAAGTCTCAGCCCAAGCCTCGGCTGAGATTCGACCGTTCTTCAAGGTCCAACCGGCCCTTGCGCTCGGGGTAGCCTCATCCAGTGCCAGACCTTCCAGAATCCCGGGTTGCCAGCTCACATCCGGAGACGGGTCGCCTCGCTGAAAGACGGCGGGGCATTTCCACCGCCAACTGGTCGGCCACGGTTGCGATCGACGACTTGACGGCGGGCGAGAGAGCGGCTCCGAGTTCGAACCGAGCGCCGGCCACTGCATAGAGCAGCACCTCTCCGGGAAGACGACCAAGAGTGGATGCGAGTTCCAGCCCTTGAACCACACCCAGCGTGTGCGTGCCAGCGAACGCCACTGCTTGTACACGGTCACGATCGGCGGGAAAAGCGAATCGCCGCCACTGGCCGGTCGGAAAGTCATCCGTGGCCAGTGCGGCATCTGCCAGGATCAAGACCTCGACGTCGTCGCACCAGTGGAGCAGGTTCGCACCTCCGGCGGTGTCAGTTCGAACCTCGACTTCCGGCGGCAGGCGTTTGCGGAGGCGTTCAGCAATGAGGAGTCCCGCCGCGTCGTCGCCGGCGTCCGGTCTGCCGCAGCCGACGATCCGAATCCGTGGCGGAGTTAGACGCGTTCGATCTGGAGCCGGAGGAAGTGCGTCGCGCACGAGATGCAGGGGTCGTAGTTCCGGATCAGTTGCTCACAGCGGAGGGTCATCTCCTCCTGCGGCAGGTGCAGGACGCGGGGGGCATAGGCGGCGAGGTCTGCTTCGACTTGCGGCTGATTCTGCGCCGTGGGCGGCACGATGACGGCCTTGCGGACCAACCCCTCGTCGTCCGTCTCGTATTCGTGGTAAAGGATCCCACGCGGCGCTTCCGTGCAACCGTATCCGCGCCCGGCCCGGGGCGTCACCTCGACCGCCGGCGCGTCCGGGCGTTCGTAGTGTTCGATGATCTCCAGCGCGTGCTCGAGGGCGTAAAGGGTCTCGATCCCACGGGCGATGAGGCTCTTGAACTGGTTTCGACACGGCACGCTAAAACCAACCTCTCGGGCGAGGGCTTTGATGTGCTCGGGGTAACGGTCCCAGTTGAGATTCACACGGGCGAGCGGCCCGACCAGATATGTGCCACCGCCTTTGAGCCGGCCGTGCAGTGCGTTGGAGTGCTCAACATGGATTTCTTCGAAATGATCGCGGAACTGAGTTGCCGGGACATCCAGCCCGCGGCTCGTGGCGATATGGCCCTCGTTCATCGGCACTTCACTCGGGTGCTTGAGCGCCACGCAGTCGTAGTCCATCTCCAAGTCCGGATAATTGAGCCCGGCAACCAAGCGGATGGCCTCGACGGCGAAATCATGGCTGGCCTTGAGTTGCTCGGCAGCGGGCTGCAACTCGGCTTTCGTGGGCACACGATGAAAACCTCCGACGCGCGCGTTGATGGGATGCACCTCGCGCCCGGCGAGGATTTCGACCACGGCGTTGCCGGCTTTCTTCAGCTTGAGCGCCTTGACTGCTACTTCTCGATGGTCGGCCGCCATGGTGATTGCGGATTCGTATCCGAGGAAGTCGGGCAGGTGCAGCAGGAACATGTGGAGCACATGCGATTCGATCCATTCCCCGCAATAGAGCAACCGGCGGAGCGCACGGATGGGCTCGGGCACCTTGACGCCGAAGGCCATTTCCAGGGCGTGGCAGGAACTCATTTGATACGCCACCGGACAGATGCCGCAAATGCGGGCCGTGATGTCCGGCACTTCGTGATAGGAACGACCGCGCAGAAACGCTTCGTAGAAGCGCGGCGGCTCGAAGATGCCAAACTTCGCGTCCAGCACCTTATCGCCTTCCAGCTTGAGGTAGAGGGAGCCTTCCCCTTCCACGCGGGCCAAGCCGTGGACGTTAATGATCCGGGTCTCAGGGACGGTGGCTTTGCTCATAATCGTCGCTGGCGGTTTTGAAGGGTTCCAGGTAGCCGTTGAAGTTGCGCAGCATGCGGACGATCTCCGGTCGTTGGACGGCCATCTCGCGCTCGAAGTGTCCGCCCAAAGCAGTGATGTTGGGCGTCTCCATGGGTCCGAAACAGCCGTAGCAACCGCGATGGAATCTCGGACAAATCGCGCCGCAGCCGGCCTGGGTGATTGGTCCGAGGCAAGGCACGCCGCGGGAAACCATGACGCAGGGCGTGCCGAGTCGTTTGCATTCCAGACACAGACTGTAAGTCGGCACCTGTGGTCGGCGCCCGGCCAGGATGGCAGTCAAGACTTCGACAAGCTGGTACTTGTTGACCGGGCAGCCGCGCAGTTCGAAGTCAATATAGACGTAGCCGGCCACCGGCGAGGCGACGTCCAGGGTCTTGATGTATTCGGGGTGGGCGTAAACGCAACGGGTGAATTCTTCCACGTCCGCCCAGTTGCGCAGGGCCTGGATGCCACCGGAAGTCGCACACGCGCCGATGGACACGAGGACACGGCAATCCTTGCGCGCCTGGCGGATGAGCTTCTCCTCGTCCGGCGTCGAGATGCAGCCTTCCACCAGCCCGATGTCGTATGGACCGGGGATCACTTGCCGGCGGGCTTCGAGGAAATAGGCGATCTCAATCTGGCCGGCGAGTTCAAGGAGTTCGTCCTCGAGCTCGAGCAACTGGAGCTGGCAACCGTCGCAGGAACTGAACTTGTAAACGGCGAGCTTCGGTTTGCCTTCGGGTTTGGGCGCAAGCGTTTTCATGGTCAGATCTCGTCCTTGCCAAATACGTTGCGAATGCTCTCGTAGGAGAACACGGGGCCGTCCTTGCACACGAACTTCGGTCCGTATTGGCAATGCCCGCAGCGCCCGACGCCACAGCGCATGTTGCGCTCCAGACTGACGAACAATTGATCCTCCGGCACGCGCAGGCGCAGGATTTGCCAGGTCACGAACCGGTTCATGATGCG
Organism: uncultured Verrucomicrobiota bacterium; assembly: GCA_964371005.1. Classification (GTDB taxonomy): domain Bacteria; phylum Verrucomicrobiota; class Verrucomicrobiia; order Limisphaerales; family MWDV01; genus MWDV01. The sequence continues at coordinate 1,244 of CAYJNU010000520.1, read as the reverse complement.
CGGCCCGCACACCATCACCGAGGTGCGCTCGGGCCGCAGGCGCAGGCGCTTGATCAGGTCCGTCACCACACCCACCGGGCCGTGCCATTCGGCGATGGCGTAGTCCACCGAAATCAGCAGATCGAAATCGGGGTTCTCCCGCCAGGTTTCCAGTTCACTCTGGAACAACAGGTCCGCCGGCGAACGGCCTCCGTAAACGAGGATAACGCGCCCGAAGCGCTCGCGGCTGGCCAGCACGCTGTAGATCAAGGGCCGGAGCGGCGCCAGTCCGATGCCCCCGGCAACAATGACGATGTCCCGGCCCTTGCAGCGGTCGAGTGGCCAACCGTTGCCAAACGGACCGCGCACGCCCAGCCGATCACCCACCTGCATGCGTGCGAGCGCCCGGGTCACGCTGCCGACCTGGCGGACGGTGTGGGACAACTGATCAGTGTTCGCCGGATCGCTGCTGATTGAGATGGCGGCTTCACCGACGCCGAACGCATAGATCATGTTGAACTGGCCGGGGCGAAAGCGATACCGGCGGCGAAGGTCCGGATCGTCAATCTGGAGACTGTAGGTCCGGGTGTTGGAGCTTTCCTCCTTGATGCCGACGATCGTGGCCAGCGTCGGCGCCATCGGCCGGGAATCGTGGCAGACGATTTGAGGACGGTCTTTGACAGCGATCATGGGCGGGCCTCTCCGTTCTCGTTGTTCATGCCAGCCTCCTTGAGCGCGGCCTCGTCCTTCCGAAAGGCGGCGGCCTCTTCCGTGATGTCAATCCCCACCGGACACCACGTGATGCACCGGCCACAACCGACGCAGCCGGAAGTACCGAATTGCTCGTGCCACGACGACAGCTTGTGCGTCATCCACTGGCGGTAGCGCGAGGCGCCCTCGGTGCGCACGGTGTGCGCGCCCAGGTAGCTGAACTCTTGCGTGAAACAGGACCCCCACAGCCGCCAGCGCTCGGCCTTCTTGCCGGTCAGGTCGGTGTGGTCATGCACGCTGTAACAAAAGCAGGTCGGGCAGACCATCGTGCAATTCGCACAGGCCAGACAGCGCTTGGCGATCTTCTTCCAGCGCGGGCTTTCCAGATTCTTGGCGAGCAGTTCCGGCAAACCCTGCGTTTCGAGTGATCGCCCCATGTGCTCCGTGGCGCGCTCCAGGAGCAACTCGAACAGCCGCCGCTCGGATGACGTGGCAACACGCGATTGCAGTTGTTGGAAGACCAAATGTAGGTAAATCATCGCTTATAAATTATC
>CAYJNU010000519.1:0-5119 GCA_964371005.1 uncultured Verrucomicrobiota bacterium | reverse complement strand
ACAAGACGGTGGATTGGCAGGCGGTGGTGACGGTCGCCGGCATGATTCCGTTCGGTGTGGCGCTGGAGAAGACCGGCGCGGCGGCGGGCCTGTTCAGCAACGACAGGCTCTTGCTCCGAATTTCGTAACACCCTCTTCAAGCTCCAATGTGCGGGCCAGCCAACCCCAAATCCGGAAGCGTCTTCCGAACGAAGATCGAGCAGAGTCCTCCACTTCTTCATGCACGCACAACTTGCCGGGGCGCTCTCCCAATCCGAGTCTATTGCCGCCCTGCTGCCGCCCGTGATTCCCCCTCCTCCTCCCGCATCCTCTCCTGCCGCCGCAACTGGAGGCGATACTGCGTGTCGGTGTCCATGATGCGCCGGAAATGTTCGAGCACCGGCGCTTTCATCCCGAAACTGCCGAGGCCAACCTTGTCATCGTCGGTTTGTTGACGCACCGCTTCCGGCTTCGGACGCATCATCAAGGTCTTACCGTGTCGAATGCCGGGCGAGTCCTTCCGGTTAAGATGACCGGCCCGCGCGAGCATCCGCGCATTTGCGGCGATAGTGCGCTCCATGTCAGCCAAGGCGTTGTCTGTTGATTCTTCTTCCTCCAGGGTGTGCAGTCCGGCGAGACGTGCAACCTCCTTCCAGCCGTAATCCCGGCCAACGCGCATCAGCATCAAATCGTTCTCGTGATAGTCCATCTCGGCCTCGACGACGGCCCCGACCCGCGTCTCCGGAAACACCACGCTGGCGTTGAAGCCGTCGCTGCGCTCGCGCACGTTGAAGAACAACGCCTCGAACAACTTCACAACGTCGGCGTCCAGTTGGAGCAGCGAAGCAATGCCTTCGATCGAAATGTCCGGGGCGCACAGAAATCCCTGAAGCACGCGCCGGGTCGCCATGCAGTTGGGGGACGCTTTCAATGCGTGAGCCTGCGCCATCTGATCGTCCCTGGCTCCTTGCAGATACCGATACGCCCGGCGGATGCTGGGATCCCGCAATGAAGGTGGCAATGGTTCGCCCGAGGCATGATGTGTCGTCGCTATGCGCCAACACCATTGCGGATCGTGGACCGTCTTACCCCAACGCAGGTGCGCTGGCATGGGCGGGTTCTTGGCCCTTCGCCCGGAGCCTTCCGGATTGCAGCGGTAGGCGACGGAGTCGGCGGGGAGCAGACTGAAAGATTCGCGGACGGCGTTCGAGTTCATAACGTCTTGCCCCGGCGTGCCGGTAGGCTTCAGGCCGAGGATACTTCAAACGGAGGGAAAGATCACACGTCGAACGCAAAGGGGCCAGAAAAATGTCATTGCCCCGCAGATTTCGGTCTGTTCCTGCTGGGCGAAGCCGGGACGAAGGCGACTTCTCGCCCGAGTGTCACCCGCGGGGATTCGATCCCGTTCCACACCGCACGCACTTCGGATTGATCCCCAACCTTTCCTCCATGACCATGTCTCTGTTGCTATGAACAGAACTTCGCTACGACTCCTGGCCCACTTCTCGTGTGCATTCCTGGTGGTTGGCCGCGCATGCTCCGCGGAGTTGGTCGACTGCTGCCCCTGACGGATCGCATTGTCATGCTCCACTTCAACGAGGGCCACGTCATTCATCATCAGCGCGGACAGAGCCCCTCTGATGAAAAAGTCGTCATCGCTCCTTTGGATGTGGACGCGGCGACGAAGCCAGCAACCTACACGATTCTCAGTGCCGACGATCCCTACTTCGCGCAGCCCCGTCATCCCGACCGCGTCGGGCGAAAGAGCAAGGGGACGGACTTTGCATGGTTCGCGGATCGGTGGGAAGGCGGTCGCGCAGTGAACACGCGCTCAGACCACACGAAGGAGCACTGGCTTTACCTGTTTCTCCCGGAGGCAATGAAACGCGGTTGCACTTACTCGATCAGCCTTGGGCCGCTGGCAACCAACCGGGCACGCGAGAAGTTGATTTTCAACGAACGCAAAGCCCGCTCAGAGGCCGTTCATGTCAACCTGCTGGGTTACATCCCGGAAGCGCCACAGAAGTTTGGTTACGTGTTTCATTGGATGGGCGATCAAGGTGGGCTGCCGCTCCAGGACTACAACGGACGCGCATTTCATTTAGTCAACCTGGCCAACGGTGAGGCCGCGTTTTCTGGAAAGCTGGCCTTCCGATCGCCCGCCTCGCAACCGGAGACATTTCACAAAACCGATTCACCCCCAGGTGGGAACTTCCTCAAAGCCGAGGTCTATGAGTGCGATTTCTCCGCGTTCAAGCAGCCTGGCAAGTACGTGCTGTCGGTCGAGGGCATCGGATGTTCGTTCCCGTTCGACGTGGCGGCGGACGTGTATCGCGAGGTATTCCGGTCGGTGGCACGGGGGCTCTATCACAACCGTAGCGGCATCGCGTTGGAGCGGCCCTTCACCGAGTTCACCCGGCCCGCGCCGCACAATCCGAAGCTGACGCCGGGCTTCGCCGGCAAGCTCATCTACACCACCATGCGTTTCACCGAGTGGGGTTCGGAAGGGGGTGACGCGAAGGCGTTGCTCGCCCAGTCGAAAGGCCCACTGGAATCCGCCGGCTGGTATCAAGACGCCGGTGATTGGGACAGCTATTACTCGCACTTGCGCGTCGCGCAGGAGCTGTTGCTCGCCTACGAACTCGCGCCGAAGAACTTTCCCGACGGCGAACTGAACATCCCCGAGAGCCGGAACGGCGTGCCCGATATTTTGGACGAAGCGGCCTGGCTGCCGCGCTTCTGCTACCGGTTGCGGCACGAACTCCTCGACAAGAAATACGGCACGGGCGGCATTGGCCTGCGCATCGCGGGCGATGCGTTCGGGGAGGATGAGAAGAAGCTACCGGACGGTAGGAAGGTGGGCCAGGGCTCATGGGAGGATGTGAACCGCACGTGGGCGGCGTCGGGAGAAGACCCGTGGTCCACCTATCGTTACGCCGGCGCGGCGGCGCAACTGGCATTTTGCCTGAACCTCACCAAGGCAAAGGACCCGGAGCATATTGACTGGGCCAAGGAAGCCGTCGCGGCCTACGCCTGGGCGCAGAAGAACACGCGTCCCAGTGACGAGCGGAAGTCGCCGTCGTTGCGCGAGCCTCGCGCCTACGCAGCCGCGGCGTTGTTCCGCATCACTGGCGACAAGGCCTACGAGGAGCAGTTCGCCGCAGACACTCGCGAGATCACAGCGACGACACCCTTGTGGGATGATCGCGCGTATGGCCCGATGGTGTTTGCGCTCGGGGGTGGCAAGTCGCCAGGCGATCCCGGGTTGCGCCAACGCATGCGCGCCGCCGTGCTGGCCACCGCAGATGCACTGGCCATCGAGGTTGCGCCCAAGCGAGCGTTGCGTTGGGCGGGGAACTGGTACATGCCCATGCTGGTCGGTCAACAAACCACACCCCTGGCACTCCAAGCCGCCGTCGGATACGCGCTTGTTCGCGATTCCGATCCCGCGAAAGCCACGCGGTATCTCGGCGCGCTCCATACGACGGCCGATTATTTCCTCGGCTGCAACGCGCTGAACATGACGTGGGTCACGGGGCTGGGGCCACGCCATCCGCGTCAGGTGTTTCACATGGATGCGTGGTACAATGGCAAAGGCGAGTTCCATCCCGGCCTCATCCCATACGGCCCGTGGCGCAAGGAGAAGAACGAAGGGCAGGGCCCTTGGGACGTCGCCTGGCCGCACAAAACGGTGTATCCGCCAATTGACGAATGGCCGGGCAACGAGCGCTGGTTCGACAACCGCTGCTCCCCCATGAATAGCGAATTCACAATCCACCAGAACATCGCGCCGGCGGCGGCCTTCTTCGGTATTCTGTGTCATCCGCAGTGAATGTCGAATCCCTCAGCGGGCTGATCGAGCGCGTCACCTTCTGGAATGAGGAGAACGGTTTCGCGGTGCTCAAGGTCAAGGCCAGGGGCCACCGAGACCCGGTGACCGTTGTCGGCTCGCTCCCCTCGGTCAGCGCCGGCGAATGGGTAACGGCTGAGGGCCACTGGATACAGGACCGGGAGTTCGGCTTGCAGTTCAAGGCGGAGATGCTCAACAGCACGGCGCCCACGACCAAGGAAGGAATCGAGAAATACCTCGGCAGCGGCATGGTTAAGGGCATCGGCCCGATCTACGCCAAGAAGCTCGTGGACAAGTTTGGGGAGAAGATTTTCGACGTCATCGAAAAGGAGTCCGGTCGCCTGGAAGAACTGGACGGCATCGGCCCGAAGCGGCGAAAGCGAATCAAGGACGCCTGGGCGGAGCAGAAAGTCATCCGGGAGATCATGGTGTTTCTCCACAGCAACGGCGTCAGCACCAGCCGGGCGGTGCGCATCTACAAGACCTACGGTGAAGGGGCGATTGAGAAGGTGCAGGCCAACCCGTATGCGCTGGCCAAGGATATCCACGGCATCGGCTTCAAGACCGCCGACCAGATTGCGCAGAAGATCGGCATCCCTCACGACTCCCTCATCCGGGCCTGCGCTGGCTTGAGCCATGTGCTTCTGGAGGCGACTGGCAACGGCCACTGCGCGCTCCCGGTGGAATTCCTGAAAGACGAGGCCGGCAAGTTGCTGCTAGTGGACGAGAAGATCGTCACTGCGGCTTTGGAGAAGACGCACGCCGACCGCGACCTCGTGACCGAGAAGATCAACGATCAGGACCTCGTCTTCCTGCCCACTCTCAAACGCGCCGAAGAAGGCATTGCCGGTCGGATCAAGAATCTGTGTTCCCTGCCATCGGCCTATCCGCCGATTGATTTCGAGAAAGCGGTCGCGTGGTGTCAGGGCAAAACCGGCAAGGAGCTTGCGCCTAGCCAGCGGGAGGCGCTCAAGCAGGCGATCTCCACGCGGGCACTGGTCATCACCGGCGGCCCGGGCGTCGGCAAGACCACGTTGGTCAACGCCATCCTCAAAATCCTCACCGCCAAGAAAGTCCGCTGCCTGCTGTGTGCGCCAACCGGTCGGGCAGCCAAAAGGATGTCGGAGACGACCGGGATGGAGGCCAAGACGATCCACCGACTCCTTGAAGTCCAGCCGTCCACGGGCACCTTCACCCAGAACGACGGCAACCCGCTGGAATGTGATCTCATGGTCGTGGATTCATGTTAAGTGGTCAGTAATGTGGAGTTGCGATACCGATTGCCCCGTC
>CAYJNU010000518.1:0-5134 GCA_964371005.1 uncultured Verrucomicrobiota bacterium | reverse complement strand
CGGCACGAACGACCTCACGCAGACCTGCCTGGGCATGAGCCGCGACGATTCCGGCAGCTTCCTGCCGACAAATCACAATGCCGCTCCGATAACGCGGGGCGGTCTTTTGCCTCGACGCGAGACCCGATTGAATGAAAACCTGAGCGGAGAGGTTCCATGAGACGACAGACACTGGTTCTTGTTCTTGCTCTGATGACTGTGCCAACACTGGCGCGGGCGCAGGTTCCACGTCCTGCGTCGCCTGCGGCCGCGTCCTCCAATGCGCTGCTGCGCCAGGCATTCTTCGAGCACGCCAGGCCAGCCATCACCAATCTGTTGCTCGACACAGAACGCCGGATCGGCCTGCCCATGGTTTTTGTGCCGTTGCCCACCAATGACCCGGTGGTGGCGCGGTGCATCTTCGATCCGTTCCGCAATGAGCCGCGGATTCAGCTTCGCGCGGGCTGGCAGGACGTGGACATGGCTCATGAACTCATGCACATGCGGATGGACCTGCTGGAAGGGTTCAGCGTGCTCGCCTGGCGACGGGATGTTCCCCACACCACCGCAGTGGAGGAGGCTTTTGGCCGCGTGCAAACCTACGTCAATGACGAGGTGGTCCACGCCCGGCTGGCCCAGGCCGGCTTCCGGATCGATGGTGAGATCATTCGCCCGCCGTTGTTCGACAGCATTTACACGGACGCGGCACGCTATCTGGAAGAGGGCCGCGACCGAGCGAATGATGGGATGGCGCACCTCGACAAGCTCGGCTATGGGGCGCTGTGTCGTTCCGCATTCCTCATTCAGGCGGAACTGCTCCTGAAGAACTGGCGCAAAGAACTGCCGCCCCGCCGCATCGAACAAACCGAGCGGTTCATCCGAGCGTTCCGGGCCCACCGTCCCGAGGAGTCCGCCGCCGCCGATGCCGTCTTGAAGTTGTTTCGGAGGCACGACGTTCAGACACCATCTGGCCAGCGTGCGATCCTCTTGGCGTGGGCGACGATGGAACACTTGGATCGCTACGTCGGGCCCAGCTCCTACCGGAAGACCGAGGATGGCCGCTACCTCCTCCCGTTTCCGGAGTGAGACTCAGAGGCTGTTGCCGGGAACCGGCGTGAAGCGGCACCCGTTGAGCATGATTCGACCTCCTTGAGCAGCAAGGGCTGTCGGCGACTGATGTGATGGCGGACGGGGCCATTGATGGACAGAAGCCTCACCACTCTCTATTCTGAGCGCGGATCGCCATTTGAATCGCGATTTTGACAAACCAACATCTCATGAACCTGAAACACGTAATCGGACTCGCCTGCTTCACCCTCCTGGCAGGATCGCTCGCTGCCCAAGCTCAGCCTGGCGGTGTCATTCATCCCTTCAACGGCAAGAATCTCAATGGCTGGAAGCCCAAGCTGGAGGGCAATGCCAAGAGCCAGTGGACGGTTGGCTCGGCGAAGCCCGACCCCACCGATCCCAAGAAGCTCGCGGTCACGCCGGGAGGAAACGAATTGATCAACCAGACTACCGGCCATGGCCAGAGTCTCGACTTCTACAGCGAGGCGAAGCACGGCGACGCCATCATCACGCTGGAAGTGATGGTGCCCAAGGAATCCAACAGCGGCATCTACGTCATGGGAGAGTACGAGGTGCAGGTGCTGGATAGCTTCGGCAATGATGCCAACCCCGGCCCCGGCGACATGGGCGCGATCTACGGCGCGCAGCCACCCCACCACCCGAAATACAAGGCCCCCGGCGAATGGAACACTTACGAGATTCATTGGCTGGCACCGAAGTTTGACGGCGACGGCAAGAAGACAGCCAATGCGAAATTCGTGAAGATCATCCTCAACGGCGTGACCATTCACGAGAACGTCGAGATGAAAGGCCCGACCCCCGGCGGCGTGGACGGCAAGGAGAAGGCCCAGGGACCGTTGATGTTCCAGGGCAATCACGGCCCGGTGTCCTACCGCAACATCAAGATCGCGCCGCTGAAGTAGGCCCGGACATCTCTCAGCTTCGGCGCTGACGGAGCCACGCCCGTTTGCCAGAGCGCAAGCCGCGACCCCTGCGGCTTGTTTTCCTCCCGGCGGATCCCGCGTTGGTTATCGTGACGGCGGAGTGTCCCAACGCGTGGGTTGTTCCACCGCGGTCTCCCACTTGATGCTCTCGTTTCGTTTGCATTGCGAAACGACTTTGGCAATGCTCGCCCCATGCCTGCCAAGCCAACGCCCGTAATCACCCGGAGAGCCGCGCTTCAGAGTTTTGGCACGATCGGCGCGGCGCTGTTCGCCTTGAGTTCGCGAAGCGCTCCGGCTCGCGAGCCGATCGCCCGAGGTTACCCAACGCCTGCCCGCCCGGCGGATGCCCGGAAGACCATTCAGAAACGGGTTTTCAAGACGCCGCTGGTGGACACGCACGAGCATCTGATCGAGGAGAAGGAACGTCTCCAGGGCGCCGCCCCATGTGATGATTGGGCTCTGCTGTTCAGCCATTACCTCGACTCAGACCTGCGAGTCGCGGGCATGTCCAACGCCGAGATGGACAAATTCCTCTCGACGGAGGTGGACCCCTCGGACAAGTGGAAGCTGCTGTCGCCCTACTGGCCCGCGGCGAAGAACACCGGCTATGCCCAGGCGGTCCGCCTGGCCTTGCGCGAGCTCTATGGTGTTGAGGAACTCTCGGCTGCGACTGTCCACAAGGTCCAGGCGGGCTACGAGCGAATTCGGCGGCCCGGGTTTTACCGGCGTGTCTTGCAGGACCTGGCGTTGATCGAGTCCTGCCAGGTGAACTGTGTGACCGGCGCACCGTTCAAACAATCCGACATGCCAACCCTGTTGATGCAGGACCTCAGCATTGTGGGGATGTTCGCGGGACCCGACATTGATACCTACGCACGACCGACGGGAATCGAAGTCAAGGCGCTGGCGGACTGGCATCGCGTTATCCGGTGGTGGTTCGAGCGCTACGCGCGCTATGCGGTGGCTGTGAAATCGCAGAACGCTTACAGCCGGGATATTGATTACGCTCGCGTGCCGGCGGAGCAGGCTGAGCCGATCTTCACAAAGGTCCTCCAGAAGGACTCCGTCACCGCGGAAGAGCGCAAGCTGCTTGAGGATCACCTGTTCTGGCAGGCGGTGGACCAAGCCACCGCGCACAACCTGCCGGTGAAGCTGCACACCGGATACTACGCCGGCCAGAATTACATGCCGCTCGACCGCCTGCGTCTCAACGCCGGCTCCGCCACCGAACTGTGCCGTCTGTCGCCCGACACTCAGTTTGTTTTCATGCACATTTGCTATCCCTATTACGAGGAGATGCTGGCGGTGGCAAAACAGTATGCCAATGCCACCGTGGACATGTGCTGGTCATGGATCATCAACCCGGCTGCCGCCAAGGATTACCTCAAGAAACACATTGTGACCGCCCCGGCGAACAAGGTGTTGCCGTTTGGTGGCGACTACATTCCGGTCGAACCGGTCTTGGGACATGCGATCATCGCGCGGCGCGGCGTTGCGCAGGCCCTGTTGGAACTGGTCGAGGAGGGCTGGCTCACGCTCAAAGATGCCTTGGAACTCGTGGATCCGATTCTGCGCGGCAACGCCCGGCGACTGTTTCAACTGGAGAAGAAGACTGCAGCGCTCGAACAGGTCGACTGGATCCGGTAAGGATGGAACGGATGGCCAGATTCGACTGCGACACTGCAAGAAGGTTGACACCTCCGCTCTTCTCCACACCCTGATTCACCATGCCGCACCAACTGGTTTTGAGTCCACACGGGCGCTTGTTGCTGGAGGAAACCGGCGATGGCCCGGTGGCGGATGCGTTCGCCGCAGACCCGGCATGGGTGGCGGCATTTGCGGAAAGCTCCGCGCGCGGTCTTCTGGCGCTGGCAGGGCAGTGTCGGGACTCACTCGGCTGGCCGGCGGCGTGGGCGTTCTGGCGCGACTTCGGCGCGGCGTATCTCACCGCGCTGGCGCACACGCCGGACGTTCCGACGGGGCAACCAGTGGCGGAAGTCGCGGCGCCGCCCGAACTTGGATTCAGCCTCGCTCTGCGCATTCCCGCCATGCCCGGCGCGGAATACGCCTCGCCCGATCTCTTCGCGGCGCTGTGGCGGGGACTGGACACACTGGCGCGGGCCGAAGCGCAGGCTGCCGGCGGCTTGAAGCTCTGGCTCGGGCGTATCAATCCCGCGCTGCATCTGCTGGGCAAGGTCACGTTCCATCTCGCGGAGAACAAGCGTTCACCCGAGACGCCGTTCGCCTTCATGGCCACCTACACGCACCGGTTGTCCGCGCAGGAAAAGCCGGTACACCTGCCGCTGGCCCGCGCGTTGCAGGAATTTGCCGGCGCGAAAAACCAGACGGCTCTCCGTTCGTTGCTCGAACCCGTTCAGCAAGCGGCTGAACGCAGCCCTTGGACGCGCGAGTTGCTGGACAGCCGGCGCATCTTCCAGCCGCACGCCTGGACGCCGGCGCAGGCTTACTCGTTCTTGCGCGAAGTGCCCGCCCTCGAAGCCAGCGGCATCATCACGCGCATCCCCGACTGGTGGAAGAACGGCCGGGGCACGCGTCCGCAAGTGAGCGTGCGGATTGGCGGACAGGCCGGCACCGCTCTGGGGCTGGACAGCCTTTTGAATTTCTCTGTCGAATCCACGCTGGGCGGCGAGACACTGACCCCGGAGGAATGGCGGACACTGTTGAACGCAAACACCGGGTTGGTCTCGTTGCGTGGCCAATGGGTCGAGGTGGATCGCGACAAGCTTCGCAGCGTGCTGGATCATTGGAAACGCGTCGCCGCCGGTGCGGCGGGCCAGGGCGTATCTTTCCTCGAAGCCATGCGACTGCTGGCAGGCGTCAAACTCGGCGCGGCGGCCACGGAGGAAGCAGCGGATGCCGTTGCCGACTGGAGCGAAGTGATCGCCGGTGATGCACTGCGTGAAACCCTCGAACGCCTGCGGCAGCCCGACACGGCGGTGGAATTCGATCCAAACGAACATCTCAGCGCACGCCTCCGTCCATATCAGGAAACCGGCGTGAAATGGCTTTGGCTGCTGCAGAATCTCGGTCTGGGCGCCTGCCTCGCGGACGACATGGGCTTGGGCAAGACCATCCAGGTCATCGCGCTGCTGTTGCTGATGAAACATGTCCCTGACGTAGCG
>CAYJNU010000517.1:0-5139 GCA_964371005.1 uncultured Verrucomicrobiota bacterium | reverse complement strand
CGGCGCACCCGGGGCGACCCCTCCGCTCATTCCCCGTGCCGAACGCAACTGGCTGCAAGCTTGCACCACTACTGCTGCTCTGTGGCCGTTTGTCGCGGGGAAACCGTTTTGGCCGGCATAGAGTTCAGACGCGTCGGATGAACCCGACACACGACAGATGTTTGTTTGCCAAATGCCCCTCGCTTGATCAAACTGCACGCTCAGAAGTCCTGATGGGCAACAAACCAGACAAACCTCGATTCCACTCAAAGCTATGAAGCAGATCTGTCGCATCTTTGCGCTATTCCTGTGCGCTGCATTCCTCAACGCCTTCACCCTCGCTGCCGCCGACGCACCGTTCAACGGCATCGGCAGCAGCATCGGCAATCTCTACAAACTGTCGGACGCCAAGTCGCGTTCCATCTGCCCGGAAAACTTCACCGGCGAGAAGGGCAAAGCCGCGATGTCCACCGACGGTCCGGCCAAGAATGCCGCGCGCGATCTGGGCCAGGGCTGGAAAGTGTCGCCTTACGTCCGCATTCCGGCCAAGCAGACCTTCACGATGGCGGAGATTGAAGGGCCGGGCTGCATCCAGCACATCTGGCTCACGCCCGCGCCGCTTGACAAGACCCGCTGGATGGTCCTCCGCTTCTACTGGGACGGCGAAACCGAGCCTTCCGTGGAAGTGCCGTTGGGCGATTTCTTCGCCTGCGGTTGGGCGCGCTATTGCCAGATCAACTCGCTCGCTGTCTGCGTGAATCCCGGTAGCGCCTTCAACAGCTATTGGCAGATGCCCTTCCGCAAGAAAGCCAAGGTCACGATCGAGAACCTCGACGACGCGCAGATGACGATCTACTACCAGATTGACTACACGCTGACGACCGTGCCGGACGACGCGGCCTATTTCCACGCTCAATTCCGCCGCGAAGACCCGCTCAAGCAGACCGGGCTCTACACTATTCTGGATGGCGTGCAGGGCAAGGGCCACTACGTCGGCACCTACATGGCGTGGGAAGTCCACAGCACTGGCTGGTGGGGCGAAGGCGAGATCAAGTTCTTCATGGACGGCGACAAGGAGTTCCCGACCATCGCTGGCACCGGCACGGAGGATTACTTTTGCGGCAGCTACAACTTCGACACCAAAGGGCCAGACGGCAAAAGCCGCTACACCGAATTCAGCGGGCCTTACACCGGCATGCCGCAAGTCATCCGGCCCGACGGCGTGTATGACGCGCAACAACGCTTCGGCCTCTACCGCTGGCACATCACCGATCCGATTCGTTTCGACAAAGACTTGAAAGTCACCATCCAGGCGCTGGGCTGGATGTCGGGCGGGCGCTACCAACCGCTCAAGGACGACATCGCCTCGGTGGCCAACTGGTATCAAACCGAGCCGCACGCCAAGTTCCCCAAGCTGCCGAGCAAGGATGATCTGGAACTGAAGTAGCCGAGTGCTTTCGACTCACCGGGGCGCCGTCCGCGGGATTCATGTCCGCAACCTTTTGTTGCACCTGCAACAAAAGGTCGCAAGCCCGGGAGGGATCCTGCGGGCAGAGCGTTCGCCGCTACGCGGCGGTCCGCGTAAACGGCGTGTAAACGGCGTTGACGATTTCCTGCCTTCCATCTCAGACTCGCGGACCGCATGGCGAAGCCATCACGCGAACCAGACGACCTGTTCGACGCACCCGAAGCACCCTTCGAGCTTTGGGTGACGCTGGACTATCCCGGTGGGTCCATCGAGCTGGAATGGGTCCGCGCCGAAACCAGCATTCCAGAGGAGACGATGCGCGTCCGCCTCACAAACCCCGACGAAATCACCTGGGAGTGGGCGGGCGCAGCGCAGATGCCGTGGAAATGCCGCGTTCACGCCCAGACGTTCGCAGCCGTGTCAGCCTGTTGCGGAGCCTGTATGCGGCGGGCGATGCAGTGTTCGCCGGCATGATTCCGGCCCTGGACGCCGGCCCGAAAACCCTGGCCGGCGAGTACCGCGCCATTGATCTGCCACCCGGCCTCTCTCCGTGGCGCTGGCTCGAACAAGAAATCATGCACATGGCGCGCGAGTTGCGCAGCCAGTTCGCGCTACCCCCACCCGGCAGCGGACTGCCGGAGGCCGTCGAATTTGAGAGCGAGGACTACTTCCGCCGGCTGTCGCGGAAATACCAGAAAGAGGAACAGGAAGCCGCCGAGCGCGAGGCCCGTATTCAGGCCGCCAGCCTGCGCATCGCAGCCGAGCAGCGTCGCAAACTGGCCGAGCGTCGCGAACGCGCCAAACGCGCCGCCAAAGCCCCCGCCGCCCCGCCGCCCCAACCGCAACGCCCGCCGCTGCCGCCCGTGCCCGTCCGTGTCGAGTTCCCGCCGCTTCAGTTCCAGGACTCGCTGTTGCCGTTGCCGGACCTTCGCAACTTCCTGCTTCGCGAGCGCGCCGCACAGTGGTGGGTGTCCAACCAGTCCGACGACCTGCTTGCCCTGCCCTACTGCAAGATCGAGCGCTTCGATTACCAGTTGCGCACGGCGTTGCGTGTGATCGGGCCGCTGCGGGGCCGCGCGTTGTTGAGCGATGAAGTCGGCTTGGGCAAGACCATTGAAGCCGGTCTTGTGCTCAAGGAATATCTCACGCGCGGCATGGTGAAGAAATTTCTCGTCCTCACCGTGCCCTCGCTGGTGGATCAGTGGGAGGAGGAGTTGCAGGAGAAGTTCGGCGTGACGTGCGTGACGACGAACCAGGCCACGTTCCGCTCCGACTCCGCCGCGTTCTGGCGCGACAACCCCTTCATCGTCGCCTCGCTCCACACGCTCAAGCAACCCGCGCATCTGGCGGTCGCGCAGAACTTGCATTGGGACCTGCTCATCGTGGACGAGGCCCATTATTTGCGCAATCGGACTTCCCAAGCCTGGCAGGCGGTCAACGCGTTGCCGCGCCAGTTCCTGCTCCTGCTTACCGCCACGCCGGTGCAGAACTCGCTCGAAGAACTCTACAACCTCGTCACGCTCCTCCAGCCGGGGCAATTGCCGTCGCCCAAGGAATTCCGCGCGCGGTTCATCGACAAGACCAAGCCGCATCAGCCCCGCGAGCCGGAGGAACTGCGCCGCCTGCTCGGCCAGGTGATGATCCGCAACACGCGCGCCAACGCCGGCCTCAACCTCCCGCCGCGCCGCGCCGAAACCGTGTTGTTCGAGATGGACGAGGTCGAGCTGGCGTTCTGGCAAACTTGGGAAGCCGAACTGCGCGCGCATCTGTCCGAACTTCCCGCCGCCCAAGCCAGCCTGTGGGGACGGCTCTTGCTCCAAACCGCCGGCAGCAGTCCCGAGGCGTGGCGCGAGGCGCTGCAATCCTTTCCGGTGGGGGAAATGAAGCGCGCCTGGCTCGAACACGCGCCGCTGACCGGAGCCTGGAAGCGCAAGTGCGAATTGGTCACCCCGTTGACCCGCGGCGAGGGCGGCGTGGTGATCTTCACGCAGTTCCTGCGCACACAGGCCGCACTGGCCGCTTTCCTCCGTAACGCCGGCGTGCCGGTGCGCGTGATCAACGGCCAGACGCCGCCGCCCGAACGCCAGCCGCTCACTGAGGAGTTTCGGCGCGAGGGCGGCGCGTTGCTGCTCACCCATAGCGGCACGGAAGGGCGCAACCTTCAGTTCAGTCATCGCCTCATCAACTTCGATCTGCCGTGGAATCCGATGGAGATCGAACAACGCATCGGCCGCCTGCACCGCATCGGCCAGCAACATCCGGTGCGCATCTACAACTTCGTCCAGCAACACACGCTGTAGGAACATCTGCTCGCCGTCTTGCAGGACAAGCTGAACCTGTTTGAACTCGTGGTGGGCGAGACGGGTTTGATCCTGGGCGAGCGGTTCAGTTCCGACGAGTTCGCCGAGGAAGTTCTCCGCCGCTGGCGCGATTCCGGGGGCCGCGTGGCCGAATCGTTACAGGCACTGGGCGAAGACCTCGCCGCCGCCCGCGCCGGCTACGACGAAGTGAAGAAACTCGATGCCACCTTGTTCTCCAAGGACTATGAAACGCTCTGAAGGCACGCCATGAAACTCGCCAAGCTCCGGCATGAACCCGCCGCCCTCGCGGACTTTTTCCATGAGAGTCTCGAAGCCCTCGGCGCGTTGTGCGAGCGCACCTGGCACGACCGCCTGGAAGTCGTGGCGGAAGGCAGGGCCGCGCACCTCTGGAATCCCGAGGGCCAGTTGGTGGAGAAGGAACTGTCCTTCCCCGCGCCCGACGAGGCCGCGCCGCGCCAGGCCGAAAGCGAAATCTTTCCCGGCTGCCCGCTTACATTCCGGCTGGCCGAAATCTTGGGCGCCGACGGCTTGACGTTGAGTCGCGCCCTTTTGGAGCCGACTGACAGACTCCGCGCCCCCACGCCCGATGTGGCCGAACGCCTGTGGCGGCTGCAATTTCCCGCCACGAGCCGTTGGCGACCGGAGACCAACTTCGCCGCGGATTGGCATTGCTCGCTCATCGCGCTGCTTCGATGCGAGATTCAGGCCATCGAGCAACACTGGTCGCTGCATCGCCTGGCGGTTTCCCTGCCCGACGGCGAACCGGACGGCGACCTGGCGCAAAACCTCGGCTTGTTGGCGGTGACGGCGGAAACCTCCACCACCGCCGCCTGGCCCGCGACGGATCCAACGGCTTGGCACGGCCACCTCCAGCGCGCTCTGGAGCAGGACCTCGAAGCCGACCTCGCCCGCATCCGCACGCGGCAGGAGAGCCACCTCCGCCGCGAGTTGGATCGCGTGGATGATTACTTCGAGAACTACGTCAAGGAGTTGACTGGCCGCGTGGAGCGGAGCCGGAGTTTTGAAATCAAGACCAAGCTTGCCGAGCGCCGGGCCGCCGCCCGCACTGAACATGAGCGCCGGCGCGTGGACCAAGTGCAACGCCACGAAGTGCGTGTCATCCCGCACCTGGACGCGCTGCTGCTGCTGGCCGAGCCGGCCTGGCGTGTCACATTGCTCGTGGCCGAACACGGCGAGCCGCGCCGCCAGCCGGCGGTGTGGGTGCCGCGCACGCGTCAGTGGTCGCTTGCAAACTGAGCCGTGTAATCGCGTAGTAGCGCAAGCTTTCAGCTTGCAATCGTGCCGCAACCTTTCAGGTGTCGTGGTGCGATCAAAACTAGAGAGGGCTGTGCGATCAAAGTTAGAATGATG
>CAYJNU010000516.1:0-5144 GCA_964371005.1 uncultured Verrucomicrobiota bacterium | reverse complement strand
GCCCAGTTCCGCCGCGGTTTCCTTGTTGGCCTTGCCTTCGGCAATCAGTTGGAGCACCTCCACCTCGCGCGAAGTCAGCCGGGCATTGCGCGAGGGCGACCCTCCGGCCCGCTTCGGCGGCTGGTCCTCCAGTTGGCGCAGCCGCCGGGCAACCGTCGGGCTGAAGAACGGCTTTCCTTTCTGAACTTGCCGGATCGCCTCACACACGAGGTGGGAAGAGGATTGTTTGAGGAGAAAGCCCACTGCACCGGCGGCGGTCGCGTCTTTGATGTACGCGTCGTCACTGTGGGCGGAGAGCATGATCACCTTGGTGTCCGGAAAGGCCTTCAGCACTTGGCGGGTGGCTTCCAAACCGTTGAGCCGCGGCATCGCGATGTCCATCAGCACGACTTCGGGGCGTAGCTTCTTGACCAGGGCGATTGCCTCACGACCGTCCTCCGCTTCGCCAACCACTTGAAGATCGGCTTCCAGCTCCAGCATTTTGCGAAAGCCTTCGCGCACGATCATGTGGTCTTCGGCCAGTAAAACAGTAATGCGTTTCATAAGTCAGTTCATTTAGCCGCCGCGGCACTTGGCGGCAGGGGAATGAGCACCTCGATTCTCGTGCCGGCGCCGCGAATGGATTTGATCTTGAAGTCGCCGCCCACATAAGTCGCGCGCTCGCGCATGCTGAGCAGACCCAGGCCGCCCTTGCCTTTTCGTCGGACCGCGTGCTGCTCCGGGTCGAAGCCGATCCCGTCGTCATGGATCGTCAACTGAATGAAGGCGCGCTGCTTCAGGCGCACGGTAACGTGGCGGGCGCGGGCGTGCTGCTCCACGTTTCTCAGGGCTTCCTGGAGAATGCGGTAGAGCGTCAACTCGGTATCGCCGGGCAGCCGCGCGGTCAACTTCGCGCAGGCCAGCTTGACGCACACGCCCGTGCGCTCCCCGAACTCCGTGCTGGTGTCGCGCAGGACGGCGACCAGACCCAGCTCGTCCAATACGCTGGGCCGTAGATGCCGCGAGATGCGCTCCACTTCTCCGGCCGTCTGACCGAGCATCTCGCGTAGTTTGATCGCCTCCCGCTTCGCCGGCCCGTCGCGCGCCGAGAGCTGGGTCGCCAGCGTCTGGCAGCGAACGAGTACGGCGCAGAGCAACTGGGTGATGTGGTCGTGCAATTCGAAAGCCACGCGTCCGCGTTCGGCTTCCTGCGCTTGCACCACGCGGTGCGTCAAGGTCCGCAGCCTTTCCTCGTTGTGTCTGGCCTCCGTCATATCGGTCACCACGAGACCGAAGGTTGCGCGCTTGAAACCATCCTTGGCCAGTGGCCGAATGGAGATTTGCACCGGCATCTTCGATCCGTCGCCGGCCTTGAGCATCACCTGGGTTTTAGAGCCCGATTTGCTGGCCCGTTTCATCAGCAGCCGGAGCGCTACCCGGTCTTCGGCGGAGAGAAAGCGGCGAAAGGAACTGCCCATCACCTGCTCCAGCGGGTATTTGACCATCCGGGCAAAGCACTGATTGGCGTAGAGGATCATCTTGTCCGCCGTCAGCGTCAGCGCCCCTTCGTTCATGGATTCGATGAGCAAGCGGTAGGCGCGCTCGGCGCCTTCGAGCGTGAATATTTGGGAGCCTTCTTTGCCCGCGACCATCACCGTGTCCACCTCGCCGGTGCGGATGGCGCGGAGGGTTTCCTCGGCGTCGGCGAGGCGGGTGCGGAGCTTGGCAAGTTCGCCGGGCGGAGCGCGACCAGTCTCCGGTCGCAGCGCATGATCGTGCCGAGGGCCGTGGAATTTATCGGCGCGTCCCGGTCTGGCGACGCGCTGCGGGCGAGGGACCGCCCGCGCTCCGGGACTTTTTTGGCGGGCAGTTTTCAAAGTGCGATGTTCACTTTTTTAATCAAGTCCAACTCGACGAACAGGCCGGTGATGTTCATCAGGCTGCCGATGAAGCGGCGCAGCGGCGGTGGAAATTCTATGATGAGCGTCGGGGTCGCGACGATCTGGTTCTTGCGCGCCAGTTTGGGCTGCTGGTAGATGTCGATTACTTCCAGTTTGGCGTTGGCTTTCAGTTCCGCTTCGCACAATTGACGGACGCGCAGGACGGCTTGGCGCGATTTGTCAGTGGCCCCCGCCACGAACAGTCGCAGGACATATTTACCCTTGGGCCGGGTGGGGAGGATCATCGCCGTGGCCTTGGCCGCGCGTTTGGCTTTGTTTGTCTTCACGGCTTACGTCTCGGTTAATCTCGGAATGCGCCATCCTCCTCGTTCTCGTCGTCGTCCTCGAACATGTTCGCAAAAATCGAGAACGAGGACGAACCGGAGCCAAGGGTTTTCCACATGGACTCTGAACGCCGCGGCCCTACGGCCTGATCTTGGTTTCGCGTTCTTTTCACTTCAGAGTTCGGGTTAATCAGCCGCGCGCAAATCCAGGCCCACGAGCGCGCTCTCGGTATCGGAAAGGTTGCCCAGGAGAGTTCGCACGGGCTTCGGCAACTTGCGCACCACCGTGGGGATGGCCAGGATTTGGTCGCCTTTGGCCAGGTGGGGTTGCTTCACCAAATCAATCACCGTAATGCGATAGCGGCTTTTGAGGTGGGTTTCGCAAAACTTCTTCAGGTTTGCGAACGCCTTCAGCGATCTGGGCGTCGAGTCGGTCACGTAAAGGCGCAGTTGCCAGAGTTTGGCGGACCGGTGGGGGGCGGCGGCGGTTTTGGTGTTCATCGTTTGCTCCTCGGTTTCGAGTTGCCTCGCAAGCCGGCCGCCACCAGGGCATCCGCATGGCGTAAGCGGCCCAATTCAGCCCGCTCGGTGGTCAGCAATCGCGTTTGCGTTCCGACCTGTTCGTCAATTTTCCGGAGTTCTTCGGCGCTGGCTTCATGCTCGGAGCGCAGGCCGGCGATCTGCTGTTCGAGCGCCGCGCGTTTGCGTTTCAATTCGCGTTGGCGGCGGGCCGCATCTTGCTGGCTGGCCAGCGCCTCGGCTTTTTCGCGTGCGGCTTGCGCCACCCGCGCCGCGCCGGTCAGGACGCCGCTGGTACCGATGTAAGCGTCCACGAGGTCAATGCCCCGGTCCGAAATAAGAAACTCGCGGATTTGATTCGAGTGCGCCATGCCGCGCGCTTTGAGCACGTAGAGCACTCGATTGCGTTCGCCGTTGCCTTCGAAGTCCTGCAACAACAGCCAGGCGTCCATGAGCGAGGACATGGCGGCTTCACTTTGTTGCAGCGCGTGGCCGGCCTGCGTCAGACTGGTGAAGAGCGTGGTGACTTGTCCGGCCTTCAAATAATCCACCAGCCGCGTCACCATCGCCCGACATTCGGAGGCGGTGCCGGCGTCCATCAGGCTCGTGATCGGGTCAATGACGACGACTTGGGGTTGATACGCGGCGATCTCCTTGAACATCGTGGCCAGGTGCATTTCCAGGCCGTAGAGCGAAGGCCGCGCCGCGTGAAACCGCAGCAAGCCGCGCTTGACCAACGGCTCCAGGCGCAACCCGATGGAATGCGTGTTGCGGATGATCTGGTTGGGCGATTCCTCGAACGAAAAGAAGAGAGTGCGCTCCCCGCGCCGGCAGGCGGCCTGGGCAAAGTTGGCGGCGACGATGGTCTTGCCGGTGCCGGGCGTGCCCGTGAGCAGAATGCTGCTGCCGCGAAAAAACCCCCGCCCGCCCAGCATCGCGTCGAGCCGTGGGATGCCGGTGGCAATCCGCTCGGTTGAGATCTTGTGATTCAGCGCCACCGACGTGATGGGCAGCACGCTGATGCCTTCGTTGCCGATGAGGAAGGGAAATTCGTTGGTGCCGTGCAGCGCGCCGCGATACTTCACCACCCGCAGATGTCGCGTGGCAATCTGCTCATTGACCCGATGGTCGAGCAGGATGACGCAGTCGGACACGTATTCCTCCAGCCCGTGGCGCGTCAGTGATTCGCGTCCGCGCTCGGACGTGATGACCGCGGTCACACCCTTGTCCTTGAGCCACCGGAAGAGACGGCGTAACTCGGCGCGCAGGATCGCCTCGTTGGGCAGGCTGGCGAACAGCGCTTCCAGCGTGTCCAGCACCACGCGCTTGGCACCGATGGAATCAATCGCGTGATTCAGCCGGACGAACAATCCTTCCAAATCATACTCGCCGCTCTCCTGGACTTCACTGCGCTCGATGTGGACGTAGTCGAGCACAATGTTTTTGCGCCGGACCAGGCCTGTCAGATCAAATCCCAGCGAAGCGACGTTGGCCTTCAACTCCTTTTCCGTCTCTTCGAACGCCATGAACACACCCGGCTCGCCGAATTGCACCGCGCCGCGCACGAGGAATTCCGCGGACAACAGCGTCTTGCCGCACCCCGCGCCGCCGCACACCAGCGTGGGCCGCCCGCGCGGCAATCCGCCGCCGGTAATCTCGTCGAGACCCTGGACGCCGGTGGGACACTTGGGCAACAGAGTCGCTGGAGAGGTGGGTTTGGGACGTTTAGTTGTCATTTCGGTTCTCATTCAAGAGCATCCTTCAGCGACTGCGTGGAAGCCGCCAGGTCCAGCGTGCGCTGGCTTAACGTTTGGCGCAGTTGACGCAAGCGGACGTCGCTCTTGAGCGCGGCCTGATGCGTCTGCTCGATCGGGGTGATGGCCTCGGCAAAGAACATTCCCGCCTGTTTAAGGAGGGCCGCTCTGCCGCGGGAAGCTTCCATGGTGGCGAGTGCAGCCTCGTGCATGCGGGCCACGTCCAATGTTTCCAGATCGAGGGCCGTGGCATGCCGTCCCAATGCCAGCGCCGGCTGCTGACTCGCGCGTGGACCTTGCAGCAGATGCTGGCGCAAGGCGGCTTGGTATCGCTGCGACAGGGCCTTCAACTTCCGTTTCATTTGCGTTTCATCGGGCGCTTCCAGTTCAGGCGCGGTTCTTCCGGATGCGGGGGGCATGGACTGCGCGCCGCAAATCCCGAGCACTATCCGGCGATTGTCTCCTTCTGTATATGGGGTGAACACCCCATAGCGCCCACAACGCCTCTTCGTCTGTTGTCGTGTCATGAGGGAAGGATGGCCCGCTTCCGATGCGAAGCCGGCCCGCGTCTGTTGCGGCAGCATTTCATTTTGGCCGAGTCCACCCCCGCCGGGTGAGATTTCTCCGAACCAGATTTCGCGCCTTGAACCCCTGAACCGGAGTGGGCG
>CAYJNU010000515.1:0-5182 GCA_964371005.1 uncultured Verrucomicrobiota bacterium | reverse complement strand
TGATCGCCAGTAATTCTGCCGGGCGGGGTGGTGGCGCGGACTTCGACAACGGTGGAACCATCCGCTCCAGTGTCCTCTTCGGCAACCGCGCCAGTACGGGTGGGGCCGTGTACAGTGCCGGCGCCGGCCTGGTCATCGACAGCCTCATTTGCTCCAACGCGGCCAGCAGCGATGGGGGCGGGGTTTACTGCTGGAGCGGCGGCGGCATCTACACGTGCGAGATTCGAGGTAATACCGCTCAATCGAACGGCGGCGGCGTGTATGCGGATTTAACGACGATCCGCAGTTGCGTCATCGCGGGGAACCGGGCGGCACAGATTGGCGGCGGAATCTACAGCGACGAGGCTACGCTCTATAACTGCACCATCGCCTCGAACGACGCGCCTTTCTACGCCAGCGGGCTGTACCTCGCGGCTGGCACCTGTCAAACGATCCAGAATTGCATCATCTGGGGCAACTCTGGAACCGCCACGAACGTCGCCGGCCCGTTGGCTGCCGATAGCCTCAACTGCGTTCAGGGCTGGAGTGGTGGGGGCGCTATCATCACCGACGATCCCCGGTTCGCCCTGCCTGCGGCGGGTGATTTCCATTTGCTGGCGGATTCGCCCTGCGTGGACCGGGGCACCAACTTTACTTGGATGAGCACGGCCACGGACTTGGATGGGAAGGCGCGAATCCTGAGTGCGCAGGTGGATTTCTGCGCGTATGAACTCGGACGCCTGGGGGCGGGATTCTTCTGTGAGCCGACCCTCGGCATCGCGCCGCTGGCCGTGGCGGTGAACGGTTACACCACCGGCACCAACACCGCCGGCAGTTGGTTCCTCTGGGATTTGAACGGAGACGGCCAGGTGGACCGCCACGGCCTTGCCAGCAACGCCTTCGTTCACACCTTCTCCCAAGCCGGGCTTTATTCGGTGTCGCTCGTCGTGACCAACGCTGGCGGCGAAACCGCAACAGCGTTTCGGACCAACTACGTCACCGTCCAGGCGCCGGTGCAGGCGCAGTTCGACGCCGCGTCGCGGTCCGGGTTCTGGCCGCTCACGGTCCAGTTCACGGATCGTTCCGAGAACCTACCGGGTCATTGGTTCTGGGATTTCGACAACGACGGCACGCCGGACAGCACGGAGCGCAACCCAGCCCACACTTACTGGACGCCGGGCACGTACTCGGTAAGTCTGCTCGTGAGCAATTGCGTGGGCACTGGCGGCTTCTCCTGGGACCGCCTCACCAAGACCAACTGGATCGCGGTCGGCGCCGCCGTGCATTCCGTCCACTACATCGCACCGACCGGCCATCACGTGCAGCCCTTCATGTCGTGGGCTGACGCGGCGACCAACTTCGTCACCGGCGTGTCCGTGGCGAGCGACGGCGACACGGTGCTGGTGGCGGAAGGCCATTACGGCACCACTCAGGAGGTGCGCCTGATCCGCGGCGTCACGGTCAAGAGTCTGGCCGGGGCGGGAAAGACCATCGTCGAAAGCCAGGCCGAGAACCGGCTCTTCTGGATCAGCCATTCCAACGCCGTGGTGGACGGCTTCACGATCACCAACGGCTACGCTGCGGCGGCCTACGCGGATTGGCCGACGAACTGCGGGGGTGGCGTGTTCATTGACGAGCAAGGCGCGTTGCTGAATTGCCGCATCGTGGGGAACGGCGCGGATCGCGATGGCGGCGGTGTGGCGGCTTATCTCGGTGGCACGGTGAGCAACTGCTGGATCGCCGACAACTGGGCCGGCTGGGCCGGCGGCGCGGATGTGCTCGGTTCGGGATTGATCGAACGCTGCGTGCTCGTCGGCAACTGGGCCGACAACCTGGGCGGTGGCCTGCGCCTGCTCTACTACGGCACAGCGCGCAATTGCCTGATCTTGGAGAACGGCTGCGAATGGGAAGGCGGCGGCGCTCATTTGGAGCAGGGCACTGCCTTGGAGAATTGCACGATCGTGGACAACTGGACGCCGACGAACGCGTTCTTTGCCACCGGGAGCGGCGTCCATGCGGACGACAACCAAACGCTCATTCGGAACTGCATCATCTGGGCGAACACCGATTCACCCAATCTCGTGGTGCAAACCACGCCCACGAACCTCTTTTACAACTGCGTCCAGAACTGGTCCGGCGGCGGTACCGCCACCAGCACCGGCGACCCGCGTTTCTTGGACGCAGTCAGTGACAACTACCGGCTGCGCTCCGATTCACCCTGCATTGACGCGGGCCTCACTCTGCCCGGCATCACGAACGACCTCGACCTCAACGCGCGCCCGCTGGACGGCAACCAGGACGGCGCGGGCTATTTCGACCTGGGCTGTTACGAATACGATCCCGCTGCCGATTTTCGGATCACTGCTGTCACCGCAGGTCCGCCGTTGCGTGTGTACTTCCTGTCCTCCACGAACCGGCTCTACTCACTGCAAAGTTGCGCGGACCTGGCCACACGCGCCTGGTCAGACGTGCCGGGCGCGGCCGACCTCCCTGGCCACGGCGGGCTGGAGTCGCTCACCGACTCGCGCGGTGCCATCGCCAGCCGGTTCTACCGGGTTCAGGTCAAGGCCCGGTGACAGTCGCGAAACGCGATGCGTGACACGTGAATCTTGAGAGGTGATACAACGAACAAGGCACTATGAAGACCCTTCCGACATCCGAAACAAAACCGAAAACCGATAACCGAAAGGCAGTAACCATGAAAACGTATCCGGCTCAGCCAAACTCCCGTTGGATGTTCAGTGTTCGATGTTCGATGTTCGATGCTCTCCTTCCCCTGCTCCTGCTCTTAGCCTCCGCCGCGAGCGCCCCCGCCGCCGTGCGCTACGTGGACGCCAGCAGCGCCACTCCCTCGCCGCCCTACACCTCTTGGGCCACCGCCGCCGCGAACATCCAGGACGCCGTGGATGCCGCCGCATCAGGTGACGAGGTGGTGGTGACCAACGGCGTCTATGCCACGGGCGGGCGCGTGGTCTATGGCGTACTCACCAACCGCGTGGCTGTGACCAAGCCGCTGGAGTTGCGCAGCATCAACGGCCCGCAGGTCACGGTGATCGAAGGCGCGCACGCGCCGGGCACGAACTGGGGCGACGGCGCCATCCGTTGCGTTTATCTCACCAACGGCGCGAGTCTCTCCGGCTTCACCCTGAGCCACGGCGCCACGCGCGCGACGGGAGACAACCGTGAGCAATACGGCGGCGGCGCGTGGTGTGAAGTGGTGGCAACACCCATCTCCAACTGCGTCTTCACCGGCAACGCCGCGTACCGCCACGGCGGCGGGGCTTACCGCGGGGCGCTGACGGATTGCACGCTGAGCAACAACGTGGCGGACTTGGGTGGCGGGGCCGCCGCCGGCACGCTTGATCGCTGCCTCGTGAGGAGCAACCGAGCCGACTTCGGGGGTGGCGCGTTCCTGGCCATGCTAAACCGATGCGTCTTGACCGGCAACGTGAGCAGTGGGGGCGGGGGCGCCACGGATTCCAGCACGAACAACAACTGTCTGCTGGCGGGCAACACCTCGTATGAAGGCGGCGCGGCGTGGGGTAGCACGTTGACCAATTGCACGCTCGTCGGCAACACGGCTACATCTGCCGGCGGCGGCGTGTATTACAGCACGCTGTGGAACTGCATCGTCTATTTCAACACTGCCACCGACGGACCCAACTACTTGAACCCGAGCCCCAGCTTCACGCTGAACTACTGTTGCACGACGCCCTTGCCCACCAATGGAGTCGGCAACCTCACCAACGCGCCACTGTTCGTGAATTTCGCCTCTGGAGATCTCCATCTGCAATCCGGTTCGCCGGGCATCAATGCCGGCACCAACGCCTACGCCGCTGGCCTGACGGACCTCGACGGAAATCCGCGCCTCATCGGCGGCGCGGTGGACCTGGGGGCGTACGAATGGGATGCCTCCGGACCCTTGCTCAACATCCTCCACTCCGCGCAAGGCATCATCCTGTCGTGGCCGAAGGGCGACCCGGACTGGAAGCTCGAATCCACGCCCGGCCTCGTCTCCGCAGGCACGAGCACCTGGACTCTGCTGCCGCCGCCTTATCCAACCAATGCCACCGATTGCGTGGTCACCGAACCGACGCCAGCCGGGACCAGATTCTATCGCCTGCGCAAACCATGAAGCGAGGTCCGTGAGACCTAAAGGAACGAACAACCGCAAGCCGTCGAAAACCATCAAGCACCATGAAAACAACTCCGCAATCTACCATCCGCAATCCGAACCGAATCCGAAGCCCGAAATGGGATTGGCCTTGGCGCGGTTCGGTGGGCTTCGGTCTTCAAACGTCGTTTTCCATTCCGCCCCCGCGCCGATCCCTCGTCGCGTTGCTGCTGTTCGTCCTTCTGTGGCCCGGCAGCGTGGCTTGTGCCGCCGAGGGCGTGCTGACGGGGACGGTGCGCAACGCCGCCGATGGCCGTCCAGTGTATGGCGCGCTCGTGCTGGCGGACGCCAACGCGAATTGGAACCAGCCGGCTTTCAGTGCGTCGTCGGACCGTGACGGCGTGTATCGTTTGAGTGAGTTGCCTGCCGGTGCGTACGCGGTCCGGTTTACGCACGCCTTCCGGGTGCCGCGCGACACCAACGCGGTGGTCGTTGCCGGCCAGGACACGGTGCTGGATTGCGCGCTCGCTTCGGCAACAGTGTTGCAGGGCAGCGTGGCGGACGCGACCGACGCCTTGCCCGTCGAAGGCGCCGTGGTGCTCGCCGTGCCGCAGGGGGGCCCGCCCGGTTCCAATGGCTGGCTCATGGCGCGAACGGATTCGTTTGGGCGGTATCAGATGGCGCCGGTGCCGGATGGGACCTATTTCGTCTCCGCCACGCATCCCGCCTATCTGGCCTCGGCGACGCAGCAGGTCGCGCTCGTGCAGGGCTGGCCGCCAGCCTCTTTCTCCCTCGCGCGGCGGAGCGACCATGCGCAGCGCACCGACGTGCATGTGCAATTGCTCTGCGCGATTTCGGGAATGCAAATCCCAGCGGCGCCGGTGCGGTTGAGGGTTTACGAGGATGACGCCGGGACGACGCTCTTGCACGACGAGGTGCAGTTCACGAAGTCGCGGGGCAATGTGGTCTTCCGCGGCGTGCGGAAGGGCTTCTTCAGAGTGTCAGCCAACCGCGCCCAGGATGGAGTGCCGGTGTCGTGGTGGCATGAGCATGCACCGGCGGACCTGCATCTCTTGGACGGCTCGAAGC
>CAYJNU010000514.1:4177-5193 GCA_964371005.1 uncultured Verrucomicrobiota bacterium | reverse complement strand
CCTATACGGTCAGCGTCTTCAACAACGGCCCGGACATGGCGTCTTACGTGGTCGTGACCAATCTGCTGCCAGTGGGAATGAACTACCTGTCCGGCATCCCGTCGCAGGGCACGCTGAGCGTGACGAACGAAATCGTTACCTGCAGCTTGGGCGGGTTATCCCCGGGCACCGGTGCGACCGTCGTCATCCGCGCCTCGGCGCCAACGAGCGGCGCGTTCACGAATGCGGCGAATGTGAAAGCGGCGAGCATGGACCTCAACCCAGACAACGATTGGAAGCGGGTCCGTACCCTCGTCGGGACCGTCGCCCCGCGGGCGTCGTTGACCGAGGTCGCCATGGTCAGCGGACGGTTGGAAGCCCTCCTCAATGGAGTGCCCGGCCTGCAATACGTCGTCCAAGCCTCGACGAATCTGATCCATTGGCAGCCGGTGACCACGAACACCATCCCGCCCAATGGCACGTCCAAGTTCTCGGATGCGGAAACCGGAAACTACGCACAACGCTACTACCGTGCCGTCCGGGTGGTTGTGCCTTGAGGCGCAGTTGTTGATCTCCTGACGACGAACCGCGGCTTCACCGCGGTTCGTTGCTTTTGCGACCTGTTTGCATTATGGAAAGCAGTTACTTCTTCCGACCCGAGAACCAGGACCGTCGAGGCGTGAAAACCCTGTTCCGGCGGCGGCCGGTGATTCGGGAGCATTGGACATGAAACTGTTTGGACTCACGGGTGGTGTCGGCATGGGCAAGTCCGCCGTCGAGCGGGTGCTCCGTGCGCGCGGCCTTTCCGTGGTGGATACCGATGCGCTCGCCCGCGCCGTGGTCGAACCCGGAGAGCCGGCGCTAGACGAAATCCAGCGCGTGTTTGGCCCCGAGGTCATTGATACGGACGGTCAACTCCTGCGCGTCGAACTGGCGCGCCAGGTATTCGCCGATGCGGGTGCGCGGCAGCAACTCGAAGCGATCGTCCATCCGCGCATCCGCGAGCTCTGGCAGACCCAGATCAAGGCCTGGCGCGC
>CAYJNU010000514.1:0-4167 GCA_964371005.1 uncultured Verrucomicrobiota bacterium | reverse complement strand
ATCCCGCTGTTGTTTGAGACGGGCGCGGAGCGGGAGTTCGACGCGGTGATCTGCGTCGCCTGTACGTCGCAGACGCAACGGCAACGACTGCGGGAGCGTGGCTGGCCCCCCGAGCAGGTCCAGCAACGCATCGCCGCGCAATGGCCGGTCGAGCGGAAGATGGCGTTGGCAGATTACGTGGTTTGGAGTGAAGGCGGTTTGGATTTGTTGGCCAGTCAACTGGAGCGGATTCTGGATTCGCCCGCCCGACCAATCGAGGCAACCTGACCGCGTGGTTGGCCCGACTTACGACCCGGCGATGCGCGATTTTCAACCGAGTTACCGCGCCCGCAAGGCCTGAGAAACTTGTTGTCAAACCAGGACGTTTCCACTATTGATCTCGGTCGGTGCACCAAGTTGGTGCCGGGGGCAAGCGGTGTTTGCCCTGAGTGCGGTCTGTATGCACAGACACAACAAAACCAACAAAGTACGGAGGAACTAAATGAAATTGAATCAATGGACGTTGGGTTTGGCGGCGGTGGGCGTGATCAGTCTCGCTTCGGCGGTTCAAGCCGAAGAGGGCGCGGTCCCGCTCATGACAGCTTTGTCAGCCACAACGATTAGCGGTTATATCGATACGTCGGCTCAGTGGAATCTGGGCACGGGCAACGCCAACAACCCGCCATACACCTTTGGCGGATCGGGCAAAGCGGACGGCTTCAATCTGGATGTTGTCCAGATTTCCATCGCCAAGCCGCTGGACGAGTCCGAATGGGCTGCCGGCTACAAGGTGGACCTGTGGATGGGCCCGGATGCGAATTCGCTGGGTACCCAGCAATGGGGCGGCGGCGACCTTGCCGTCCGGCAAGCCTACGTCGCTCTGCGGGCGCCCGTAGGGAATGGTCTGGACCTCAAGGTCGGTGCGTTTGACACGATCATCGGCTACGAGTCGCTGGAATCGGGCAACAATCCGAACTACACCCGTTCCTATGGGTTCAACATCGAACCGACGACCCACACGGGCGTGCTGGCGTCGTATCGCTTTTGCGATTGCCTGAGCGCGTCGGTTGGCGTGGCTGACACGGTTGGCCCGCAGATCAATGCGCGCGCGTTCTATACCAAAGCGGAGTCGTACAAAACCTACATGGGTTCGGTGGCTCTGACCGCTCCGGAAAGCTGGGGCTCCTTCGCCGGCTCCACCCTTTATGTGGGCGCCGTGAACGGATTCAGCGGCGCCGGCGCCGGAACCGGGAATCAGACCAGTTGGTATGCCGGCGCAACGCTGGCAACACCGGTCACGGGCCTGAAAGTCGGGTTGGCCTATGACTACCTCGAACTCTACGGTACCGGAAACGGCGACGCTTGGGTGGCAGCGCTGTACGCCTCCTACCAGGCCACGGAGAAGTTGAGCTTCCATGCTCGTGGTGAGTGGGCGGACACGGCAGTCGTGAACGGCAACGATGCTGAAGTCTATGCCCTCACCGGCACGGCCCAGTACGACCTCTGGAAGAACGTCATCAGCCGCGTGGAAGTGCGCTGGGATCATGGTAACAGCGGCGCGATGTTCGGCGGTTCAAACTGGCCCGCCAACGACCCCGGCCCGGACACGAAGAACGCCGTCCTGGTCGCCGCGAACCTCATCTACAAGTTCTAACCGAGCTTGAGTTTCAAGACCCCTCCCGGGAGAACTGGGAGGGGTTTCTTGCGTACGTCAGGAATCGTCCGGCAGCAGCGGATCGTAATTGAACGCCCTGCAACGTTCAGGCCACCAGACACGGAAATCTCTTTGTCCGCATCCCGCCCGTTCCTATACTCGCGTCATGGTTCATGTGGGCATCGGTTATGACGTTCATGCACTGGTCGCCGGGCGCAAGCTCATCCTGGGCGGCGTCGAGATTCCGCACGCGAAAGGGCTGGATGGCCATTCCGACGCTGACGCACTGATGCACGCCATCTGCGACGCCCTGCTTGGGGCCCTCGGCGAGGAGGATATCGGCCACTTCTTTCCGAACACGGATCCGCGCTGGAAAGGGGCGCCCAGCCGAGTATTTCTTCAGGAAGCCGCCCGCCAGATTCTCGCGCGGCGGGGCCGCGTCGTGAATGTGGACGCAACCCTTATTGCCCAGGAACCCAAGCTCTATCCCCACATCGCCGAGATGAAGCAACGCATTGCCGAAGCCCTCGACGTCAGTCCCAAGCAGATCGGCGTGAAAGCCACGACGAACGAGAAACTGGGTTTCGTCGGTCGCGAAGAGGGCATCGCCGCGATGGCTGTGGCGGGAGTGGATCTGCCGGAATGAAATCTCTGAGGAGTCTCCAAGGCTGCCGTTTGACTGGCGCTCGGCTCCAAACCGCCGCACTTGATACCGGGAACTTCAATTCATGCCCAAAGCCGAGATCAGTTGGAAACGCGTAACCGAGGAAGGCGAGAAGCTCCAGGTTTATGCGCAGCGGGTGGGACGCGAATGGCGGTTCTTTACGCGCGGACGCCGGTTTGATCAATGGCAGTCCGTGCCTGAACCTCCGCTGGAGGATTGGCTGGAGTTGCTGGACGCCGTGCAACGCCTGGTCACGCGTCGTCGCTACCAGCCGGCTGACGAGGAACATCTCCGGCGCAGAATCCGCGAGCGGTTTCCCGAGGCGCAGATCTGAACGTGCGCGGTCTCCCTTCTTCCTTCTTCCATTCGGGGAATTCAAAGCTTGAACTGAGGGATCTTCAGCAGTTCACCGTCCTTGAGGGCGGACTGGTGCGCTACGATGCCGGCCACCGTGAGGTTCAACGCCCAGGCGATGTCCACGAGCGGCTTGCGGTTCTGCAGAACCGCCGTGACGAACTCGTTCGTCAGATAGCCGTGCGACCCGCCGTGACCACCAGCGGCAACGCCGGGCGGTAACGGCGGGCGCTTCAGGTTGGGCAGTGACTTCTCCAAACCTTCATATTGGCCGTAGAACGAACCTCTTTGCCCGCGGATACGCCCCATTTCGCCGCCGGCGCCCGGCGTGTCCCAACTCACTGCCATTCGGGACATGCCGCCTTCCCGGGTGCGGAACAACGCGATCTCCGTGCCGAACGGATTCTTGTAGGGATTGTTCGTCGGCTGCAAATGTTTCACCCGGCTTGGCATGCCCATGCACGAGACTTCCGTGAAACTGCCGCCGGTTACACCCACATAGTAAGCGTTCGAGTGCGTGGGGTACCACTGCGGCGGCAGGCCAACCCGCCAGCCCAGGTAAGAGTCAATCGGCTGCTCCATGTAGTGGTAGTACTCGCCTTCCGAATACAGCAGTGTCCCGAGTCCGCCGGCCGTGTGGATCTGCCGCATCGCGTAGAGGTCCTCGTGGAAACAGGAAGTCTCGAACATCATGTATTTCAACCCGCTCTCTTTGACGGCGGCGAACAGTGTGTCCGCTTCTTCGAGCGACCCGAATACCGCCGGCACCGCCGAGGCGACATGTTTGCCGCGCTTGAGCACTTCGATGCAGTGCTGGGCGTGATGCGGTGCGTCGGTGGCCACAAACACCGCCTCGATCTGGTCGTCTTTCACCAGTTCCTCCAGCGACGGATAGGTCTTGGCACAGCGACAGGCCTTCGCCATCTCCGCGCAGCGGTCGGGAAGGAGATCGCTCACCGCGACCACCTCGACGTTGGGATGATCCTGGAAACCGAACGCCGCACCGAATTTGCAGACGCCGTGCCCGACGATGCCCACGCGAAGCCGGCGGTCGGAAACGGGTTTCCAGTCCGTGTGTGCATCGGCGCTGGTGGGCGCGGCTTCAAAACCTTGGATCGGTTTCTCCGTGGCCTTGTCGGCGGCCCGTGCGCCGGCTGACACCCCCAACGCGGCGGCACCCAAGCTGACGCTTTGCAGGAACGAGCGGCGCGTGAGAGAGGCTATGTCCGAGGCTGGGGTTGCTGATACCGAGTTTGGAGACGAGGCTTGGGTTGTCTGGTTCATTTGCCGCGAGTTTATTCCGTGGCGCAACGGCGTAAAGCACCGAAACAACTTTTGCCACTCGATGGAAACAGGTAACGCCTTAGTGAAGCCCGGGGCGGTGAGGAGCGCCGAACTCCAGTTCGGCACGTTGCGCGGGATTCGGCAGCGCCGAACAGGAGTTAGGCGCTCCACCCCGTGCGTTGGCCGGGGTCCGCCGGGGCCTTGTGGAAACCGTGAGTTGCAACTTCCCAGT
>CAYJNU010000513.1:0-5205 GCA_964371005.1 uncultured Verrucomicrobiota bacterium | reverse complement strand
GGGCCATTCAGCTTGATGACGAAGTCGCCGTGTCGGGTTTCTCCACCGTAACCCCGGGCTTCAGCGTTCTGGAGGAGCGGCAATTTCAGTTCCTCGCAGGCGGAGCGCAGGGCGGCGATGTCTTTGATCTGGGTTTTGATGGTGGTGAAGTGACTCATGGATTCCTTTCTATCGGTGGTTGTGGAGTTGATGCCCCGACCGTGGCCGGGAGCAGAATGGATTTGCAGGCGTGGAGCGGATGAAGGAGGTTCCGCGAACTGACCAAACGAAACATGGATCTTCGGAAACTGAAGCTGGCTGGATTGCTTCTGGCGGGCGCCGGGGCTGCCTGCATTTGCGCCCAGGCGCAGATCTCACCACCCCAGCCCTACACGTTGATCCCGGGCAGCCAGTTGACGGATGATTGTCTCGACTGCGACCGGATTCCGATTGTGGTGCCGATGACCGGGACCTTCAACTTGCACAGGCTGCACGAAGACACTTTGTTCACGCACTACGAACTCCGGGACATCTCGTTTCATGCCGGCACGAATCCGGGCCCCGAGTATCAAGTGATTGGCAGCGGAACTTACCAGGTGGGCGGTGAGGTCGCGGTCCAGCAGGACATGTTCCTCGACCTGGAAATCAGCAACAGCGTCGCCGGGACGAAGGCCCAGTGTGTCAACCCGGATCGTTTCATGGCTCAACCGTGGCCGAAGCTACAGATTGATTTGGTGCAAACCAACGGCACGCCCAGTCAGGTTTACTATCTCAGCCTCATTGCCGTCCCGGTCCCCACGTTACGAGTGCTGTTGCCCGGGGATCCTGGCGGCGACGTTGTGCTGGACTGGGAAGGCAACGGCGGTGCGTTTCAACTGGAACGGGCGACGAATGCCGCCGGTCCGTATGAGCCGCTCACGCCGGAGGCCACCAAGGCGCCGTTCACCGATGCGGGTGTGCTTACC
This sequence comes from uncultured Verrucomicrobiota bacterium, assembly GCA_964371005.1. Classification (GTDB taxonomy): domain Bacteria; phylum Verrucomicrobiota; class Verrucomicrobiia; order Limisphaerales; family MWDV01; genus MWDV01. The sequence goes on along the minus strand of CAYJNU010000513.1, from coordinate 4,261 downwards.
AACCAGGTTCAGTGCTTCTACCGCCTGCGTCAGTTTGGAGACGAGTGAGCGGGGATGGAGTCGGCGGATTCAGCCGGGACAGGGTGTGTTTTCGACCGCGTCATCCTCGGCGTGTTGACCGCAGCGAACGCAGACATGCGTGTGCGGACTAAACAGATGCTGCCGGCCAACACCGGTAAGTTCTTCAAGCGTGGTGGTGGGCGCGAACTCGGTGGCCGGGCCGGTCACGAACACGCGTTCGTTATCAGTGCCGTTCTCCCAGCAGGGCTGGGCGTTGACGTTTTCAAAATGTCCTTTGCGCAGCGCCTTGCGGATGCGGCGAAGGGCGGCCTTCTCGGTCTTGGCCTCGACAACGAAATCCGCGTAGCAGGCGATGTCGTAAGCATAGGAACAAACGAATTGGGGCATGATTCAGTCGGTGTTGGGGGTTTCGATTTCAATCTCGTCGCGCGGCACGAACAGTTGGGCACCGAGGCCGAACGGTTCGCGCTGCAACGCGAGGTTGATGAGTTCAATGGCCCGGTCCACCTGGACGGCAGCCGGGCCATGCGTGATCTGGCCGGCGTCGAACTGGAGCACGAGCCGGCGGACGGTGATCGTCTTCATGCTGGAGTTGGAGGTCGCAGCCGCTTGAAGAGGCATTGCACCCGATCGTAAACCGCGAGGTAGCGGCGGATGCGTTTCAGGCTGGCGGCGGTGGGTTTTCCCTGTTTGACCCATCTTCGACAGTTGTAAGAGCTGGACCCCTGCTAGAGAACGACTTGCGAAGACGCAAAATGGTGTTGGCACTACATTTTCCGGTTTCAGGATTTTGATCATACCTTCTCGCGCAGCGTGGGCGGCAGGGCGACTCCTGCGGCCATGAAAGCCTTGTGCGCATCACCAATCACCTGGCTGCGTAAGATGAAACGTTTACCCTGAAACAACGCCTCGACTTCTTGGAGGTTATCTAAGCCGCGCAGGATTTCGGCCCACTCCCAGGTTTGGCCTTTTTCCTCCAGGCTCTGCTCCAGCGCGCGCTGGAGCAGCAAGGCCAGAAAGCTGCAGAACACGTGGCCGCGAATCGTCTCGTCCCGTTTGTGATAGATGGGGCGCGTCTCCAAAATCGATTTCATCGTGCGGAACAGGTCCTCCACCATCCACAGTTCTTTATAGGCCAGGGCGATGATCTCGGGTTCGTCGGCCAGGTTGGTCTGCAAAACCCACTTGCCGTCGTAGCGGGCTTCCTCCTTGATCTTCGCCTCATCAAGGGTGAAGTGCTCGCCTTCACCCGCTTGGAGATACTTCCGATAGCCCTTGTTGCCGATCAGGTCCTTATCTCCCCGCTTCAACTGCTCTCGCAAGTGCTCGACGATGGCTCTGCGGTCGGCCGCGTGCTTGCGACGCTGTTCTTCATTCAAACAGACGACATAGCGGCGGTCGGCGATCAGCACCTCCTTGACCTTCAACGGCGAAGGGTCTTTGGACGTCTGGCGCTCGGGCGTGACCTCCTGGTAGCGGCCGCGGTCGGCCAAGACGCGCTCGCTGACTTCTTTGACCGAACGCATCCGCGCGCCCAAGATGTAAGCACAGTCCATCGGCCCCGATTCCAACGCAGCGATCGTGCCCGCGCTGATCATGCCTCGGTCGGCCACAATGGAAACCCGACGCACCCGAAACCGTTGTCGCAGCCGATTCACCACCGGCAGCAGCGTGGTGACATCGGCCGTATTGCCGGGCCACAGTTCACAGCATAAGGGCCAGCCGTGAATATCCAGCGCCAATCCGACAACCATTTGCTTCAAATCCGGGCGATGATCTTTGCTCTTGCCATACTGTCCAATCTCCTCGCCGCCTTCGCCTTCGAAATAAATGGAAGTAGTGTCGAAGAAGACCAGATCGATCGTGCTGAACAGATCCCGCCGCTGCTCGAACAGTTACTCCTCGATCTGATCTTTGGTGCAGCGCGGCGTGTTCAGAATCCGGGTGCCGGGGCGATCCGGCAATGGTTCGCCCAGGAACGCCATGGCGCGATAGAGATGGTGCAACTCCAGGCTTTCGGTTCCAGGGAGCCGATAAGCTTCCCGCCATCGTTCCGCAGCCCGATCACTGCCCGACGCGAACAACCGATGGATCACGGTCAAATAGACAGCGCGCTCGACGTCAAACTCGAAGTGACGAGATTCAAGCGCACGCTTGATAATCGTCCCCAACTGCAAGGTTTCCCACAAACGGCCAAAGACCAGATCGGGGCCGACGCGCTGCACCTGGACCGGCTCGGTCTGACCGGCGGCATGCGCATCGATGACCGCCAGCTTTTCGCAGAAGCGCAGGCCGGAGCGCATCAGTGTTTCCAATTGCCCCGTAGATTGTAGGACGTCGAGCCGGCCGACCGTGCTCAACACGTGCTGATGCACCTGACCCTTCTCACGAAAGCTCTCAACGATTTGCAGGTAGGCATACGTGCCGGTGCGTTTGACACGAAAATACATAGGGCCGTTCTTTTCCTCTACTTATATCCGGACCTGCGTCGACGGGCACAATAGTAAACTGCGGGTCTGGATCAGAATTTGGCACTACATTTCGAATTCGCTGCGACACGCCATGCGAATTCATTGGGGTTTTCGCAAAGTCCTTCGCCGGCCCCCCTTCGCACTGTAGAAGACGGGTTTGAAGTTCCAGTCCACCACGAAACTGCTATCCGGGCTGCAGGCCACTTCGCCCCAGCGTTTGCCGTCACAGGCGATCCGCCCGTCCCCGTAGTCACCGCCGGCGCCATGCCAGGCCGTGAACGGGATGTCGGTCGGCAGCTTGCCGCAGTGGGCGTAATTCGCCTGCTCATCGGTCAGTTCAATGATCGGGCTGTCGGGCGCTTCGTCGTATTCGAGGACGAAGCCCAGGGCCTCGAACGTGTCCTGATCCTGCCGGCGGCAGGTGACTTGCATGTAACAGCGGTCTGCCATGATTCCTTTCGCAGTTGCGAACCCGTCAGTCGGCCAGCGAACGCAGCCAGTCGGACGTGTTCAGGGTTTTGATTTCCTTTGCGGTGATGCGGGCGGCGCCACCGCCATAGGCAACGCAAGCTGTCCGTCGGCCACGATCAAGGTCACGGGTTGATCCAGGTCGTCTCCACCTGGCAGCCGCGGCAGGGCGTCGAGCATCAGTTCGATCGCATCCTCGCTCAGGGTGACCGTGGTGCATTTCGGATCCGCCGGCACAACATGCCGCCAACCCGGGTAATCGCCCTGGATCGGCTTGGTGATAAACGTCCAATGATCGGACTGAAGCTGCAGCCATTCCGGCTCGTTGTTCTTCTTGTCGAGGGTCAGGCCGACGCGCCAGTCGCCGTCGGCATTGAACCCGGACCACGCGAGGAACTTCCGGGGCGGGACGATGACCGATTGCGGCAGGGTGAACTGAAACGTGTTAGCCGTGAACAGATGCCGGCCATCGGCGGCGACGACCGAATGACAGGCGGGATCGCTTTGATCGAGACACGCGCCTTGAAGCACGATGCGGTTGGGATTGTCGCCCACGCATTCCAACGCCTCACGGAGCGCTTTCTTGAAGCTTGCGTCCCCGGTGAAGGTTGGCGCCGGGACTTCAGGCAGTGGTGGCCATTCCTCCGGCGGATGCGTGCCCAGGGATTGAGCGACGGTCGCGGTGCCGAAGTTGGACTGGACGGTGAGCTTGCCGTCCTCCAGCACGAAGCGGAGGGAGTTGCGGACGCCTTTGACGATTCGGTTCAAGGGATCGAACGGGATCAGGCAGGCGGGGAAGCCGCCGGGACTGCCCTGCACATGGCAGGTGAGGAATGAATCGAGGTCGGTCGCCTGGATGCGAGCCGCACCGTTGGGCGTGGCTTCGACGCGGACACAGCCCAACACGGGCAGGGTGGATCGGCCGCTGATGACTTTGGACAGGCCGCCCAACGCATTCTTGAGCGCGACGGCGGGGAGTTCGAGGGAATGTTGCATGATGACTGGTTTCCTTTCGGTAAAAGCCAGACCGCCCACGACCCGGTTGTGGATCATGGGCGGCTGGCAGGTTGGGGTTGAGGGATGGATTACTTGAGGGTTCTGCCCACGGAGGGATGGCGCTGGACCTCCGAACGGATGTAAGCCTTTAACTGGCCTTCACACTTCAGGAAGAAGTCGTCACCAACCCGCGTAAACTTGTGCGCCCGGGACTTCGCCATTTCGAGGGCGAACTCGCGGACGTGCTTCCGGTTGATGAGGCGAACCGTCGCCCGGCTCATACGTCTTCGGCCTCCGTGTCGCTG
>CAYJNU010000512.1:0-5275 GCA_964371005.1 uncultured Verrucomicrobiota bacterium | reverse complement strand
GAAATCATTGCGGTGGACGATGGGAGTTCCGACGGCAGCCTGGCCTTGCTGCGCATCTCCGATCACTTACAGCAGGCTTCGCTGACTCAGACATATTGCTGGCCTGGAACCGTTGCCACTCAGGTCATTGCGCCGGGCACAGAGATGGCCACGACGCGTTTCGCGTGGACTTCGCCGGAAGGGATCACAGCGACTTCGCCACCGACCTTCACTATCGAAGAGCCACCCCGTATCCTGGGCCGCGCACCAGACGCGTTCCAAGAATTGCAGCTTGGGCGGTCTCCATACATGCGCGCCTTGGGTCTGAGTCTGCTGGATCTGAGCTACAACCCACCGACTCTGGAATTGGACGATCCGTAGCAGATCTCGGCCAACAAACGCTCGCACTTCGGTTGTTTTCTCCGTAGCTTGCTGGTCGGCACATGAGTCTCGCCTACGAAGAGATTTTCGAAGGCCTGCCCACGTTGCGCCAACCGCCGGGGCAGCGACACGAACTGGTTTGCGGGCGTCTGCATTCCCATGTCGCCGCCAGCGTGGCGAAGAATCCCTCCGCACTCCTCTTGGCGCCTCGCACGGATGTCGCTCTTTCCCGGCACTCGACGCTGCGTCCCGACCTCGCGCTCCTCACCGCCGCCACGGGCAAGCTGTGGCTCGCCGCCGAGATCGTCAACGCCGGCGACCACCACCCCGATACGGTTATCAAGAAGTCGCTTTACGAGGAGTCCCGCATCCCGCGGCTGTGGATGATTGACCCGCGCTACGACAATGTGGAAGTCTATCACGCCAGCCCGTTCGGGCTCGTGCTCAAAGGCATCCTCGCCGGGCAAGAGTCGCTGACCGAAAGCCTGCTCCCTGAATTCCGCGTCGTAATTGCCGAGCTCTTCAAGTCGTGAAAGCAATTCTCAATTGCCTCCTGCTGGTGGTCGCCCTGCTCTGTCCCGGTTGTGCCGCCAATCTGGATGCGACCAAGCTTGGTTGGATTCAGGTTTCGCAAGACAACCGCCGCTTCGTCGAAACGCAGTCGGGTCAACCGTTCAGGCCCTGGGGGTTCAACTACGACCGCGACCATAAGATGCGCCTGCTGGAGGAATATTGGGAAGCTCAATGGCCAACCGTTGCCGGCGATTTCCGCGAAATGAGGGCGCTTGGGGCGAACGTGGTGCGGATTCACCTGCAACTGGCCAAGTTCATGGTCGCACCAGACCAAGCCGACGAGCGTGCGCTCACCCAGCTTCGCAAGCTGCTCGCCCTTGCCGAGGAGACCGGACTTCATCTCGATCTCACCGGGCTCGCGTGCTACCGCAAAGCCGATGTGCCGGGGTGGTTTGACGCGCTGACCGAGCAAGAACGATGGAAAGCCCAGGCGAACTTCTGGCGGGCCATCGCCAGAACCTGCGCTGCCAGCCCCGCGGTCTTTTGCTACGACCTGATGAACGAGCCGGTCGTGCCCGGCAAACCTCGCCAGCCCGGCGACTGGCTCGTTGGCGAGCTGGCGGGCTTCCACTACGTGCAAGCCATCTCACTCGACCCGGCAGGTCGCGCCCGACCAGACGTGGCCAAGGCGTGGATTACAGCGTTAGTGAAGGCCATTCGCGAGGAGGACAAGCGCCATCTCATCACGGTTGGTCTGCTGCCGAACAGCGGCGAAGTCGACGGCGGGTCGGGCTTCGAACCCGCTCGGGTGGCAGACGATCTGGATTTCATTTGCGTTCACCTCTACCCGAAGAGCGGCGAGCTCGCTCAAGCCCGCGGCACCTTGCGGAAGTTCCGCATCGGGAAACCGCTGATCGTGGAAGAAACCTTTCCGATGAACTGCAAGGGGGAGGAGCTTGTGCAGTTCATGCGTGACACGCGATCCGAGGTGGGCGGCTGGATCAGCTTCTACTGGGGGCGAACCCCGGACGAATTGACCGACGGCAAGACGATCGGCGAAGCCATCACGCGTGACTGGCTCAAGTTGTTTCAGAGGGCGAATCCCTGGATCGCCCGCTAAGTCGTCAGCCGATCGGCGAAGCATCCCATTCATCCGCAACTGGACTCGGAGACTTCTGAGAATAAAACCGCTGGCCTTTTCCTGTGGAACAAGGCTGCCGGCATTGGGCGGCTTCGGGGAGGGCCCTCCAATTTCGAGGTCGTGCTTCTCACTCCGATCTCAGAACCCCGGTGCGAGGCTCTGCCTGTTCTTGTTCTGTTACGATCTCAACACGTGCGCTCAGGCCCTGGCGAATGACTTTGGGCAGTCTCGTCTGCAACGGATCCGCCCGCACGACCGACCCGCAACTCGCGGCCCCGGTGTCAACCCAGTGGTGGCTGCGAAAGGGTGGGCGGGCGGACACCTCGACTCACTCAACCGCCGAGCGTCGGACACCAATGCGCAAACCTGCCGCATACGCCTCGAACACCCGCCGTATCTCGTCGCGAACGCGCCGGAACATCGCCATTTGCTCGGCGTCGGTCCCTGTGGCATGGGCGGGATCATCGAACGGCCAGTGATGCCGTTGCACCAGTCCAGGAAACACCGGGCAGGCTCGATCCGCGTTGCCGCAAACCGTGATGACCGTATGCACGGGTTGGCTCAGGAATTCGTCCAGGTGCTTGGATCGGTGGCCGGAAACGTCAATGCCGATTTCCGCCATCGCTTGGATGGCGAGCGGATGCACATAACCAGCGGGCTCGGAACCGGCACTTTGGGCGTTGACCAAATCGCCCGCGACGGCACGCAAGAAACCTTCGGCCATGTGGCTGCGGCAGGAGTTGCCGGTGCAGAGGATGAGGATGAGCGGTTTTGGGTTCGGCTTCATGTGGGCAAATTCGTGGGGGTGACTCCCACCGCAGACCGGGTTGCGAGCGCCTCGTGCAACGCGGCGAGCAGTCTCACTCCCGGAAATGGTTTGGTCAGCACCACCGGCAGATCGAGGCTCTCCAATCCGCTCACCCCGACCCGCTCCGCCAGGCCGGTCATGCCCAGAATGGGCAGGCGCGGGTCCACCTGTCGGAGGGCGCGAACCAACGCCGGCCCGTCCATTCCCGGCATCATCATATCCGTCAGGACCGCCCGAACCTCGCCGCGGTACGGGGCAAAGCGAGCCAATGCTTCGGCGCCTTCACTGGCCAACAGCACCCGATAGCCGTGTTTCTCCAACGTCCGTTGCACGATGCTCCGAATGCCGGCTTCGTCGTCCACCACCAGAATCAACTCACCCTGGCCTCGCGGCGCGCGAGCTTCGGCTTGCGTCGGGCCGGTCCCTTTTGCGTCAGGGACCGCCGGCAGGTAAAGCTCGATGGTCGTGCCCCGCCCGACTTGGCTGTTCACCCGAACGAAGCCACCATGCCCGCGCACAATGCCCAGCACCGTGGGCAACCCGAGGCCAGTGCCCTTGCCGATGGCCTTGGTGGTGAAGAACGGATCGAAGATGCGGTCCAACTGATCGGCCGGAATGCCGGTGCCGGTGTCACTCACGCTCAGGCACACGTAGTTGCCGGGCTTCGCATCGGGCGTCAGACCGGCGAACGCCTCGTCGAAGGTCACGTTTTCCGCCGCCAAGGTCAGTGTGCCGCCCTCGGGCATCGCGTCACGGGCGTTGACGCACAGGTTCATCAACGCCTGATGAATCTGCGTCGGGTCGCCCAACACCGGCCAGAGTTCCGGCGCGAACGCGATCCGCCGCTGAAGGTTCCGGGGGAAAGTCTCGCCGATGATCTTGTCCATCTCGCGCAGCAGTTGGCGCAGCGGCAGGGGGACGCGGGCGCCCGGCTTGCCGCGGGCGAAGGTCAGCAGTTGCTTGATGATGTCCGCCCCCCGCTGGGCGCAGGTTTCCACGGTGTTGATCATTTCACGGCTTTCCGGGTCACGCACGGCTTCGCGCAGCAGGGAAGTGGACATGAGGATGGGGGCGAGGATGTTGTTCAGGTCATGAGCCACACCGCCGGCCAGGGAGCCGATGCCCTCCATGCGCTGGGCGCGCAGGAACTGGGTTTCCAGTTGTTTCTTCTCCGTGATGTCCGTGTGAATGGCCAGGATTTCGCTGGGCTGGTCCTGCTCATCCCGCAACAACGTCCAGTGGCAAAACGCGACCTGGTTCTTGCCCGTTTTGCTGGAATGCTTCAACTCGCCAGACCAACTGCCGTGCTCCAGGACCGCAGTCTGCGCCGCCTCAAACGCCGCGTGATCCACGTCCGCCAACTCGATGATCTTACGACCCAAGGCCTCGTTGCGCGACCAACCATAGAGCCGTTCGGCCCCGGCGTTCCAGTAAGTCACGGTCTGATCCAGCGCGCGCACGTAGATGGCGTCGTTGGCCGCATCGAGCAACGCCGCCTGCCGGCTCAACCGCGCCTCCGCCTGAATGCGCTCCAACGCGCCGCTGCATTGAACGGCCAGACCTTGCAGGGATTGCAGGTCATCCGGCGTGAAGGCGTTTCGCGTGTAGCTTTGGATGGACAGAACACCCACCGGCTGTCCCCGCTGGCGGATGGGGACACACATGATCGAAGCCGACAGGCGCGTGGTGTCGCCAAACGCCACGGAGTCGGAAGCCTTCATGTCCTCGGGCGTGCGCAGGACCAACTCCGGTCCGTTGGCCAGAACCCGGCGCATCCGGGGCGTCAGCGGGCCCGGCGGTTGAGCCGGCGGGACTTCGCAGCGCTGCCCCCCCAGGACGTCCAGACACAACACCGTTTCCGTCAATTCTCCACCCGGCTTCACCATGTCCAACACGCCCGCGTCCCAGTTCCACAGCCGATCTGCCCCCGCAAAAACGCTGCGGGCCACCTCGGCGGGCGTGCTCGCCGCGCTGAGGCCTATAGCCAGCGAAAGCAGGGCCTCCCGAAACGCCTCTGCCCGCCGGTGTTCGGTGATGTCCGTGAACATGGCAAACGAGCCGAGAAAGCGTCCCTGCTCGTCCTGCTGCGGTGTGGCGGACACACGCATCCAGCGCCACTCACCGTTGGCGTGCCGGTACTGCCGCTCGAAGTGGCCCGGCTTACCTTGGCGGCGGGCTTCCAGTTGGGTGGCATGATCGGCGACGTCTTCCGGGCGGAGAAAATCCGTCAACGGCCGGGCGAGCATCTCCCTGGCCTCGTAGCCGAGTATCTCCTGCATGCGGCGATTGACGAAGGACGTGCGCGACTCGGCGTCAATACACCAGATGCCTTCGTGCGCGGTTTCGACGATCCGGCGGTAACGTTCCTCGCTTCGGCGCAGCGCGTTCGCCGCCGCACGCTCCTCCGTCTGGTCGCGGAACACGAGCACCACGCCGATGATTTTGGCCTGTTC
>CAYJNU010000511.1:0-5288 GCA_964371005.1 uncultured Verrucomicrobiota bacterium | reverse complement strand
GTCTGCACCCTGGTGAAGCAGGCGCGCCGCTCGAGCGCGTCCTGCAACGCCAGCGAGTTGATCACCGTCGCGAGCATGCCCATGTAATCGCCGGTGGCGCGTTCGATCCCCTTCTCGCTGCCGGCGAGGCCGCGAAAGATGTTGCCGCCGCCGATGACGATCACCACGGGAACGCCCAACTCCCGCACCTCGCGGACCTGCTCCGCCATGAGTTTCAGGGCAACCGGGTGAATGCCCGAGCCGTGTTCGCCGCCGAGGGCCTCACCGCTGAGCTTGAGTAGAATTCGACGATACTTGGGACGCGCGCTGGTCTTCATAGTTGAGATAGAGCAAAACAACCGACACCGCGACGCGTTGTACCAGCCAGCGGGCAGGCGGTCAAATCAAACGCGGTCTTTCGCAACCGAGAATGCGTCATCGCCAAATTGAACGTTGGTCAGAAACTCAACTGAATGCCAAACAGAACCTGAACCGCGCTGCCCATATCCAGTTGTGCCTTTTCGTTTCCGGCGGTGCGCGAAAACGTGCCGAGATATTCATATTGTGCCCCGGCAAACAGGCTCGTGCGGCGAGTCACGGCATACAACAATTTGCCTTCCAGATAAGCGCCGGCCTGGAACTCCGCGCCCGAGCTTGAACCGGCGTTGTTGACCACCAAACCACTGCCAAAGGTGATCGTTTCATCAAATGAATACCGGGTGTCGGCCACGGCCAGGGCCAATCCGCCGCCCAATCGCCCCGACCAACGCCTGCCCAGGAGAAACTCGTAATAGGGGCCTGCGCGCAAAACATAGAGCTGCGCGTCGAGCGTCCGCCGGCCCGTGACCAGCACCGCATCTGACGCCGTCGTTCGTGTCGGGGTGTCGCCTAACAACGGGCCGGGGCCATCAAAGGTGCCGGCATACGGCGCTTCCGGCGCCATCACGCCCAGGGAAAAAGCGTCGCTGATCAGCGTTCCCGGGCCGGTCACCGAACCCTTGTCGCAAATCGAAACGTCGCTGAAATCAAAGGCCGCCTGCAATCCCCACTTCCCGCCCCACACCGCGCCGAGGTTTCGTCCGAACGCCAAATCAAATCCGATTGCCGGATCGTCAGTCTGGTTCAGGGAGCCATTCACGGCGGCGGAGGCGCTGTGCATCGTCAGCGTGCCGCCGGAGACGTGCGCGGCGTCCTGATAACCCCAATTCCAAGTCTGGCCACCCGCGTTGCCGGAGCTATCCACATTCACGTAGCCGTCGTCGTAGGATCGGTTCACGCCTCCGCCAGTGGCCGGCCCCGGAGCCGCGGGATTCACATTGCCCACGTGGTTGAACCGCGCACTGATGTTCAGCCCGAATTGGGGACCGAAGGTAAACCAGTTCGCGTAGTCCGCCGGCGCATCCTGGGCGCGCAGGTTCGCAATCAACAGAACCGTCGCCAGGGCAGGCGACCAGGCAATCAAAGCTCTTTTCATAAGATCAATCGTGTTGGGCTCAGTTGGCCGGCAGCAGAACGACACGATAATACCGCGCGCTCTGTTGCGCCGGGCTGCTGTCCGTTTTGGGCGGGCCGGAATCAATCCACTGAACGCGGGTCGCCGGAGCGGTAATGGCCGGCACCGCCGTCTGCCACGTCACCATGTCGCTGCTATACTGGACGGCATAAATCTGTCCCGGCACCGCGCTGAACTCGACCAGCACGCTGCCATCCGCCTGCACCACCGTCCGATTGATGTTGAGAGTCGTGCCGTTGACCACGGGCGGAATCACCAGCGGTCCGGCTTCAACGGCCAGGGTCAGATTCGTCGTCGCCACGCGGGTGGGAACGTAATACTCCAGCAGAAAGACCACGTTGGAGCCGACGCCCAGCGGCGACGCGCTTTGAACGAACGGGGTGCCGTTGGTGGTGCCGGTGGCATTGTACAACCTGGCATTCGCCGCCAGCCCGGAGATCAGCACCCGCACCGAAGACGGCGTGGCCGGGCCGCCATTCGATACTCGGATGCGCTGTTCAAACAAGCCGGTTTGCGGGTTCAACGCGATTGAGGAAAGCACCGTCAGCGCCAGATTGGTGACCGGCACGCTCACGGCGGTCGTGACATTCGTGACGCGGTTGTTCGCGGGCTGCGAATCGGTTTGCGCACTGAACGCGCTGGCAGCGTTGGTGAGCAAGCCCGCCGCGTTCGGGACGACGACGATGGCGAGCGTGGCCGCGGTGCCGTTGGAAAGACTGCCCACCGAGTAAGTCACCACCCCGGTGCTGTTGCTGGCCGAACCCTGGCTGGGCAAAACCGAAATCACGCTGACATTCGCAGGCAGGGTGTTGCTCACAACCACGCCGGTGGCCGGCGTGCTGCTGTTGTTGGTGACGGTCAGCGAGTAAGTGAGCGGCGCGCCCACGTCCACCGGGTTCGGTGCCGCGGTGAGGCTCAACGCCACGTCCACTTGGGCCACGATCCCCTCCATCACATACGCCGCCGAATTCAGATAAGTGGCCGTGTTCGTCGTCGTCACCAGATTGGTCACGACGGAGGTGATCAGTGTGTCATCGTCCACGCAACCGGTGGGTATCGTAAATGGCTGCGATTGGTTCTCGCCTACCATGATATTCGTGGGACCGATATACTTTGTCGTCGCGACAGAAACATTGGTTCCGATGGCGTTCGTAGCCGTGACCGAAGCGCTGTTGACCAGGGTTTGCGAGGCGTTCGTCTCCATCGGCCCGGTATAGGAGGCAGCTCCCGCGTTGGTCAGCGCCGCCGCGGCCTGCGCCACGGCCGCCTGCACCGCCGGGTCCGAATAGGCGGCGTTGAAGGTCTGGTCGAAAACCACGGTTCCATTCGGCAACTTGGCGATCAACTCCGTCGAGTAATTCGTTGCCTGCTGGTTCACCGTCGCGGTGAGATTCGTCTCATGCGTCACCGTGCTGGTGGTAATTGCAGAGACCATCCCTGCGCTGACGTACGTGGAATTGTTGGTCAGGTTGGGATCCGTTTGATCGGCAAACACCTGAGACGCACAGTTAACACTGTAGAAGGGGGATTCTGTTATGGCGAGTTCTATCCGGACCGAGTTGGTTGCGCCAACGGCGAGAGAGCCAAGACTCACCAGCAGAACGCCGTTGGTGGGCGTGGCCCCGCCCGTGGCCGAGATAAAAGCGAATGCCCCTGAAATCACATTGCTGACCACCACCCCGGTCGCCGCAGAAGGTCCGGCGTTGCTGACCGTGCCCGAAATAACCATATTGCTGTACGGATCACCCCGCGGCAAAATGAAGGCGCTCAAACTCAAATCCGCCTGGCCCAGCACCACCCCCGTCATCACATACGCCGCCGAATTCAGATAGGTGTCCGTGGTCGTCGTCGTCACCAGATTGGTCACGACGGCGGTAAGCAATGTGTCATAGTCCACCACGCCGGCAGGCAAAACTGTGTATTGCGATTGGTTGTTGCCTGTCATCAAATTCGTGGGGCCGATATACGTCGTCGTCGCGGCAAAAACATTGGTTCCAATGGCGTTCGTAGCCGTGACCGATGAACTGTTGACCAGGGTTTGCGAAGCGCTCGTCTCCGTCGGCCCGGTATGGGAGGCAGCTCCGGCGTTGGTCAGCGCGGCGGCGGCCTGCGTCACAGCCGCCTGCACCGTCGGGTCCGAAAAGGCGGCGTTGAAGGTCTGGTCAAACACCACGGTCCCATTCGGCAGCCTGGCGATCAACTCGGTCGAATACTCATTCACCCGCTGGTTCACGGTCGCGGTGAGATTCGTCTGATTTGTCACAGTGCTGATGGTCAAATTGGAGCCATTGACCAGGCAGAAGACGCTGACGGAATTGTTGGTCAGGTTGGGATCCGTTTGATCGGCAAACACCTGAAACACTTCAAAGAAAGGTGATCTGATATAATCAATTTCGGGAGGAACTTGCACGACGACTTGGGCCGGACTCGCCGCCCCCGCAGCAAGTGAGCCAAGGTTCACCAGCAGGACGCCGTTGGTGGGGGTGGCTCCGCCCGTAGCCGAGATAAAGGTGGTATTCGTGGGAATCTGGTTGCTGATCACCACCCCGGTCGCCGCTGAAGGTCCGGCGTTGCTGATTGTGAGGGAAAAAAGCAGATTGCTATTCCCTGTATTGCTCTCCCACGAAACACTGGCGCTCAAACTCAAATCCGCCTGGCCCAGCACCCCCTCCATCACATACGCCGCCGAGTTCAGGTAGGTGTCCGTGTTCGTCGTCGTCACCAGATTGGTCACGACGGAGGTAATCAACGTGTCATAGTCAACCGCGCCGGCAAGCAGAGTTAAGGCCACTGATTGAAAATCTCCCACCATAATCGTTTGGGGACCGACATACATCGTCGTCGCGGCAGAAACACCGGTTCCAATGACGTTCGTGGCGGTGACCGATGCGCTGTTGACCAGGGTTTGCGAAGCGTTCGTCATCGTCGGCCCGGTATAGGAGGTGGCTCCGGCTCCGGCCAACGCGGCGGCAGCCTGCGCCACAGCCGCCTGCACCGTCGAGTTTGAGTAGGCGGCGTTGAAGGTCTGGTTGTAAACCACGGTTCCATTCGGCAGCCTGGCGATCAACTCCGTCGAATACTCATTCACCCGCTGGTTCACGGTCGCGGTGAGATTCGTCTCATGCGTCGCGGTGCTGGTGGTGTAATTTATGGTGTTTTGTGCGAGGACGGTGGCGTAATTATTGGTCGGGTCGGGATCAGTCTGGTTGGCGAACACCTGAAACACATTGGTAACCACGAAGTTACTGGGTCGTACCACGACTATCTGGATCGAATCGGTCGCGCCGACGGCGAGTGAGCCAAGATTCACCAGCAGAACGCCGTTGGTGGGCGTGGCTCCGCCCGTGGCCGAGATAAAAGTGGCATTCGCGGGAATCTGGTTGCTGACCACCACCCCGGTCGCCGCTGAAGGTCCGGCGTTGCTGACCGTGACCGAAAAATCCCAAACGTCGTTGGTCACACCCAAAACTATTTTGTGGGCGCTCAAGCTCAAGTCCGCCTGGCCCACCACCCCCGTCATCACATACGCCGCCGAGTTCAGGTAGGTGCTCGTGTTCGTCGTCGTCACCAGATTGGTCACGACGAAGGTGATCAATGTGTCATAGTCCACTTGGCCTGCAGATAGAGTAAAGACCTGTGATTGATTCTCGCCCACCATAATCGTTTGGGGACCGATATACATCGTCGTCGCGGCAGAAACATTGGTTCCGATGGCGTTCGTAGCTGTGACCGACGCGCTGTTGACCAGGGTTTGCGAGGAGTTCGTCTCCGTCGGCCCGGTATAGGAGGCGGCTCC
>CAYJNU010000510.1:0-5323 GCA_964371005.1 uncultured Verrucomicrobiota bacterium | reverse complement strand
GGTCAAGGGCGTCACTCTCTCGCCCGAAATTGATGAAACCTTCGCCGGACCGGATCTGAACCCCGACCCGGCCAACCCGATCTGGCGGGTGGTTGGTGAGATGCCCTCCTGTATCCTCATCGTGCGGCCCGACCACAAGTACTGGGTGAACTGGTCCATCCCCGATACCGGGTTCAGCCTGCAATCGAGTCCGGACCTATCTCCTGGGAGTTGGGCGGATCCGGGGCTCACCAACGTGGTGCAGACCGCCTTGGGGAATCGCCAACTCATCCCGCAGAGCAGCCTGCCCTCGGCGCAGTCCGGCTACTTCCGCATGGTGAAGCCGGGCCTGTAGAGCAGGCTCCGGAGGAGGATTGAATTCGAGCGAGGGCGCCGGGCGATCCCGGTGCCCTTCCTGTTTGCCACAACCATCGGCAAGCCCGCTTCCGACGTGAATTGGTTGACGCCCTCACCTATGCTCCCGGCCATGTATCGGATCTTTCGTCACTGGCTTGGGCTGGCTGTCGCCGCTGGTGCGGCGCTCGGCTGGTCCTTGCCGGCGGAGACTCTTCCGATGGGGGGGGTGGTTACTAACATCCTGCAGCTTCACGGGAGGGTGGCCGAGCAACAACGAACCACTTGCCAACTCCGCCTCGAAGGCGTGGTCTGCTGGGTGAGTGCAGCGCAGGACTTGGCGGTGCTTCAAGATGAATCCGGCGCGGCGCGGATTGAGCTGGACCCGCGCAGCGCCCCAGTGCATCCCGGCGACCGCATTGCCTGGGAGGGAAGTTGCACTGCGGTGGGAGGAGGAGACGGATTCACAATCGGCAAAACCCTGGTGGTCAACAACGATCGCCAGCACGTCTGGCAGGAGCGATCCGGGGAAGTGTTCTTGCACAAGGGCACGCATCCGATTCGCGTTTCGTGGTTTAACCGGGACGCCACCAATACACTCAGCGTAGCTTACCAGCCTCCCGGCGCGCCGCGGCAGCCGATCCCCGCGAGCGCGCTCTCGCATCGCGAGCCCAACGGTTCAGCCGCCGCGTCCTTTGCGCCAGGAGTGTGTTGGCGGAGCTACGAGGGCGATTGGTGGCAGATTCCCGATTTCACGCGACTCTCTGTGCAGAAGGAGGGGGTCGCGCCGGACTTCAGCCCGGACGTGCGTACCAAGGACAGTTTTGTGGCCCTTTGTTTCGATGGCTGGCTCGAGGTGACTCAAGAGGGAGTTTATACTTTTTACACGGCGTCTTCTGGAGGCAGCCAGTTGTCTATCGGCTTGCCGCAACTGCGCGTCCTGGGCAAAACGAACGTGCCGGCGCCGCGCCCGCTGGGGCTGGGACAGGTCCTTTCGCCGATTGAGGAATGCGGGTGGTCTGTCGTGGAAGGGAAAGTGGAATTCGTCAGCCAGAACGGGCCGCGGAGTTGTTCGTTGGTCCTCGGTTCGGGCACCGGGCGGATGCGGGTGGAATTGAACGGAGCCACTCCGCTAACGAGAGAGTTGTGGGGCGATAGCCGGGTGCGATTGACGGGAGTCTCGTGGGGGGCCTCCACGCTTGATGAGCACAGGATTCCAGGGATGTTTTGGGTGCCGGACTGGGCGCATGTGGAGGTTCTCTCACTTTCGTCACGGGCTTGGGATTCACAACCCGTCAGCACCGTCGGGGAGACGCTGACCGGGCCAACCAACGCCAACGGTCTTTATCACCTGCGCGGACAGATTCTGCAGCTCAACCCGGGATCGGCGATGGTGTTGTCCGACGGCACCGGGCAGATTCAACTTCAGACCACCTCGCCCTTGCCCAAAGCGTCGGGCGGACAGGTTGATGCGCTCGCAATTCGCGATGACCTCGCACCGCTAACCACCTGGCGATGTCTGGCCTTTCGGGAGATTGATTCCGATCGCGCGCACTTGCCGGTGCTGACGACCGTGGAAGAAATCAAACTCCTCAAACGCGAAGAGGCCATGCGGGGTTATCCGGTGAAAATCAAAGGGGTCGTGACGTGGGCCGCGCGGTCTGCCGTCGTGCTGCAGGATCTGACCTCCGGCATCTTTGTGGACGAAGTGGAGTTGGACGACAGTTACCACCTGCGCTGGGGAGAGTATTGGGAAGTGGAAGGGCTGACGGTCGCTCAGTTTTCCCCGATGATTCTGGCGCGGCGCATCACCCAACTCGGCCGAGGCATTGTCCCGGAGCCGATTCGCCCCGCGTGGGACCAGCTTATGAACGGGAGTCTGGACGCGCAGTACGTGGAACTCCAGGGCGTAGCCACCGCGGTGGAAAGCAATCGCGTCACGTTGTTGACGCGCGACGGAAAGCTCCAGGCCTCGTTGCCGGAAACCGCACCGGAAGAAATCCGGCACGATGCAGGCGCTCTCCTGCGCATTCGTGGCTGCTTGTGGGCGGTGAAGGATGAAATCACCCACGTCTTCAGGATCGGCGCGGTTCAGATTCGCGCGGCGACGATCAACGTGGATGAACCACCTCCGGCGAACCCGTTTTCGGCGCCGGGCAAACGCGCCGCCGAGTTGCGACTCTTTGATGCGGAAGCCGCGATCCTGAAGCCGGTGAGGGTAGTCGGGCAGATCATTCAACATCGTGCCGGCGAATACTTCCTCATGGATGGCACGAACGGTTTGCGCTTTGTTCTGCGTGCTCCCGCCCAACTGGAAGCAGGCGACCTGGTGGAAGTTGTCGGCTTCCCGAAGCTCGGAGGGTTCTCTCCATTGCTACGCGAGGCGTTGGCGCGCAAGACCGGCACGGCGCCGCTTCCAGAGCCAAGGGTGCTGCCGAGCGGAGATACGCTGGAAACGGACCTGGACTCAACGCTCGTCCAAGCGGATGGCCTGCTGCTGAATCTCGGCAAAGATCAGGACGATTGGGTCTTCGGGTTGCAGACCGGCGCTCACGTTTTTGTGGCGCGCGTTCCGGCCAGGACTTCGGGCGGACTAGTGTTTCCCGTGGGCAGCCGGCTGCGTGTCACCGGGACCTTTGTGGGGCGGGGCGGTGAGAGCACGCTGGACCGCGAAATCCATTCGTTCGAACTCCTGCTCAACGGCTTCCAGGACGCGCGCCTATTGGCCCGCCCGGCTTGGTCCACGGTCCGGCAATTGATGATTGTGGCCGGGGTGCTCGGTGGCAGCCTGCTCGTCTTGCTGGTATGGATCACGTCACTCCGCCGGCAGGTTGAGCAGCGGAGCGCCCAACTGCGCGTTGAAATCCAGGAACGGGAGCGGGCGGAAAAACTCCAGGCTATTGAAGCGGAACGGTCGCGCATCGCCAGGGATCTTCACGATGATCTCGGCTCCAGCCTGACTGAGATCAGCCTGCTCGCCGACGCGGGCGCCGGCCGACCGGCGGCGCTCGAGAAAGCCGCCACCCGTTTCCGAGCCATCGGCGACAAGGCGCGGGCGCTGGTCCGGGCCCTGGATGTCATCGTCTGGCTGGTGAATCCCATCAAAGATTCCCTACCGTTCCTGGCCGGGTATCTGGGCAGTTACGCCGAAGAGTTTCTGTCGGCCTCGGGCGTTGCCTGCCGCCTGAAGATTCCGCTGGATTTTCCATCGCTCCGGTTGAACACCGAGGTTCGGCACGACCTCTTCCTGGCCGTGAAAGAAGTGCTGCACAACACGGTCCGGCACGCCCACGCGAGCGAGGTGTTTATGGAGTTTTCGCTGCGCGAGGGAATCCTGGAAATCACGATCGCGGACAACGGCCGGGGCTTCGATACGTCCGCCCCCGTGGAGGGCAACGGGCTCGCGAATCTTAAGGCCCGGATTGCGGGTTCGGGGGGCGGTAGTGAATTGCTCTCGCAACCGGGCGCCGGGACGACCGTGCGCATCAAGCTGCCGTTGTCCGCCCGTTCTCAGCCCGAATTGAAATCATGATCACAGTTGGCATTGTTGAAGACAACGACACCGTTCGCCAGACCCTGAGCGAACTGATTGAGTCCACCCCCTCGTTCCAGTGCATTTGCACCTGCGCCACCGCCAAGGAAGCGATGATCGAGATTCCCCGCGCGAAGCCGCAGGTGGTGCTCATGGATATCCATTTGCCGGGAGAATCCGGGATCGCCTGCACGGCAAAACTCAAGGCTCGTCTGCCGGATTTGCAGGTCATCATCCTCACGGTTTACAAGGATACGGAACTCATCTTTCGCGCCTTGAAGGCCGGTGCCAGCGGCTACCTCCTGAAGCGCGCGCAGACCGATGAAGTCTTGCGGGCGATTACCGAGGTTCGCTCGGGAGGTGCGCCCATGACCGGAGAGATCGCGCGGTTGGTCGTGCAGTCCTTCCGCTCGGCGCCCGCCAGCGGCATCGAATCGCAAGGTGTGTCGCCGCGCGAACAGGAAATCCTCGCCCTCTTGGCCGAAGGGATCACCAATAAGGAAATCGCCGTCCGGCTGGGCATCAGCCCGGAAACCGTGCGCACCCACCTCGGCCACATCTACGAAAAACTGCACGTCCAAGGTCGGACGGAGGCGGTGACCAAATACCTCAAGGCAGCGGGGCACAATTGAAGCCGGCAGCCGGCATCGCCTCCGTCGGCCCATCATAGGGCCACCGGGGATTCCGTGCGTTCGCGTCGGCAAAATCCGAGCTTGCGTTCAGAGCCGACTCGCCTACCTTCCACGCTCCCTGTTTCGGGGGAATTGAGGCAACCGTTCGAGCAGAATATTATGGCAGTAGCAGCAAACGACCTTCGCCGCGGTATGGCGATTGATTATAACAGCGACATTTGCGTCGTTTTGGACGTCCAGCACCGCACGCCGGGCAACCTGCGCGCCTTCGTCCAAGCCACGCTCCGCAGCATCCGCACCGGCAAATCCTCCGACGTGAGGTTCAGTTCCACTGAGAAGGTCGAGACCGTGCCGATGCTCACCAAGAAGATGGAGTTCAGTTACAAGGATGGCGCAGATTTCGTTTTCACCGACCCGGAGAATTACGAAACCGTCACGCTCAACCCCGAGTTGGTGGGCGATTCCAAGAACTACCTGGTCGAGAACGGCGGCGTGACCGTGACGTTTGTCGAGGAGAAGGCGGTCAGCGTGGAGTTGCCGCCGAGCGTGGTGCTGCAAGTCACCGACGCCCCGGAAGGCATCCGTGGCGATTCGGCCAACAACGTCCAAAAGGCCGTCACCATGGAAACCGGCATCACCCTGCAGGTCCCGCTGTTCATCAAGACCGGCGAAAAGCTCAAGGTGGACACCCGGACGGGCAAATACATGGAGCGCGCCTGACGCGCGCCCGCAGCCCGGCTTTCAAAGCCCGCCACGCGCGGGCTTTTTTTTCTTAGAGCCTGTTTGAAAACTCGCTTGAATCGCGCCGGCCTCGGTTTGTAGTCCC
>CAYJNU010000509.1:0-5328 GCA_964371005.1 uncultured Verrucomicrobiota bacterium | reverse complement strand
CGTGGCCAGAATAGAGATAGACCTCATAACGGCCCGGTGGGAGATTGGTCAGGCTGAGCGAGGCGGCTCCGCTTTGGGGATAGAGGAATCCGTTGTACATCACGTCGCTTGATCCGTTATACCAAGCCCCGGGCAAGTTGTTGACGAGGATACCGCCCGCGGTGGTGACGCCGTCGGCCTGCTGAAGATTCGTGATGACTCCGTTTTGGCGCCACTCCCCCGGGGCGATGTCACGGCTGTAGAAATTCCAGAGGTCGTTGGGGGTCCGTCCAATGGCGGCGATGCCCACCTTGTTGATGTCCAATCCTGCCGGCGTAAGATGCCCCCCGAAGTTGACGTTGATGAGAGGCGCATTTTCAGTTTCCGGGTCATCAGCCCTGAGTTCCGAGCCGAGCAGGGTGGCGGTGGCAAAAACAAAGAGGCCCAGAAACCAATGCGGTAGAGGCAATCGTGTATTCATATTCCCTTCAGGTCTGCCTGACCAACCGAGCTCAGCCGGCAAGGCGTGGGCATTTTCACCGTCCCCTCGCTGATGTCAAGCCTTGAGGATTGCGCGGCTGTACGCTACTAGCTCCGGCAGATCGTATTGTGAATTCAAAGGCACTCGACCAAGCCACGAGCGAAACGCGTGCGGCGCCACGGCCGCCGGGTTCGCTGCTGCTCAGCGTCATCGTGCTGAACTACAATGGCGCAAAGTGGATCAGCCGTTGTCTGGAATCGTTGCGTGCGCAGACGATCTGCACGCAGATTGAACTCCTCGTTGCGGACAATCAATCTACGGACGGCTCGGATGCTACCGCCGAGATGATCCTGAAAGACTGGCCCAACGCCCGCTTCATTCAGAACGGCGAGAATCTGGGCTTCGCGGAAGGCAACAATCGTCCGGCCGCCACCGCCCGCGGTGAGTTCCTCTTCTTCCTGAACAACGACGCGTGGCTCGAACCCGATTGCTTGGACAAACTAGTGGCGGAGGTTCGCCGCACCGGCGCGGCGGCGGCCACGCCGCAGGTGCTGGACTACGGCGACGACACGTTCCAATCCCTCGGCGCAGCGGGTTTCGATGTGTTCGGCCTGGTTACTGTCCGGCGACCGCACGCCGAAACGCGCCAAGTGCTCATGCCGGAAGGTTGCTCCTACCTGATCCAGCGCGCGCTCTTCCTTGAGTTGGGCGGTTTCGATGCGCGGTACTTCATGTTCGCCGAGGAGTGCGATCTTTCCTGGCGCGTGTGGTTGTCCGGGCGCACCTGCATCGCTGTCCCGGCGGCCCGCCTGCACCACCGGGGTGCGGCAGATGCCAATCCTGAAGGCGGCACGGCAGTGGTCGAGTTCCGCACCAGCGACTCGAAAAGGTCTTACGCGAACCGCAACGCGTTGCTAACCCTGCTGAAAAATGGTCAGAATCTGTTGCTCCTGCTGGTCCCGCTGCAATTGGCCCTGCTCCTGGCCGAAGCGCTCGTGGGGCTGGTTTTGATCCGGCGCGGCGAGTTCATCAAACGCGCCTATCTCGACGCCATCGCGGACTGCTGGCGGTTGCGAAAACACATCCTGGGCGAACGACGACGCATCCGGCAGTTCCGGCGGCGCGGGGATTTTTGGATGCTGCGCTTCCTGCGGTTGCGGCTGAACCGGTGGGATGAAATCCAACGAATGCGCCGCTTCGGCTTGCCCAAGGTGACGCCGCGCTAAGGCGTGGTGCCGTTCCTCGATTCGCCCGGAGCGCGGCCGGTCTCCGGGCGTAGCGCGCGCGAAGGGGCGAAAAGACGCTCGCGGATGGCCAAGCCGTCGTCAGGCCCATCTGTACGCTGCGTCCGGGGGACCGGTCGCGATCCGCCCAGGAGGAAGAACCTAAGCCGGCTGTTTGCCGATGCGCCCCTGGCGACGCTTGAGTTGGCGGATGCCCACCCGCACGCGGCGGCGCAAGCGGACTTCAAGAGTCTCCGGCTTTTTCGGAGTTAAACCGCGCTGCAAGAGATAAGTGACGTGCGGCACGGTGGTGCGGGCGAGATCCTCCGGCGTGGTATGCTTGGCGTCCACACCCGGCGCAAGGTCCAGGCCCAGCTTGCGAAACAGATGCTGCACCAACGCCGAGCAAAACAGAGAACGCTTGCGCGCCAGCAGGTTTTCGCGTCCACGCAACGTCGGATGCCGCAGGGCGAATAGGGTGCCCACGAGTTCCCGCAGGGAGTAGCGGGTGTGGTCGGCAACGAGTGCGAGGCCTTCGCACAGCAGCCGGTTCACCTGCTCGGAGGTGAGTCCGAAATCCAGGACCGCCAGCGTGGTGTACAACTTTTCGTCGTCATACTTGCTCACTCGATTCTCTTGGACGCCAAGCTGGACGTGCTTGCGATGGAACTGGAGGTCCGACTCAATGACCCAGTGATGGCCGTCGGCGCGCCGGCCCTCGAAGACGAAGGCGTGCGACCACGCGCCCCAACGGTCCGCTTCGTCCAGATGCCGTTCCGCGCGGCAGATCGTCTTGTCCACCAGGGTGTCCCCGCCGGACAAGCCGATGCAGCCGGCGCGGGCATGGCGTTCAAGGAATTCCCGATTCGAGAGGTTCGTGATGACAATGGTCTCGTTGCTCATGACTGATGGCCCGTCGCGGTTTGAACAGGCTGCGCGTCCTGGAATCCCGTTCGGATACGGGCATCCGCCCGAAGTCGCCGAACCGAAAACCGCGAACCAGCCACCCCGGACACTGCGGAAAACCGGTCGAGGGAGCAAGCCCGACGAATGCCTCTCCCATCATTGCCGAGAGCCGGAGTGATGGGCTGAGAACGACCCTCGTCCAGGAACCATCGCTTGAACATGGGGGATTCGCGGCCGAACGACCCACGACTTTTTGATTGAGTTCCTCCACCCGGCGCCGAAACTCGGTGCCGACATGACGCCGAACCGCTTCACCCTGTAACCCTGCAAACCCTCAACGCAACATGCCTCGCAAACTCAGCTCCATCGCCCCCGACTGGTGGGATTACACCACGATTGACGCCGACCTCGTCCGCGATGCCGCCGCGCTGACGCCGGAGAAAATGCTCAAGCTCTCCCGGCCCGGCTTCAAGGTCGTCATGTATGACTCGATCGAGGAATTCTACCTCGCCGAGGCGCTCGAATACATCACCACCTGGCGGCAATCCACGCCCGACAACCCGGTCGGCATCTGCGGCCCGATCGGGCCGACCGAGCAGTTGCCGCTGGTGGCGCGGCTCGTCAATGACCTGAACCTCAACGTCCGCTCCGCGCATTTCTGGGGCATGGACGAATGGTTTCTCGACGGCCAGGAAGCGCCGGTCACGCACCCGCTGTCGTTCGAGAAGGCCGACCACGAGCTGTGCTTCAGCCGCATCCGCAAGGATCTCGTCATGCCGGACGCGAACCTGCATTTCCCGAAGGCCGACACCGCGCCGTATCGCCGGAGCTGGGACGCGGGCGTGCGCTGTGCCGTGATGCAAGGCGGCCAGGGCGACGTGAAGCACTGGGCGTTCAATGACCCGCCCAAGCGCGCCGGCAAGTGGAAGAACGAACCGCCGTCGCCCGCCGAACAGCGCAAGCTCGCCACGCGCGTGGTGGATTTGCACCCGTTGACCATCGCGCAGAACGCGCGCACGTCCGGCGGCGGCAACATCGCGCTCGTGCCGACGCAGGCCATCTCGGTCGGGCCGGCGGAGACTTGGAAGGCGGAGAAGGTTTCGATCTGGCAGGCGGGCAATCACGACAATCCGTTCGGCCAGCGGCTCACCTGCCTGATGATCGCCAAGAAGCTGCCGGACGCCGCCGTGCCGATGTCGCTGCTGGCGGATCATCTGAACGTGCAGTTCAATTACTACCGCAAGGGGCTGGGAACTTGCGAGGTGGAGATGCATTGAACGCGATTGAGCCGAACATAACCTCGGCCAAGGTTTCCGAAAGCAGACAATCTAGCGATTGGCTGATGAGGGCCTTTTTCCCAACCGCCGCTGGCGCGTGTTTGCTGCACGCTCTTGCTGCTTCTCTGTGTCAGTTTCTATTGCCTCTTCTTTGCGAGGGGGCTTCCAAGGCTGCACCGTTCATCCTCTATTCGGTTTTGGTTATTTCGTGGCCTGTATGGGGACTTTTTCTCTGGAAGTTCGCTAAGATTGGGTTTGGAGCGCGAAGTGCAGCGACTGCGGTTTGCGGCCTGATCCTCTTCTCCCCGGTTATTCTCTTGGTTGTATGCTCGTATTTGGGATACGAGATTTCCGATAGATTCTTCTTTTGATGACAGCAACGCTGGCCAGTAATCCGGCGACCCATTCCATGACCTCCGAGTTCCCCAAACGCCTCAGCTTCGAGCGTCAACTTTGGCAACGTGGCACGGCGCGTGTCGCCGGCGTGGATGAAGCCGGGCGCGGGCCGCTGGCCGGGCCGGTCGTGATGGCTGGCGGATCATCCGAATGTGGAGTTCGATTACCACCGCAAGGGGTCGGGAACTTGCACGGCGGAGATGCATTGAAGTGATTGTGATATGAGTGCGTGGCGACGATTCGCAATTGAGAAACTGCCCAAGCACAGGGAACTCATAGCGAGCAGCGAGAGCGCGGGAATGCTCTGGGTGGACCTCTGGATCGTGTTCCTCGACGCCCACAAGGAACCTGTTGACGAGGAGACGATTCGCGGCGTTTACGAATTTGCCAGGTGGACATGCGCCGAATCGCGAAGTGATGAAATGGCCACTTCCACGTGTTGCCATTTCTACGAGCACCTGCCTTCTGAGAAGTTGGTAAGAGAGCGGTTGTCTCTCTTCATGTCGCGTCGGGAGGTTCTGGGTCTGGCCGAGGTTTTCAAGTATCACTTGACCCCAGAGGAGCATGCCAAGTTCATGCAAGAAGCCACAGGAGACCGTCTGAGCCTATGACAACTCACTCCATGACTGCAAAGCTCTGCGACCGCCTCTCGTTCGAACGCGGGCTTTGGTCGCGCGGTGTCACATGCATTGCTGTCGTGGACGAGGCGGGGCGCGGGCCTCTGGCCGGGCCGGTCGTGGCGGCGGCGGTCATCCCTCCACCGGAATGGCGGGCGCTTGCCATTCCAGAAACACAGAGTTAGCGTCACGCCATGATCCTGATTCGGTTTCCAGACGTGGAAACGGAGCGACGCGCTCTGGGCTTTCTCCCCGGCCGCTATACGTTTAAGAGTTGGGCTTCGGGTGAAATGATGATCCCGAGAGGCGCACTTGCTGAGTTGGCCTCTGACGGCATTTCATTTTCGGTCGAAGGTCGGGCGACGCCTGAGCGCCTTCAGGAACTGATGAAGGCCAATCCTCCCCGCTGAACCGTAACTGTGCGATACCGGCCACCCTTTGTCATGAAC
>CAYJNU010000508.1:0-5334 GCA_964371005.1 uncultured Verrucomicrobiota bacterium | reverse complement strand
CATCGTCGCCGACACGCCGGGCCACGTGCAATACACGCGCAACATGGTCACCGGCGCCTCCAACGCGAACCTCTCCATCGTGCTGGTGGACGCGCGGCAGGGCGTCATCGAGCAGACCCGCCGGCACAGCTACATCGCCGCGCTGCTCGGCATCCCGCACATCGTTTTCGCCGTGAACAAGATGGACCTCGTGGACTGGAGCGAGGACCGTTTCCTGGAAATCCGCGACGCCATCGAAGCCTTCCTGCCGAAGCTCGACGTGTTCAACGACGTGAAGTTCGTCCCCATCAGCGCCCTGAACGGCGACAACGTCGTTGATCCCTCGCTGCACACGCCGTGGTACGAAGGGCCAACGCTGTTGAAGCATTTGGAGACGGTTCACATCGCCAGCGACTGGAACTTGCAGGCCTTCCGTTTCCCGGTGCAATGGGTCAACCGCCCGAACAACCCGCGCGACCCGGCGCTCCACGACTTCCGCGGACTCAGCGGGCAGATCGCCGGCGGCATTGTGCGCGTCGGCCAAAAACTGCTGGCCCTGCCCAGCGGCGCGCGTGGCACGGTGAAGCAGATTTGGACGCACGACGGCGCGCTCGACGAAGCCTTCTGCCCGCAAAGCGTCACGCTCGTGCTGGAGGAGGACCTCGACATCAGCCGCGGCGACATGCTGGTGAGCGCCGATCCGCTACCCGGCCTGAGCACCGACCTGCGCGCGAAGATTTGCTGGATGCACCCGCGCCCTTTGCAGCGCGGCCGCAAGCTGTTCCTCAAGCACACGACCCAAACCGCGCAAGCCATCGTCAGCACGCTGGAAAACCGGCTGGATATCCAGACCTTCGATTCGCAACCCGAGCCGGCCGAACTCGCCATGAACGACATCGGCGAAATCCGGCTGCGCACCTCCAAGCCGCTGGCCTACGACGGCTACTCGACGAACCGGTTGACCGGCTCGTTCATCCTGATCGAGCAAGGCACGAACGCCACCGTCGCCGCCGGCATGCTGCTCCCGCCGCTGGAAGCCGCAAAGCTCGAATACACCGATTTCGCGATCTAGGCGTTCCGCGCCCGCCATGAGCCGCTACGTGGTGCCGGCCCAACGGCCTGCGGGACTTGGGCGAGCGACCCAAGCTGCACTCCACCTTGGTCTGGGCCAGACAATGAGCTTGCCGGCCGAGCCGGGCCGGCCTTAAATCCGCTCATGCACATGCGATCCGGGTCAGGTCGCCCCGCGCCAGACCAGACTGACGTTTGGCCGAATTCCATGTGAGCCGCTTATGTCGCGCAATGGAAGATTCGTCGTAACGGTGGCGGTAGTTTGGTGTGTCGTTTCCACCGCATATTTTGCCCGACGGACATCCATCCTCCAGTTCTTGACCATACCGGTTGCCGTCTGCTTCCTCGTGGCCAGCATCATGAGCGTTGTGTGCGTTTTCACCGAGTGGCCACAGCGCCGTTGGCGTTCGTTGCTGCCCTTCGTGGCGTGTGCTCTCTCGGTTGTTGTCTCCAGCGCGTTAGTGCGGACAATCCGCCCTGCCATATTCGATTGGGCGTTGCCAAGCTACGAAGCGGTTGTGCATCAGATGGAATCGGGCACCATTCCGGTTACCACCGAACTGAGCCGCATACCGCAGGCAGAATTGGAAGCTCGCTTGGTTTTCGCCGTGCTTGCACAGAAAGAAACCAATGGCGCGCTTACGGTCGAGTTTCTCACGGAAGGCGGTCTTCCACTGAAGCATTCAGGTTATTTGTTTTGTTCCTCGGGAAGCATTGAGCCGGGTTCCCTTGCTGACTCGCGCTGGCCAATAAGACGCGAGTTGCGACACAGATGGTTTTACATATCAGACTGAACGTCGCCTGACCGCCCCCGCGCGTCCGCGCTCTCACGAGCCGCGGCTACGGTTTCGAGCGCGTCTCCACCCAGCGGGCGAAGAGCCAGAGCAGGTCGGAAAGCCGGTTCAGATAGACGATGAGCTCCGGTTGGCGAGTTCACGGGCTTCCTGAATGCCACGCACGGCGTTGTCAGCGAGTGCGGTTTGGTCCCAACAATCCGCTTGCCGACCCGGCCACGTCGGTCGTTTAATCGCTCACACAGAAGCAAGTGGCGCCGTGGGTTCCTGCTCTGGACCAGACTGAGTTTTGCCGAGAACCTGACGCGCCACGAAACGGAATCAACGCCAACAACTCCTATGAAGACACAGATCGGACAACTTGCGATGGTCATCCTGCTCACGTCGGTTGGAGCCCAAGCCGCACCCGACATCTACTTTGGCGAGGACGTCAGTCCTTGGGGCTGGGGCGGGCCGAACGACGTGCCCCGGCCAACATCCATTCCAAACACGCAGCGCGCAGCCTCGGCCTTCGCCGCACGCTTGCCCGGGATCCTGAGCGAGAGCTTTGAGGGATTGGCGACGGACAGCACACCCACGAGCGTGGTCTTCGGCACAAACGTGGCCACGCTGAACGGACAGGTGGATATTCGTACCGCCACCGACCCGGCCATGACGCTCGGCGGTCAATTCCCGATTTCCGGCACGAACTTCCTGAATCTGCGCACGGAATCGCCGGGCTTCTTCACGCTGGAGTTCAGCCAACCCCAAGCCGCCTTCGGTTTCTACGGCACGGATTTCGGCGAACCGCTGGGGATGGACATTTCGTTCCAGCACGCGGATGGCACGACGAACACCGTGGTCCTGCCCATCACCCGCCCCCAAGGGAGCGGCGGCGCGTTCTTCTTCGGCTACATCAGCCAAACCAACGCCTTTCTGCGCGTCTTCTTCCGCCGCCTCGGCACCGGGGACGACTGGTTTGGTTTCGACGACATGACGATTGCGACGCCGGATCAGGTCCATCCGGCACCGGCGACGCTCGACATCAGCCTGAATGCGGCGGAGGGCAACTCCGTAGGCATCGGCGTGTCCGGCACCGCGGGCGCAACCTACCGTCTGGAGTTCGCCACCGAGCTTCCCGCTCCCAGTTGGACGCCCCTGACGAATGTGGCGCTGCCGTCACCCCGGTTCTTGTTCCTCGACACTGCCCCAGCCGCCGGCGCCAAGAGATTCTACCGGGCAGTTGCCGTTGAATAGGCGATCAAGATTCAAGAAGGCTGGCACGGCAAGGCCGAGGCCGGAATTCGCCAGTTTCGCAAACTGAGCATTGTACGTTGCCCAGCGGCCAACTGGGACAACATCAGGCCGCGTGGTGCGTCTCCACCCAGCGGGCGAAGAGCCAGAGCAGGTCGGAGAGCCGGTTCAGATAGACGATGATCTCCGGGTTGGCGAGTTCGCCAGCCTCCTGGATGCTGCACACGCGCCGTTCCGCGCGGCGGCAGATCGTGCGGGCAAGATCCAACGCGGCTGAAGCCTGCGTGGCGCCGGGTGTGGCCCAACCGCTGAACGACACGCCTTGCGCCTCCGCTTCCACCACCAACTGGTCCAGCTTCGCCGTCATCTCCGGCGTGACGACGCGGAAGCCGTCCTTGCCGAAGCGGGCGAGGTCCTCCGGCGCGGTGGCCAGGTCGCCCATGAGCTGCACGAGGGCCTTCTGGATCGGTTCGAGGCTATCGCGCACGAACGGCTCCTCCGCCGCGGCCCGCGCCAGGCCGAGCGCGGCGTTCAATTCATCCACGCAGCCGTAAGCCTCCACGCGCGGGTGGCATTTCGAGACGCGCCGGCCATACATCAAACTCGTCGAACCGGCGTCGCCGCCCTTGGTCACAATGCTCATAAGCGGCGCAGAGAGTCGGGCGGAACGGGCGGAAAGTCAAAGCGAGGTTGCGTTTCTGGACGATTCGACCCGTACACAAAAAGAGACCGGACTTGCGTCCGGTCTCGTGTCAATTCAGTTCGCGACCTGCGTTAGTTGCTGGCGCGATAGAACATGGCGCCCGCGGCGCCCGTCGGGATCGTGTAGGGGCTGGAGGCGCCCGCCACAATATCGTATGTGCCGTTCACCGTGCTGGAGGCACGGAGGACTCCCGTGTAGCTGATCTTCCACACGCCGCCGTCCTTGCTCACGCTCAGCGTCGGGATCACCGGAGCGGTGCGCGTGATGTAGGCCTTGACCCCACCCGCCGCGACATCGTTCACCAGCGTCCTTTCGCCCGTGGCCGCGTTATACGTGAACCACTCGCAGTTGGCGTCGCCGCCGCCGTTCTCCCAAGCGAGACGGAACGGATACACGCCGGCCTGCGGCACGGTGAACGCGAAGCTCACGTCAGACGCGCCCTTGCCGTAGTTCGCCTCACCGAGCTTCACGCTGCCGTCATCGCCGATGCTGAGCATTAGCGGGCTGGTGGCATCGGTGGTTCCGTGCGCGATCAGGTTGGTCCCGTCCCCGTACTTCACGAACAAGCACGGAATCGTGATCGTGGCATCGTCGCCCGCCATGGTGCCGGGGTCAAGCGTCGCGTTCGCCGCGTTGTTGGCAATGATGACGGCCACAGCGCCGGCGTCCTGGGCGAGCTTGCACTTCACGGTGAAGTTATAGGAGCCGCGTTGGATGATGACGATCTTGCCGGCGAGGGCGGCGGCATTATTGGGCGGCGCGGTGCCGTCGGGAGTGCCAAGCACCGGATCCGCGATCACGGCCTGGGCGACAATCGGCGTGGTGGGCAACAGCCCACCAAAGGCGGAGGCGTCCAGTCCCCTTTGGGTCATCATGGCGGGCAAATCACCCGCGATGCTGGCTGGGGCGACCACAGAGAGCATGCTCTTCCGGGTTTGGGCTTCCGCACAGGTCACCCGGAAACCGTCATCGCTGCTCACGGCCATGTAATAGACGCCCGCCGTCGGGAACTCCAGGTAGGTCTTGAATTCCGCCGCGTCGTTGTCCATGGGCGTGGTGGAGCCCGTCTGGTTGAAGACATCCAAGCCGGGCAAGCCGGGGAACAAGACGTCCGTGGTGTTGAAGTTGCCCGCCCCAACCAGGGAGCCGACGTTGTTCTGGGCGAAGTTCACCACCGCGTCGGCACCCTCCATCCACATGTAGCCGTTGTTGGTCATCATGCTGGTATCGGCCAGGTTGATGGCATAGAAGCCTTCCAGGGCCTGGTTGGCCATCTGTACAACGTTTCTCCACAAGTTGACGATGTTGGTGGAGTTGGCCTGAAAGACCTTCATGCGGTAGCCCGGATTGCTGCCGGAGCCGAGGGCGGACCACAGGTTCATGGGCAACACGGCATGGTCAACCACGCTGAAGCTCCAGGCGTTGCTATGAGCGGTGCCAGCGGAATCGCTCCATACCAGGGCGGCCGTGTTCGCGCCGTTCGCGAACAACGCGGTACTGGCGGCGTTGGTCGGGTTGGCGACGCGGTGCCGGACGTCCCCCAGTCACTGCCGC
>CAYJNU010000507.1:0-5336 GCA_964371005.1 uncultured Verrucomicrobiota bacterium | reverse complement strand
AGCAGATGACAACCGAAGGCCATCCGAAATCCCGGGCCGCCCGCGCGGCGGCGAAGTTGTTCCCCGCCGAGGCGGCGGGGGAACTCCTGCGGCCCACCACCCCGCCCGTGAACAACTTCGGATAACCTGTATTGGGTCGTTGGGCGTAGCCGCACATATGAACTTTTCCGCGCTCAAAAAGGGCCAGATTGCCGTGGTGCAGGCGGAAGTGAGCACCGGAATTGTACTTTCGCCCGACGGCCAGCGGTATCTCGGTTCGGGAGAGGCCTTCCGCACGTTCGACTCGCTGGCAGGAGCCCAAGCCTTCGCTCAGGGCGTGGTAGCGGCCAAGCCCGAATTGGAGTGCGGCCTATATGACTCCAGCGGGGCGCACGTAGAGCGCATCTCCATCACATGACCTCAGGAACGCCCAACCATCCGGCTGCAGGCAAGGCCGGGATCGCGTGTCTGTTTCCACTCCAACATCGTTGTCCCGGCCTGCCTGAGCCGGCACGTTAGACGGCAAAGCTGCCACACATGCGAAACCTCACACTCATATTCGCGCTTTGCTTGGCAGTCGTTGGCTGCCAACCCAAGAGCACCACTACCATGAAGAAGCCCGTCACCGAAGAAGCGCTCCAAGAGTTGCGAGGTTACATTCAACGAGATGTTGCCGCCGGCTTTCGTCCGGAGGACGAGATTGCTACAAGCGCGGTCGAGATTCTCGCAGACGATTATGATGCGGATGCATTGACGCCGCACGCCGCCAAGATGACTCGCGAGTTGATTGCCACACACAAACAGGAGCAAGCTTCTTGGCCTCAGACCACAGACTGTGACCGGCTCGACTCAGCATTCGCAGCGTTGGAGCGTGCAGGCATTGTCTGTCGTCAGGATTTCAGTTGCTGTGGCACTTGCGGAGCGGGCGAGATTCAGGACGAGATGGACAAGGTTGCTAAAAGCGGGACGCGAGTCCGTGGCTACGCTTTCTACCACATGCAGGATACGGAGTCGGCTGTCGAGGGAGGTGGCCTGTATCTGAACTACGGTGCGGTTCAGGATGGAGACGCGGCTGCCGTTGGGATTGGTAAGGAGATAGCGGCTTCTCTGAAGCAGCAGGGATTGCAGGTTGATTGGGACGAGACTTGGGCGAAGCGCATCGGCGTGAGATTGGATTGGAAGCGGAGGCGATAGAGAATGAGATTGCCGTCTCCTGATGAGCTGTTTTGCACACGGTTGGTTTCCAACATGATACCGAAACAGCTCTTCCTGTTGTTGCTCCGCCCCCTTGGGGCGGCTGGAGTGCTAACCCCCAAAGGATGGAAAGGACCGGAGCGCGAGCGGTGATGGGGTGTGGGGGTTGAGTGGGAGTGCGCGGAGCGTCCTTTCCATCCGGTGTTGAACCAGCCCCGAACCGCCCGGGGTCGTCCCCTGCCTTCGCGGCCGCCCTTGCCTTTTGCTTTGCGGGGTGTTCCCCCGTGATCCGGGTTCGCTCAGACCCGCGCCGTGCGTGGTGGCGCTCGGCTGGTTCCCGCCGCGAGCCAGTCGCCTCGCGGCGGAAGATCGCTTGCACAAAGCAGCTTGGTTGAACCCGGCGCTTGCCGGTGCCTGCCTGGCGATTTAGTTTCCCGCCATGAACGCTGTTGCCAACGACTTGACCGCGATCGTGGAGGCGCTGCCGGAGGACAAGGCGCGCGACGTTGTGGATTTCGCCCGCTTCCTCCCGCAGCACAACCGCGAATGGGAGCGCATCCGGAGCGACCCGGGCCTGCGTCCGAAGCCGGACCGATTTGTCGCCGACGCAGTGTGCGATGGCCGCGCCGAGTCGCTCGCAGGGAAGCGGCTTTGATTGCTGTGACCCCAGGGATTTTGACCATCCGTTTTCATGAACATGCCCACAGTCATCGCCAACGGTCACCCGACCGAAGCCAAGCTGCCTTGCACGATTGAGCAATTCCTCGTGGCGCAGGGCTTGTTGCCGCGTAGTGTGGTGGTGGAGCACAACGGCGAGGCCGTCGCGCCATCGGAGTTCTCCAAGCGGCAGCTCAACGCAGGCGATCGGTTGGAAATCGTGAAGATCGTCGCCGGCGGCTGATTCGGAGCGCCGGGCTCAGTGGCTGACGGCGGCCCGACCAATCCAGCGCCAAGTCCGCTAGGCTTCCTGCTCAGCCTCTTCGTCGGCCTTGGGGGCGGTGCCGTAATACTCGTGCAGCTTGTTGCGGAGCGTGCGGATGCTGATGTCGAGCAGCTTGGCGGCGTGGGTGCGGTTGCCTTTGCACTGGTCGAGTGCGGTGAGAATGTGACGTTTCTCCAGCTCGGCGAGCGTTACCACTTCACCATTCGGCTGCTGCGTGGTGGCGGTGCCGGTCATCGGGACGGCGGCAGCGGCGGGCGGAGGCGCGGCCATGGCGGTCAGGCCGAGGTGCTCGGGTTCGAGCACGCCGCTGTCGCTGCACAGGATGACCGCACGTTCGATGACGTTTTGGAGTTCGCGGACGTTGCCGGGCCAGGAGTGGGTCCGCAGGGTCTTGCTCGCTTCATCCGAGAGGCCGCGTACGCGAATGCCGTGCTTGCGCCCGAAGCGGCGCATGAATTCCTCAGCCAGGAACGGCACGTCCTCGCGATGTTCGCGCAGCGCCGGGACGTGAATGGGCACCACGTTCAGGCGGAAGAAGAGGTCCTGGCGAAATTCCTTTTTCTCGACGCTTTGTTCGAGATGGCGGTTGGTGGTGGCGATGACGCGCACGTCCACCTTGATGGTGCGGTTGCCGCCCACGCGCTCGAGTTCCCGCTCCTGCAACACGCGGAGCAACTTGGCCTGCACCTGCGGCGAAATCTCGCTGATCTCGTCGAGCAACAGCGTGCCGCCGTGGGCCAGTTCAAAACGGCCTTCGCGCTTGTTCAACGCGCCGGTGAACGCGCCTTTTTCATGGCCGAAAAACTCGCTTTCGATGAGGTTTTCCGGGACGGCGGCGCAGTTGAGCTTGATGAACGGGGCGTTCGCGCGCGTGCTTTCCTTGTAAATCATGCGCGCGACGAGTTCCTTGCCGGTGCCGCTTTCGCCCTGGATCAGCACGGTGGCCTGGGTCCGGGCAACCTTGCGGATGAGCTGGCGGAGTTGGTCCATCGGGGCGCTCTGGCCGAGCAAATCGTGCCCGCTCTCCTCCCCTTCCTGGCTGAGGAACTGGTTGACGCGGAGGAGTTGGGTGAACTCCTCGGCCTTCTTGAGCGTGACCTCGATCTGCTCCGCGGAAAACGGCTTGATGATGTAGTCGAACGCGCCGTTCTTCATGCACTCGACCGCGGATTCGACAGTCCCGAAACCGGTGGTGATGACGACGAGCGGTTTTTGCGGGCGCTGCTGGATGGCTTTCAGCAAATCCGTGCCGTCGCCGTCGGGCAGGCGGACATCGAGGAAGACGAGATCGAAATTGTCTTTGGTGAGATATTCCTGGGCGCTGGCGATGGTGGAACAGGAGGCGACATCGTACCGGCGCTGACGGAGCTGATGCTCCAAATTCTTACGGACGATCAGGTCGTCCTCCAGAACGATGATCTTCTCAATGGGCATGGTTCAGGCCCCCGTGTGGCGTCGGTAAAGCTGGGCGACGTAGCCGGGCTGCTGGCTGGCGGCGGACGGCAGATGTTGAGCCGGACACAATCCGCGCCGGAGCAATGCTTGCTGGTTTTCCCGTTCGAGCATGAGCACTCGGACCACGGCGTCCTGCCCGGCCTGGAGCAAAGCCTTGATCTCGGAGCATCGTTCCCGCTCCTCCGCACCCAAACGCTGCCAAGCTAGACGCCATTTTCGGAGCAAGGGAATAGCGCCGTCGAGGCGCGGGAGCAAGTTTTTCCTGCCTTGGTAGAACTCGAAGGGCTGGTATTCCCCGGCGGCCGCCAAGGCGCGATTCTCGCGGCCGAAGAGGGAAAGCGCTTCCTCACACAGCACAAGAAAGGCGCGCAGATCGCGGTCCAGTTCGGTGATGAAGGCCGGCGGGTTCATGGGAGCGCGGGGCTGATTTTGGGTGTGCTGGCCAGCGGCTCGGCGGGCGGCGGTGGCCTTGAGGTGCGGACCTCACGATTCATGGCCTCGGCCTTTTCCTGCCACTGGATGAATCCCGTCCGCCAGCGCGCCATGTCGAAGACGGCTTTGAGGCTGGGCGGGGTATTGGTGGAGAACTCGCTCTCGCGCTTCAGAATGTTGGCGTAGGCTTCGGTGGCCTTTTGCGGTTGCATCAGGCGTTCGTAGGTCATGCCGATCTGGTATTGCACGGGCAACTGCCATTCCGGCGTGGGATCGAGTTGCGCGAGGCTGGTGTAGATGTCGAGCGCCTTGGGGTAATCGCCCTCGCGGTAGAGCTGGTTGGCGATGACATTGCCGGTGCGCTGCTGCCAGTAGGCCCAGATATCAGGGCGGGAGTTGGCATTCGCGCGCTGTTCACTCAACAGCGCGAGCACCTGTTGGAGCGCTTCGTTGTCGCGGCCCAACTGCTTGAGCGCCATGGCCAGATTGAACTGCACCTCTGGACGTTCTGCTCCATTCATGTACCGCTGCAGGTAGTCCTGCCCGGAAGCGACCACCTCATCGTAGTGTCCCATCGCGAGCTGGCAGCGGTTCAGCTTGTAGAGCACTTGCGACTTGTCCAACGTCCCGGTGTCCTGCTTGAGCAGGCGGGTGAGAAATTCGGCCGCGTCGCCGTACTTGCCAAGCTGGTAATGCGTCTCCGCGATCTCCGTTTGGGCGCGCAGGACGAGGCTGGCGTAGTAATCGAACTGGTCGTTCTTCAACACCAGCGCGCTGGTCATGACGGCGTAGAACTTCGTCAGCGCCATATTGTTCAAGCCCATCTGGCGAAACACCTCGCCCTGGCGGAGCAGAATCTCCGGAATGCGGAGGTCGTTCGGCCACCGGCTGATAAACTGCGCATAGACCTGTTGGGCGCGAGAAAGATTGTTTTCATCCTGGGCCACCGCGGCCAGTTCCAGCAGGGCCAACTGCTGGATGGAGTCCGGTATCTCCGCCGCCAGCAACTCGACCAAGACCGGCTCCGCCTCCCGCAACTGCCGCAGCGTGCGCATGTGCCGGGCGATTTCCAACTGTTCCCGGGCGAGCTTCACCGGATCCTCATCCGGTTTCGCTTCGGCGGTGTTTGTCGTTTCCGCAGGATGCGCCGCCGGGAGTTGCGAATTGGTGGGACCGGTCACCTGCACCACCGTCCCGGTGCTGGGAGACGCTGCCGGCGAGACCGGAGTGAACGAGACCGCTTCGGTGACTTTGGGCGCGACTGGCGGGAGGGATTGATCCGTGTTCCGGGATGCCGACTCCAACGGGATGGGGTGGCTTTCAGGTGCGGAGG
>CAYJNU010000506.1:0-5344 GCA_964371005.1 uncultured Verrucomicrobiota bacterium | reverse complement strand
CGCCAACCAGAACACCAGCCCCATCGCAACCGCCGCCACGAGCAACTCACCGTCGCCTTGGGCCACGTGGTTGTTGAACCACGCCTGCACATCGCCGCCTGCCAGCCGTCGCGCCAGGGAACGGAATCCGCCGAGGAAATTGCTCGTGAGGTAGAGCGTGATCGGGTTCATGCCAATCCACACGAACGGCTGACACCACATCTGGAGTTTCCAGACGTCCACGATCAGGTAGAACGCTCCGAGAAACAGGGCGCTGTAACCGCCGGCGACCAACACGTTGGAAGAAGTCCAAATCTTCTTGATGACCCGGAACTGAAGATTCCACAGCCAGCTCGAGGCCACGGCAACGGGCTTCCTCCGCAGGAGAGTGCTCTCGTCGGCTGCTGCGAGTTAAGAGCCTGCTTGAAAAGTCCACCACGGTCGCGACGGCACTTCTGCCGGAGTGCGCCCGTCCCCGGGCGCAGCAACATTGGAACGACGGCGGGCGTGGATATTTCGCGAGCGCTCGTGAGGCTCACGTTGCTGCGCCCGGGGACGGGCGCACTCCGGCGAAGGCTTTTCAGACACGCTCTAAGCCGCATCTATTCAATGGAAACCACAGATGAACACCGATGGACACCGATAAGCCGGCACGTATCGCGTTGGGGTCGTCGGACCGGATCGTCACCCATGAGTGACCGGAAAAGCCTCGAGCCAAAGCTCGCTCCGCCCCGTAATCTGTGTTCATCGGTGTTCATCTGTGGTTTTCCTTCTGCATCGTTACGGCCAAGGGCTTTCCCACCTTCCCCTTTATCACCGCTTTCATCTTAATCAGCAGTGGCCAAGGTCATTTGAAGCCTTCGCAGGGGAGGCTGGTCGTCGCGCCAACGTCAAGCTTGCTGCCGCTGGCGATTTCAATCGAGTTCATACAAATCGTCGAGACAGTGCCAGCGTTCGTGGAAGGAGGCGTCGGGCGTGACGCGCATCCGTTGGCGGGTGAAAAAGCGCAGGCCGAGGGTGGTTTGGCGAAGATTCGGAAACCGGGGCAGGCGGTCGCGCAATTCCGCCCGCAGCGCGTTCGCGGAGCCGACGTGGCCCCATTTACATTCGCCCAGGTCAGTCCAGCGGTCCTGCCGCAACCCCACCACGTCAATCTGCGTGTCCTTGTCCCAGTATTCGCCGACCTCGAAACCGGCGCGGACGCCCTCCCGGACGTAGAGCGCGGGGAGGCTCTCGCGGCAGAGGCGCTCGAAGCCGTGGCCGAAGTAGCTCTCCAGTTCCGGCAGGACCAGTTCACGCACGGCCTGCGCGGCGCCCAGACGGGCGATGAGGCTGAGGTTCGGATAGACAAAACGGAACCAGAACCGCAGCAGCGGGTCTTCGAGCGCGTAGCGGACCTGTCGGGCGGTGGGGGGCACGCCGGTGAGCGGGAAGCGGCGTTGGACGTAGCCCAGTTCGACGAGCGTGCTGAGGTAGTAGTGCAGCGCGCGGTCGCCGATGCCGGTGGCGCGGGAAATCTCGCTGTTGGTCGGGCTGCCTGTGGCCAGGGCCAGCAGGATGGCGTTGTAGGTCGAGACTTCGCGCAGTTCCTCGCGCAGGAGGAATTCCGGCTCGCGGAAAAGCAGGCCGAGTTCGTCGAACACGGCGGCGACGAGGTTTTGCTCGATGGAAAGCGCGGGCGCGAAGCAACGCAGGTAGAAGGGCAAGCCGCCGCAGATGAAATAGGCGGCAGCCTGATTGGGATGCGACCAGCCCGGGTGAAACCTGGCCGCCTCAGCATAGCCGAAGGGACGCAGGAGAATCTGGGCCGTGCGCCGCCCAAAGAGCGGGCTTTTCTTGCCCAAAACCTCGCGTTCCATGAAACCGAGGTAGGAGCCGCACAGGATGAGCATGATGCGACCGTTCCGCCAGCGGCGGTCCCAACACTCTTGCAGCACGGACGGCAGTTCCGGGCTGGCGGCGGCCATCCATTGGAATTCATCGAGCGCCAGGATGAGTTTGCCCGGCCCCTTCCAGCGCTCCTCCACCAGGCGGAAGGCGGCGGGCCAATCGGCAACGGGGTGGTCGGCCAGCAGCGGTTCGTGCAGGGCAGCAGCGGCGGCGCGGAGGAACTCACGGAGTTGCAGTTCAACGGGCGCGACCTTGCCCGTGACGTAGAGCGCCGGTTTGCCGGTCATGAATTTGACGAGCAGTTCGCTCTTGCCCACGCGGCGGCGGCCATAGACGGGAATGAAAGCCCCGCCTTCGGATTTCCATGCCTGTTCCAACACCGCCAGTTCTCGCTGGCGCCCAACAAATTCAACGCTCATGCCGGAGGCAGGAGACCCGGCGTGGGCACACTTGTCAAGTCGTGACTTGACAAGTGATGCCTCGTGATCTGAGCAGCCGCTACGGGTTGAGGAACTTCTCCACCTTCGGCTTCACCGCGGCATCCATCTTGATGAGCGGCGGCCAGGGGCGTTTGAAGCCTTCGCCCGGCAATTTCTTCGTCGCGTCGATGCCGAGTTTGCCGCCTTCACCTAGAACCGCAAGAACACCTTCTTCCGGTAAAGGAAGTTCGCCAGCCAGAAGACCAGGCCCATCGCAACCGCCGCCAGGACCATGTCCCCGGCGCCTTGGGCCACATGGTTGTTGAACCACGCCTGCACGTCGCCACCCGCGAGCCTTCGCGCTAGCGAAGTGTATCTGTTCGACCACTCCTTATTTCTGGGGATACACCCGACGCCCCAGATCAGTTCAACACGCACCCACGCCGCAGGTAGGTCGGCGTGTCGAGGTCCTCGCCGTGGTGGATGTTGGGCTCGGTCTTGTCAAACCGGCCTCGCGAGATGACGTCGAGGGGCAGCGTGCCCTGGCGCATGCGCGAGGTGATTTTGCGTCCGCGGCTGCCGACGCCGAACTGACGGGCCGCCGCCCGATCCGGCGGCGGTTGGTCGGGCGCAGGCGGCACCAAGCGGGTCCGACTCCGCGTGGGCGCATCGGTCATCTGCAAAAACTCCGCCCCCTCGGCAACCGGTTCGATGGACCGCATCCGCGACGCGCCTTCGGACAGCTCGGCACCGACTGTGCCGGGGCCGCCCGGTTCGCGGCGCGTGGCAATCAGCGTGACGTTGAGCCGCTCGGCAAACGCAGCGTCCACGGTGGCGCCCACCAATACCTGCGCGCCCTCGCATTGGCGATTGATTTGTTCCATCACGCGGCTCACGTCGGCCATGGAGAGATCCGCCCCGCCGTTCAGGCTCACGACCACCGCTTCCGCCGCGGCCAAGGCCTGCCCGCCATCGAGCAAGGGATGCGCGAGAAGCCTCTCGACCACGTCGCGGGCGCGGTTGGGCCCGTGCGCCTCGGCATTCGCCAGCAGGCTCTCGGCGTGGCGCCCGCGCAGCACGGCGCCCAACTCGTTCAGGTGAATCGGCATCAGACCATGGCGCGTGAGCAGACGAATCAAGCCCGCCAAGCCTTCCGCGAGCAGCCCGTTCGCCGCTTTGAAGGTGTCCACCAGCGGTGTGTGCTCGTCGATCTGCTTGAACACTTTCTGGTTCGGCAGACAGATGACACCGTCCGCCAACGAGCGAAGCTGCTCCAGGCCGGCCTGCGCCTGGCGGTGACGGTGGCTGCCCTCACACTCAAACGGCATGACGGCACACACGAGCACGAGCGCGCCGGTGTCCCGAGCCGCACGGGCCAACACCGGACTCATGCCGGCGCCCGCCCCGCCCCCCAACCCGGCGATGATCAGAATTACCTCCGCGCCCCGGCAGATTTCGCTCAGGCGGGCAAGGTTTTCCTCCGCCATTGCCCGACCGCGCTCCGGGTCGCCTTTGGTGCCCACCCCGCTCAGGCGTTTCGCTTCGAGCGGCAACTTGATCGGCGCCGAGGAAGCGGCGAGCGAAGCGGCGTTCGCGCTGACGGCGATGAAGCTGGCTTCGCTGCCCTCCCGCAGGAGTAAAGTCTCGAGAATGTTCACGCCCGCGTTGCCCACGCCGATGATCCGGAGCGTGGCTGTCGGGGTGGCGAACGGCGGAACAACCGGTGAGGCAGGCAGCCGGGCGGGCGCGGCGACCGGATTTTCCAGGGGGAGCGTATTCATGGTGGAGGTCGGATTAAGGACGGCCCAGGAATTGTTGGATCGTGCCGGTGATTTCGGCTACCAGCGACCGCTTCGCGGACCTTTTGGGTTTGCGGTTCGCTCCAAAACGAACCAGTCCGATAGCCGTGGCAAACTCGGGTTGATCCAGCGCTGATTTCAGCCCGCTGAGAGAATTGCTGCGGCCCAGGAAGACCGGCAGACCGAAGACGTTTTCCGCCAGGTTGGCGATTTGCGGGATCCGCGCGCATCCGCCACTCAGGTAAACGCCGGCGCGCAGGTAATCGTACAGTCCGGCCTCCTCAATATCGCGGCGGACAAGCTCGAAGGTTTCCTCGAGACGGAGCCACATGATGCGGCGGAGGTTC
Source organism: uncultured Verrucomicrobiota bacterium (assembly GCA_964371005.1). Lineage (GTDB taxonomy): Bacteria > Verrucomicrobiota > Verrucomicrobiia > Limisphaerales > MWDV01 > MWDV01. The sequence continues at coordinate 910 of CAYJNU010000506.1, read as the reverse complement.
TCGAGGCTGATGGTCTTGAGCGGCAGGCCAAAATCGTTCGTGATGTCCACCGTCTGGCCCTTGGCGCTGTCGTCGAGCGTCGCGCAGCCATAATCCACCTTGAGCTGCTCGGCGCGCCCGAGCGGCACCTTCAGGCCGATGGCGAGGTCGTTGCTGATATGGTCTCCGCCCACGACCAGCACGCCGGTGTGTTTGATGATGCCATCGGCATAGACAACGTAGTCCGTCGTGCCGCCGCCCATGTCAATCACCAGCGTGCCGAGCTCCTTCTGATCGCGCTGCAGCACCGCGAGCGACGACGCCAGTCCGGTGAAGACGATATCGTCCACCTCGAGTTGCAAACCTTTGACGGCGCGGATGGCGTTTTGCAGGCGGTTCAGATTGCCGTGGACGACATGCACGTCCACTTCGAGCCGTCCGCCCAGCATGCCAACGGGATTCGTCAAACCGTCCTGGTCGTCCACGATGAAATGCTGCCGGATGGCGTGGACAACGTGATTCTGCGCGGGGAGATTGATGGCCTTGGCGTTCTTGATGACGTCCTGCAAGTCTTCCTCGGTGATCTCGCGGTTCGCGGAGACGATCGGATGCACCCCGCGGTTGTTGAGACCGCGGATGTGGCTGCCGGTCACGCCGAGGAAGACGTGGCGGATTTCCGCGTTGGCCATCTGTTCGGCCTCAACGATGGCGTTGCGGATGTCTTCCTCCACCTGCGCGAGGTCCACAATCTCGCCCTTCCGCACCCCGTGGGAGGCGTGCTGGCCGACGCCAACAATGTTCAGCGCGCCCTGTTCGCCGACCTCGCCTACGACCGCGCACACCTTCGAGGTGCCGATCTCCAACCCGACAATGATGGATGACGAATCAAACATGTTTCTTCTTGGTGCGAGGAGGTTTGGCGGTCTTGGGC
>CAYJNU010000505.1:0-5390 GCA_964371005.1 uncultured Verrucomicrobiota bacterium | reverse complement strand
CTGTAGGCCTTGCCCGCGAGCACGGAGTAGTTAGAGCGGGAGTCGAACGCATAGCCCGGGGGCAACGGCACGAGCTTGGGCACCCCGTAATTCGTGTCCAGATTCGCCCGCATCTGGTTGGCGGTGTAATCGTATGCGATGTCCACGTGAATCATGGGTGAATTGGTGTCGAGCCCGCCGCCGCGCGACGGTTTCACCAGGAGGTCTTGACCGACTGCTTGGTTGACAGTGCAGGCGCCTACTGCCGTCAGGCAGACAATCGCCAGTTGTCGTTTGAAGTTCGTTTTCATTTTGGATTTTGAGGGTTGGTTAAAGAATTCGTTTGAGAGTTTGGAGGTTTTAGGTTTGCGTCTGTTGACGCGCTCAACGCGCGGTGGCGGGATTCCAGTTGTTGATGTTTCGTGAGAGATCGTAGGTATCTTCGAACCGCTGCGAGGCGGCGTGGCCATCGCAGTAGGTGTAGTTGGATCGCTTGAGGTGCCGTTGGCGGTCCACCTCGGGTTTGCCACCGGCTGGCCAGAAGTGTGCCATCATGTGGTCGGCCATGGAGCCGCCAGCCTTCTCAGCATAAAGAACGGTTGCCACCGGACGAGGCATCTGTTCGATTCGGTGCCAGGTGTCACCGCCTGTTTCCGCTGCCGACAGCTCCGGAAAAACGTTCTTGCCGTAGCTCCAGTCGGTGCTACGGCGCAGGTCTTTCGGACACCGGTAGAGGTTGTTGAACAGGTTGGTCCAGGCGGCATCCGAGCGCGTGAAGGCGTGCGGCCGCACGTAAGGGACGAGAGCGTAGCCCCACGGCAACTGCCCATAGCCCAATGCCGAATGAGTGCTTCGTGGCAGGCAGCCGCCGCAGTCGTCCGCATACATTGTGGTGGCGAGTCCGATCTGGCGCATCTGGCTGAGGCATTGTACGGAAGAGGCCTTCTCCTTAGCCTTGGCCAGTGCCGGTAACAGCATCCCCGCCAGGATGGCGATGATCGCAATCACCACCAAGAGCTCGATCAACGTGAAGGCTCGCCGCGTTGGCCGGCGGGTGCGGATATAATTGGCGCAATTTGTCTGCATAACGATTTCCCGTTTTCTGGTTCCCAAAGGTTTTCGAACACGACGGCAGCGAAGTTCCCGGAGGGGATTCCCGGCGCGCAGCCTCGGCCCACAGGGCCACACTACGTCGCAGCCAGCCGGGAGTTTTTCAGGCGAGAAGACAACCATCCGCAGTGAGGCCCTTCCGGTCATGGCCACCTTGAGGCGGCGTCACTCCGGAAACGGTGCGTCACACACGCGTCGGATTGTCTGGAAGGAGTCCGCGGGGAGGCGGCTTGGGAGGGGCGATCGAATCGGAAGCTGAGAAAAAGTTCGGGGCAGGGATCGGCGGCACGTCGCAGGTAAAGTCAAACTCCGTCGCCTGCCACACCAGGCCGAATTCCACTTTACCGCCGGGATTGGCTTGCTGTTGCTCCTGCTTCTTCTGCTCGGCACGCCCTTGTTGAACGATCTCGCAGAGCGCACAAGGTTTTTTGCCATCAAAGGTGTAGGCAAGGGCCTGGGCCAGTGGCATGGATTGCGAGTACCGCGCGAGCATCGTCGTCCACGCCACGCCTTGCAGGATGGCCCAGTGCGCACCCACCGAAACGATGAGGACCAAGACGGCAATCGCTTTGACAAGACGATTCATGGCGTGGCCGGCTCTCTCTGCTAACAGGACGTGAGGTGATCTACGTTCACGGCCACAGTCTAGGGCCAGCGCCTGATCACCTGAATCGGGGATGCCCCGAAGAAAGCCTAGGAGTATGTCCTAGAGTGGGGCCCTGATTTGGTGGCCGGTCGTTTGCTGAAGGTAGCAGGCAGGGATGCGCTGGTCTGCTCGTGCGGTGCGGAATGCACTTGTGTGCTCAATCCCTCCGACCCGCCCCAGTGCGGCTGCGGCAAACCGATTCAGCGGGTGAGCCAGACCTTTACCAGCCGTTAGAACCTGAAATCTGCCGCAATAATCAGATTCCGTCCCAGCTCATTCACGCCCGAGCCGTGGATGCGATAATCCTCATCCGTGAGGTTTTCAAGTGCGGCGGAGATCGTGGCGTAACGGCACGGATTCCAGCCCGCGCGGAGATGACACACCGCGTAGCTCGGCGTCCCGCCCGGCGGGATGCGCTGCGTGTCCAGCCTGTCGTTCGGTGCGAGTTTGTCCGCGTCGGCCGCGAAGGTCGCTGCAAACTCCGCCCACACGCGCCACTTCGGGTACTGCCAGCGCAGGCCGGAGTTGACTGTCATCGGCATCAGCCGGCTGAGGTAGGACGATTGCACGGGACCGCCGACCATCAGCGGCGACTCCACCTCGCCCTCCATCCAGGTGAAGTTCCCCCACAGCGTCCAATCGCGGTGCAACGCCAAGCTGCCGCTTAGTTCCACGCCCTGGATGTAGCCCTCGCCGGAGTTCTGCTTGGTGACGACCGGCACGCCGGTGTTCGTTTCCCCCGTTGGCACACGCATGATCATGTCGTCAATGAACGTATGGAAATAAGTGGCCTCCGCCGCAAAGCGCTCATAGCGCACACGCGCGCCGCCTTCCAGCGAGAGGAACTGCTCCGGACCCACGCCCGGACTGGGAATCTCCAAACCCCAATCTGCATCCCAGCGGGTGAGGTCGGAGAGATTCGGCGCGCGAAATCCCTGCGACGCCCCGGCGAACAGCGCCCAGTGCTCCTCCGTGTCCAGCTTGTAGAGCAGCCGCGCATTGCCGACGACGTTGTCCCACGCGTCGTCGAGGGAAAACGTCACGCCGGTGGACGGATCGCGAACTTTGTTCGCGTCCACTTGCGCGTGCGTGTAGCGGCCACCCACGATCAACTGGAGGTGCTCGTTCGCCAGCGGGATTTGATCCTCGATGTATGCGCCGACGAGGTCATACGTGGCGTCATCGGCCACCGGGCCTTGCACACGAACGTCCGCGAGCCCCCCCGCCGCGTTATATCTCCGGAAGGACGAGTCCACCCAGTCGTGGTAGTATTCCGCGCCATAGACCCAGCGGCCCACCGGCGAGGGACTCTGAAATTGCGCGGACAGGCCAAGCGTCTGGACGTCCACGGTCTGGAGTTCCTGGATGCTGGTCGAACGCACGCGATCCTCCGTTTCATCCTGCCGATGATAGGAAACGCTGATGTGCATCTCCTCCACGAAACCAGGCAGCGCCTCAGCATGGTATTGCAGGTAATCCAGGTCCCGCCCCTGATCGAACGTGCGCTTCAAGTCCGAGCCCACGGTTGTGCCTTCCCACGATTCGCCATAAATCGTGGAATGCGTGCGCCAGGCGTCGTCCATGTTCACGGTCTGGTGGCCATAGGTGAAGCGTGAGTTGGGCGTGACGAAATACTCCAGCTTTGCGTCCCAATCAAGCTCGTCGTAACCGGTCTTGCGCTGCGTGCCGACGTCCTCACCACCCTCTATGTCACCGAATGTCTTCGGTGAAACGCCGACGTGAAAGCCGAAGTCGTGATCATGCTGCCCGCTCGCCTCGACCCGGCCCACGTGCGATTGCTCCGCCGATGAATAACGGTAGAACGTCCGCGCATCCCAGTCGAAACCGTCGCCGTAGTCCGTCCGCCCCGTGCTGATCGCGTTGACCGTGCCGCCGATGGCGTCGCTGCCGTAGAGCACGGAACTTGGCCCGCGCACAACTTCCATCCGCTCCAGCGAGAGGGCGTCAATCGTGCTCCAATACTGGTTCGGGCCGTCGCGGAAAGTGGAGTTGTTCAGCCGGATGCCGTCCACCAGCATCAGTGTGCGAAAACCGGTGAAGCCACGCAGGTACGGCGAACCCTGGCCGTGCGCAGTTTTCTGAAGCATGATCGAAGGCAGCTCCCGCAACGCCTCGGGCGTCGTGCGCGGCAGCTTGCGCTCGAAGTCCGCCAGGCCGACCACGTCCACTGAATACGGCACGGCAAACGACTCTTCCTCCGTGCGCGTCGCCGTGACGATGATGGCGGGCATGCGGACGGGCGCATTGGCCAGGGCCTCCGTGTTCGCCTTGGCGGGTTGGGCATCAGTTACGATCTGGGCGGTCGCACCGGAGGCACACCCCCATAGAGCCAGGCCGAGAACCAACTTGAGTTGGATTCCCCTCGAGAGCATTACGTAATTCATCCGCAGGAAGTTGCCAATTCGGTTTGCGACTGTCCACCATGTGCGGTGGATAGCCCGACGTCAGGTTGCTAGTCTGGACCAAGACCTGTCGCCTGCCGAAAATGGAGCAGCCAATGTGTCACCCGATTGTAAGCAGATGTCCGCAGGGCGCATTGTTCCGGCGGGCAGGTAAGGACTCAGCGTACCGTTGAGTCTGCGGAGCCGTTCCACCAGGCATTGTTGGGCCGGGCATCGCTGCCGGAGCTTTTTCCGTCGAGCGCGTCGGGCGTCAGGGCTTCGGCGTGTCCATCCACGAGGACGAGGTTCACGCGCCCGCCATTCCGGCTGGAAGGCGTGGCCCGATGGAGTTCGGAGTCATCGCTGCCTCCCTCGTAATAAGCATTGCCGGGCCCGGGCAGGGCGCTGCTCTTGCGGCTTCCGTGCGAACCGAGGGACACTGAACCCAACGGAGGGTCCAGAACGTAGACTCCCGAGCCGCCCACGCCGAAAGGATAGGCAGCGGAACCCTGGCGCGTGCCTTTGGTATCGCCCAGCACCAGCGTGTGATCCGGCCGGGCAATTGAGGTGTCGGAGGCGTGAAAGGGTGCCACGCCGCCCGGTTGGCGAGTGTTGCCGAGGTATTGGTAATTGTAGCCGTAGCCGCCGTAGTATTCGGTCACACCCGGCACCTCAACCCCGCCGGGCGCAGTGTGCGCGAAGGGCGCGAAGGGCTTATTCATGCGCGACCGCTCTTCGGCGGCCAGGAGCGGGCTGAGATACACTTTCGGTGTTTGCAGGTGCGGGAAGACCAGGTCCGCCCAGCGCACGCGGGCCTGTCCGGCCACGGCGGGCAGTGAATGTCCGGGATACCGGCCTTGTTGGTCTTCGAGATACAGTCGCATCCCAAGCCCGAGTTGGCGGAGGTTGCTCAAGCTGGAGATGGACTGGGCTTTGGTTTTCGCCCGGCTCAGGGCAGGTAACAGCATGCCGGCGAGGATCGCGACGATGGCAGTGACGACGAGCAACTCGATGAGCGTAAACGCACCTCGGCGAATCCGGCGTGTGTGACGATCGCGAGAACGGCAATTCAGTTTCATGGCCATGAGCCTATCGCCACGCGGCCCGAGTCCGCTCCCGGTGGCTTGCGAAAGATTATCGGTAGCTTGCGGTCCGGATTTTTACCGGCAGTCTCAAGCGCCGTTGCGCTCGGTTTCAGCCGTGCGCGCGTGAGGCGGCAAGCTCGTGACACCGCTGAACCTCGACGGTCCCAT
>CAYJNU010000504.1:0-5405 GCA_964371005.1 uncultured Verrucomicrobiota bacterium | reverse complement strand
GTGCAGGACGGCGTGTTCCGTGCCGCCGACGTAGAGGTCCACGCCGGGCGTCGCCGATTTCCGATTTCGGATTTCGGATTTCGGATTTGTCACGCCCATCCAATACTGCTCCGCCTCCTTACCGACGAACGATTGCGCGTTCTTCGCGTCGAGGTAACGGAGGTAGTACCAACACGAGCCAGCCCACTGGGGCATGGTGTTCAACTCACGCGTCGAGCCGTCGGGCAGGTTCACCCAATCCTTCGCGCGAGCAAGCGGCGGCTCGCCAGACGCGGTAGGCTTGTAATCCGTGAGCGACGGCGGCAGCAACGGCAGCGCGGATTCCGGCAACGCCTCGTGATACAGGTCGCCGTTCGCGTCGCGCTTCCAAATGATCGGGAACGGCTCGCCCCAGTAACGCTGACGGCTGAACAGCCAGTCGCGGAGCTTGTAGTTGATCGTCTTCTTGCCGAGACCCTTCTCATCGAGCCAGACGGTGATCTTCGTTTTGGCCTCGGGCGTCGGCAAACCCGTGATGGAAATTTCCGGACCGGTTGAATTCACGGAAGTGCCATCGTCCACGAAGCCACGCCAATCCGTTTTCGGATCAGGCGGCTGGACAACTTGCACAATGGGTAGGTTAAACTTGGTGGCGAACTCGAAGTCGCGCGTGTCGTGGGCTGGCACGGCCATGATTGCGCCGGTGCCGTAGCTGGCGAGAACGTAATCGGCGATCCAGATAGGAATCTTCTCGCCGTTGACGGGATTGATGGCGTATGCGCCGGTGAACACGCCGGTCTTTTCCTTCGCCAACTCCGTGCGTTCGAGGTCGGATTTCTTGGCAACTTCGGCCCTATATGCATCAACAGCCTGCTTCTGTTCAGGGGTCGTGATTTGCCCAACAAGCCGGTGTTCCGGAGACAGTACCATGTAGGTCGCTCCGAACAAAGTGTCGGGCCTTGTTGTGAAGACACGAATGGAGAACGCTTCCACCAGGCTTGAGAACCCGTTCTTGCGACGGTAGTCGTACCACCCTTGCAGCTCAAAGGAGCTATCCGCTTCAATGCTCGCATAGGTGTGAAAATCCAAGACAAAATCCACCAAGGCGCCTTCGCTTCGGCCAATCCAGTTCCGCTGCATTTCCTTAAGCGAATCGCTCCATTCGATCGTTTCGAGGTCTCTGGTCAATCGCTCGGCATAAGCAGTGATGCGGAGCATCCATTGGCGCATCGGCTTCCGGGTAACGGTGTGCCCGCCGACCTCGCTCTTGCCGTCCACAACTTCCTCGTTCGCCAGCACGGTGCCGAGAGCTTCGCACCACCAAACAGGGGCTTCGGTCACGTAGGCGAGGCGAGAATTATCAACAAACGCGCGACGAAACTCGGCAATCTTCTCTGGAGGGTATTTCAATTCAATCCACCGTCGCAACCAACGTTGGTGGCTCTTGAGATAACCAGTGGCTGACCATTCCGATTCCAGTTCCGGGTTCTCAGAGAGTGCATCCTCCAAAAGCGCAATTGGCATCGCCTTGTTCAAAGACTCATCGAAGTAGCTATTGTAGAGCTTCAAGAAAACCCACTGCGTCCACTTGAAGTAGTCGGGATCGGTGGTGTTCACCTCGCGCGACCAATCGTAGCTGAACCCCAGGCTTTTGATCTGGCGGGTGAAGTTGGCGATGTTTTGCTCCGTGGTGACGCGCGGATGCTGGCCGGTCTTGACGGCGTATTGCTCGGCGGGCAGGCCGAACGCGTCCCAACCCATCGGATGCAGCACGTGCAGCCCGCAGGCGCGCTTGTAGCGTGAGAGGATGTCCGTGGCCGTGTAGCCTTCCGGATGCCCGACGTGCAGGCCCGCGCCGCTCGGATACGGAAACATGTCGAGGATGTAGAACTTCGGCGGCAAGAGCTGACGCTCGGCCACCTTGCCAGAGAGACCGTGGCGGATCCCGAAAGGATGCCCGTCCGGCACGGTTTCGCCAGGGTTGAACGCGCGAAACGCCTGCTGTTCTTCCCAAGTGTTTTGCCACTTGGGCTCGATCAGGTGAAATGGATATTGCCTGCGACTGCTAGCCATAGAGCCGCAGATATTGCGGAAAGCGGCAGGCGCGGGCAATGGCGGAGTTTCCGCGGGCTTCCGCGCTTAGCTATTTCATCATCGCGGCGAGCGTTGGCTCCATAGCGTCCGCCCAAAGTTGGTAGCCTTCAGCGTTGGGATGAAGGAGGTCGGGCATAATGGTCTTCGGGATGGAACCGTCTTCGGCAAGGAAGACTTTCCCGATGTCGAGGAACTTGATTTTCTTGCCGTCGTCGAGCTTGGCGATGGCGTCGTTGATCTCCTTGATTTGGGCGCGCTGGGGAGCGTCCACCGCCCCGCGCGGAAAGACCGCGAGCAGCAGGAGCTTGCTCTTGGGCAGCTTGGTGCGGATTTTCTTCACAACCGCGGTTACGCCTTCGATGATTTCCGCCGTGGAGTTGCGGGGCGAGCCGTCTTTTTCCTTGCCCGTGTTGTTCGTGCCGATCATCAACACCACGACTTTCGGCTTTAGACCCTTCAACTCGCCGTGTTCGATGCGCCAGAGAACGTGCTGGGTGCGGTCGCCGCCAATGCCGAGGTTCAAGGCGTGACGGGGCGCGTAGAATTTGTTCCAGACCTCCAGGCCACGCTTCCGCCAGCCGTCGGTGATGGAGTCGCCGAGAAACACCAGGTCATACTTGCTCTGCTTCGCTTCTGCCAGAAAGCTCTCGTGGCGGGCGACCCAGTTGGTCGGACTCGTGCGCAACACTGGGACGATGGCAGAGTTCTCGGCGAGCGCGGTGGCGGCCAGCAACGCGGAAAAGACGAACAGCGACAGTTTTTTCATGCGCAGAAAATGAGGGTTTTCCACACTAGAATCAATCGGCTTTGCAGCAGCGCGGAGTGCTTGATCAGCGCGGATTCATCTGTGCTTGGGAACGGGGCAACGCGATTTCATCGCGGGCGGAAGGGCTCTTCCCGGTAAAGCCCGATCTCCGCGAACGGAATCGGGTCAAAGCCCGGGCGATTCAATCGGAAGTGTTTCGGGTCCCAGCTAAATTCTTTATCGCCGAGCATGGCGTTGTCTCTGACGTCAAGGTTCTGGGGCGCACGTCGAAGAAGTTCCCCACAGCGCCAGCCCAGGTTCCGGAGGATATGGTTCCGGTTGGCGTGATCCGCCAACTCGGCCATTTCGGGATAGCGTTGCACGTAAAGCGCCCGATCAATCTCCCGGGAATCCAACGCCTTTCCCACCTGGTTGCGCCAGCGTTTGTCGTACCAAGGCGAGCAGCTCACCAAGGCTGAGCATTCGATAAAGAGGTTGTTCTCGATCACGTTGTCTTTGCCGCCGTGAATCTGCACCCCGCCAAAACCCAGTTTTCCTGCCGAGCAACGCTCGAAGACGTTCCCGTAGATTCGCGTGCCGCAGATGGCGTCATCGAGGCGGATGCCCGCCTGGCCGCATTTGGGTTGCTCGCCGAGGCCGCGCCAATTGCCGATATGATGGAAATAGTTGTGCCGGTAAATGTTTCCGCGGTAGGTCGGATTTCCAAACATGTCCGCCCCGCCTTGGTCGTCGGATTCGGTCACCACGTTGTAGATTTCATTGTATTCCACCCGATGATCATTGCCCTCCACGCGCATGGCGCTACTTCGGATGTCGTGCATGCGGTTGTGGGCAATCCGATTGCCCACGCCGTCCAGAATCACGGCTGGGGTGTAGGTGTGGTCAATGCGAGACAGATCATGAATGTCGCAGTTTTCCAGGAAGTGGCCGCCCGGTTCGAGCGTCCGGCGGTTTCCTCCGGAGATAACCGTACCGCCGCGCCCCATCGAGTAGATATCGCAGGAACGCAATCCGTGCTGCCGGCCCCCGCGAATCTCGATGCCGTTCCCGGCAAAGTGCCGCACCACGCAACCGGCAAAAAGGCAGTGCGCGCCTCCCTGAACGTGGATGGCGTCGGCGCTGCCCAACTCCCAAGTCAGGCCCGCGAAGCTCACCCACGACACGTTCTCCATGTTCACCATGGGGGCGTCGAATCGGGACAGGTCGATCGCGGCTTTCCGTGGATCGGACATCGGATACAACAGCACCCGGCCACGCTCGCGGTCCAGATACCATTCGCCGGAGACATCCAGCTCGCTTGGGGCATTCACGGCATAAAACGGAGCGCCAACACTAAAGCCGTAGGTGTGCCAGGGCTGGGCCAGGGTGATCAACCGCTGCTCCGGATCAATCGCGGCCACGCGCTCGTAAGAGTCCGCCCAGTCCCAGTACCAATAACCGTAGAGCAAGACCTCCGGGTCGTTGACCCACCGTCGGGGCCGGTCGCCCTCGTAGAAAAACTCGCCGGTCTTGCTGCCTTCGCGGTCGTAGCCTTTCGTGCCGTCTTTGACTGCCACCTCGCGGATGTGCAGGAAACCCTCGTTGGGCCCTCGGGCCAAAGACATTGCCTGTCCATTGAAGAAAAGTTCGTGCGCCACATGCGTCCGAAAACCATTGCCGCTGGCAAACCCACCCAGTTTCAACGGCAACAGGTTGGTGATGCCGGCCGTCCGTAAATCCGTCACCCAGACCTTGGCCCGAGCTTCCGTCGGAAGCTGCGGGTAACCGTCCGCCGCCGACAATTGGCGCCAACCCGCCAGCCGGGTTCCGCCACGAAAAGTCGGTTTCTCCCCGGCCGCTGCCCGAAAAACCACCGGCGCGGATTCGGTGCCAGAGTCGCCCTCCGAAAGCACGAAGGTCCGGCTTACCGGGTACTCGCCGCCATGCACCCGCACCTCGACGCCGCCGCGAAGCAACGACCCGCGCTGTCGCCGGACGCGAATCTCGTCGCGAGCCCGCTCAAGGCTGGCGAAGGGCTGTTTGGCGGAGCCATCCCCTGAGTCATTGCCTCGGGGAGCGACGTGCAAGGTGAGTCCCGGAGACGGCCAGGCGGGCGACGGCATCCGCGTCGTTGCGTTCACACGCAGCGGCAATGGCGCAACGAGCGGTTCGACCGTCGCTCCGGATTGCCCCGCCCAGGAAAGGGCTGCCGACCACGATGCCCAACCCACAACCGCCAAACGCGACCACTTCTTGGGGTTCCGACCGATTGCACGAGCGTTTCTGGATTCCATGGAACGATGCTAAGAGCAGGGACACGATCATCGCGAGCAAGAAAGAGGGTTGCGTAAATTCAGTCTGCCTCGCTCAACACCGCCAGTCGGTTGCCGTGTTTTCACGCAATCCCAGACAGAGGGTCTTCTGGTGAAGTGGGTGGCCGACGTGCAACCCGTCGGCTCGGGTGAGGCGGCGTTGAAATACCTGGCCGCCTATCTGTGCTGCCCGCCGCTGCACGAGGCGCAACTGGAAGCCTGCGACAACCAGACCGTCACCTTCCGCTATCGGGAGCACGGTGGATTGGAAAAGA
>CAYJNU010000503.1:0-5408 GCA_964371005.1 uncultured Verrucomicrobiota bacterium | reverse complement strand
GCGGCTGGTAGCTGGGACAGGGACGGGGGTTCAACTCCCCCCGCCTCCACCATTTCCGGCCGGGAAAACCCCGGCCGGTTTTCCTTTTCTGCTTCCCGCTGCCACCGTTTGGAATACCCTCCGCCACGTGGCTCAACTGGCTTGGGGAAGAACAGAGCAACCAGCCTTCACATCGAGCGCGGCCTCCGCCTGTCGCCCGACCGCGACCATTCCTCCGGCCGCCCTCCCTGATTCCCCATGATCTGGATCGCCCCATCCGAAAAAGACACCGACACCGCCGCGCTCGAAAAGCGCCTTTGGGATGCCGCCGACCGGTTTTGCGCCAACTCCGGCCTTCTCTTTCTCATCGCCGTTCTCGTTCTGGGCAGCACGGTTCTGCCGGCCGCAGCATCACCAGGGTTGTGCGCGAATGAACGTGGCGTGCTTCTCCTCAACGGCGCTCCCTTTCGTGGCATTGGCGTGAACTATTATGACGCGTTCACCCGCACCCTCGGCCCGACCGTTCGCACGGACTACGACTCGGGTTTTCAGCAATTGGTGGCGAGGAAGATTCCGTTCGCGCGATTCTCTGCCGGCGGCTTTTGGCCCGCGGATTGGAAACTTTACCAAACGAATCGTTCGGAGTACTTCACAAGGTTGGATGGCGTCGTGCAGAGCGCCGAGCGGCACGGCATCGGGCTGATTCCCTCGCTCTTCTGGCATTTGAGTGCAGTGCCGGACCTCGTCGGTGAGCCGTGCAACCGCTGGGGCGACACCAACAGCCGCACCCTTGCCTTCATGCGCCAGTACACGCGCGAGGTGGTGACGCGTTATGCGCGTTCGCCGGCCATTTGGGGCTGGGAGTTTGGCAACGAATACAATCTGGCCGCTGACCTGCCGAACGCGGCTGAGCATCGTCCGCCCGTGGTGCCGCGTCTCGGGACTCCCCAGCAGCGCACCGCGGAAGATGAACTGACGCACGCGGCGGTCCGCGTGGCCCTGCGGGTGTTTGCCCTCGAAGTCATGAAGCATGACCTGCATCGAATTATCATGAGCGGCAACGCCACTCCCAGGACGTCCGCCTGGCACCAGGCGCACGAGATGAGCTGGAAGAAAGATACCCCCGAGCAGTTCGCCGAGATGCTCGCAGCCGACAATCCGTCGCCCATGAACACGCTCTGCGTGCGCGGTTACGATCTGACGAACGACCTCGACCGGCTCGCCCCGGCGATGAGGGTGGCGCAAGCGGTGAAGAAGCCGCTGTTCGTGGGCGAGTTCGGCGTGCCCGGCGCTCCCACTGCGGAGTCGAGGAAGCACTTCGCTGCGATTCTGGCTGCGATTGAAACGAATCACGTTCCCCTGTCCGCATTGTGGGTATTTGACTTCACCAGCCAGGCCAAAGACTGGAACGTGACGCCGACGAATGACCGCTGCTGGCAGCTCGACGCCATTCGGCAGACGAACGAGCGAATGAGAACGCGGCGCTAACGCTGCTTCATCAGCACACTGCTCAAGGAAACCCTGAAGTGAATCTCCGCGATTCTTGGGCGTTCTGGACCCCTCGCCCGAATGAGTGACTCTCCGGATCGGACGCTGTCGCGGAGCTTGGCGGGTCGCAGGCCGCGGCCACTCCTATTGCTCGATGAAGTTCTCCAGGTCCCGCTGCATCTTCTTCAGGTCGGGCAGATTGACATACATCATGTGGCCGGACTCGTATTCGGTGTAGGTGATGTTCTTGCGATACGCCTCGTCGAGCTGGAGGTGGTCGAGGCTGTAGCGGATGCCGTCCATCGGACAGGCCAGGTCGCACAATCCGCCGAGCACCAGAATGCGCAGGTGCGTGTTCTGGCTCATCACGGAGGCCAGCCGGTCGGCCACGCTCGGGTAACTACTGCGTGCGTCATAATTCCACGGCTGCACACCGGCGACGATTTCATAGGGTAGGTCGTCTTCAAACTCCAACTCGCTGCGCACGTAAGCGTTCATCGCCGCCGAGAACGGCCCAAGCGTGGCCGCGAAGGAGGGATCGAAGCCCGGACGGCGGCTCGCCGGATCGGCATCCCGACCCGTGATGCGCGCGTCGTAGCGGCCGATGATCAAGCCCTGGTCGCGCAGCAGCTCCTTGCGAAACGTCGTGGCGTCCACCTGGAGTTGGTTGTCCTCGATCACGCGCGGCGGCAGGCCGGTCAGGCGGGTCAGCTTGGCCACCAGTTGTTGCCGCTGGCTTTCCGGCAGCGCCGCGCCCTGCCACAAAGCCGGGGCGTATTGAGTGCGAACGAATTCGCGCGCCTCGGCGAGCGCCTTCGCGCGGTCGGCCTGGAGGTCGGGCGGCAGTTTCTTGTGGAAATGCGCGATCGCCGTGAAGGCCGGCAGGTAAGCCAGGGAGGGCAGATCGTTGCCCGGCCCTTCGCGCAACGTGGCGAAGTCCAGCAGGCCGGAAACGAGGATCAACCCGTTCAGATACATTCCGTATCGGGAATGCAGATGCTCCGCCAACCCCGCCGCGCGAAACACGCCGTAGCTTTCGCCGCACAGGAATTTGGGCGAAAGCCAGCGCTGATGCCGCGTGGTCCAGAGCCGGATAAAATCGCCGACCGACTCGACATCCGGCGATTGGCCGAAGAACTGGTCGGACTTTTCGTCCTTGGCCGGACGGCTGTAACCGGTCGCGACGGGATCAATGAACACGAGATCGGTGAAAGGCAGCACCGAGTAATCATTATCCACGAGCCGGAACGGCGGCTGGGGCAGGGTGCCGTCGTCGTTCATCTTCACGCGCCGCGGGCCCAGCGCGCCGAGATGCATCCACACCGACGACGAGCCGGGGCCGCCGTTGAAGGAAAACGTGACGGGCCGCGCGGGAGCGTTGGTTTCGCCCTCCAGCGTGTAGGCGATGTAAAACACGGAGGCCCTGGCCGTGCCGTCGGGCTTGAGCAATGGCAACATCCCGGTCTCGGAAATGTAGTGCAGCGTCCTGCCCGCGATGCTCACCGCGTTCGTCGTCAACACCGGCTTGTGGCTCGCATCGGGGATGGTGGCGACCGGAGCTTTCGGCTCTTCTTTCTTCGATCCCTCCTTCTTGGACTCGTCCTTCTTCTCGTCTGCGCCCGGCGTGCTGGCGGGCGCATTCGTCCGCTCGGCGCGAGGACCGCGGCGGGGCGCTTCCTGGGCGTTGAGGAGGCAGGCGGAAAGCAGGAGGACTGCAAAAAGAGTGGTTTTCATCGGTTAAAGCAGATTGGCATCGCGCTGAAGAAATACACGCCACGGTCGGGCGAACCAACCTCATTTTCGCCGTGCGCCCTCTACGCCCGCGCCTCCAAGACTAGGCCGGAACGGCCTCGCGCATGGGACGCGTGCAAGGCGCTGGCAGGTGTTTCCCTTCGCGGCGTAACTCCTCCACTTCGTTGGCCACCAACAGGCACAGTTGACGGTAAGCCTCCTCCTCCGTTGTCCCGTGACACACGCCACCCCACGGGAACAGGTCCGGGCAATACCCCACATACAACCCGTCAGCCTCCTCCCAGCGGACGAACTTAAGATACTGGTCTTGCGCTTTCATTTGCTGGCCTCACGAATTGCGTTGCGGACCTGCCGCTCCTGATAATGCATTGCGTCGTCGCCACTCTGTCCGCCTAGAATGACCGCGCCCGGCAGTCTGGGATGCCGGAACTTCCGGTGCGAACCCTTGCCGCCGGAGACGCTGACAAACCCGGATCGCTCCAGGTCGGCGATCAACTGGCGAATCTTTCGCGGCACGGACGAAACTTACCAAACGAACAGAACCTCTGCCAGTTCAACTTGCTCCGACTGTCTCGACTTGGTGAAAACGTCAGCCATTTCTTTCAAAACGCAAAGTCGCCGTGGCGCAAAGCAGGAGGACTGTGAAAAGAGAGGTTTTCATCGGTTACAACAGGTCGGCATTACGCTGAAGAGAGACACGCCGCCGTCTTGCGAACCAACTTCAATTTCTTCATCCGCCACCGGTGGCGAAATCGCCGGCCACAACCGTGTGACGGTAGAGCTCAAGAAAGGCAAGCTGGTCTTCGAGGTGAAGGCGGCGAAGAAGTCGGACAGTGCGTCCCGGCTTTTTCCGAAATCAGAGCGCGGGCAGTTCGTCGCCCGGCAAAGGCGGCACATCCGGCGCTTTCGACAACACCGCAAGGAACTTCTCCCGGCTCCCACGCTTGGCTCGCTCGGCGATGACGCTCTCGGTCTGCCATGCGCCCATCGCCTGCGCCAGCGCAAGGGAGAGCAACCGCTCCACCGGCACTTTTTCACGCTCCGCCATCGCGACCGCCTGTTTGTAAATCGCGTCGGGCACTTCCGTTTGCATCGTTGTCATGTCAGCGTTCTCTCTTTCGTAAGGAACTCCGCCGGACTCAAGGGCACAATACCAAACTGCCTCGCCTCTGTAAAATGCCGCCGGTTGTGCGTGATGATGTGTGCTGCTCCACACGCGACAGCCAATTCCAGAACCAGATCGTCATCCGGGTCCGGTAGCACTGGCCGCCAGCGGAAGTAAATGGGCCGCTCCAAGCCTGCCGCGCACACGTAGTCTAGGAAATCCTCGCAGTCCTGCCACGAATAGCCCAGCGGACGCCCTTCCCGGTGAACAATCTCAGTGTATTCCGCGACCAGCGACACGGACAAGTTCGCCCGCCAGCGCGAGTCCGCTCCCAGATTCCGAAGCAGCGCCGCCGACCCACCCTTGCGCGAACGCAGCGCGGCGATCAGAACATTCGTGTCGATTACGACTTGGAGCGGCGTCATCGGCGGCGAGCGTAGCACTCGGCGATAAACGCCTTCAAGCGACGATTCCCGCTCTCTCGCCAGTTCATCTTCGGCAAAGTCGCCAGCCACAGCCGCGTCACGGCGGAGTTCAAGAAAGGCAGACTGGTCTTGGAGACAAACGCAGTCAAGAAGCAGCACCGATTTGGTCCCCGGCACCGCCGCCAGTCCATCGGCCGACCAGCCAACAGAAAAGCCGCAGACTCGATCCTCGTGTTTTGGCTCGAGAGCAAACGAGCCACTTCACCGCATGCTCCAGCGCTTGCTCCCCTTCTGGCTCACCCTACGGATCGAAGTAATATGAAACGTCATCGTGGCGGAAAGCCCTGTTCCTTTTCCTTGGCCTCCGCCACCGTTTGAAATACCATCCGCCGCGAGGTTCAGATGATTCGGGGCACATCAGTACGCGGCCATTTCAGCGCGCCCGCCTCGCCGGCGGTTCTCTCCTGTTATCCAACGATCGACTGCCCTCCGCCGCTTCGGTCCGCCCCTCTAACCCCGTAAACCCCGCCCCGCATGCCCGAGGATTTCCAATACGACGCTTTTCTGAGCCACAGCGCGAAGGACAAGGCGGTGGTGCGCCCGCTGGCGGAGCGGTTGCGAAAGGACGGGCTGAAGGTGTGGTTCGATGAGTGGGTGCT
>CAYJNU010000502.1:0-5428 GCA_964371005.1 uncultured Verrucomicrobiota bacterium | reverse complement strand
CACGGCGTACGTGTAAACGGCGCTGAACCGGTCGGTGAAACGCTGCGAGGGCGCTTTCTGACGCTGGGCGTCCTTGATCAAGCGAATGATCTTCTGGAGGGAGCTTTCCGCCGCCGGTCGGAGCGTCGAGACTTCGGTGGCCCCCCAAAGGTTGATGGTGCCGGCGAGGACGCGGTCGCCCACGGTTTTCTCAACCGGCGTGGCTTCGCCCGTGAGGTTGGACTCATCCGCCGCGGTCTGCCCTTTGACAATCTCGGCGTCCACCGGGAACTGGCTGCCGGGCTTCACCAGCAGGCGCATCCCGGTGCGGATTCGCTCCACGGCGATTTCGCTTTCATTGCCGCGCGCGTCCACCAGCGTGGCGACCTTCGGCGTGTCGCGGAAGAGCGAGCGGATTTCACGCTGGGTGCGCTCCATCGCGTAATGTTCGAGCGCGCCGGCGAAAGAGAAGAGGAAGAGGAGGACCACGCCCTCGTTCCATTCGTTCACGGCGGCACTGCCGGCGGCGACCGCCAGCATGAGGAAGTGGACGTCCAGCCCGCCTTCTTTGCGCAGGCGTTCCCAAAGCTCCTGGGCGGCGAACCAGCTTCCCGCCAGATACGCCAAGGCATAGAGGAGGTAGCCAGCGTAGGTGGGCATCGCCCCATGCGGCGTGAGGAAAAAGGCGGCGAGACCGAAGGCGGCGCAGAGCCCCGCACAAAGAAGCTGCCATTTCCATTCGCCGAGATGCTCCTCGGCTTCCACGAGTTCGATGTCACGCTGGACAAACTTCGGGAGCGGAAAGTTCCGCCAGCGCCAGAGTTTCGGGGCCGTGGGACAGGTGACGCGTGAGACGCTGGTGATCTTGCCCTCGTGGCGAATGGTGAACTGCCGCAAATCCGCGCCGGGGAGCGGCGTGGCGCACGAAGCACAATCGCCTCCACCGCCGAGCATGGCGCATTGACCATCGGGACGCACTTCCTGCGCACGTTCCAGCGACTCGGACAGAAGCCGCCGGAGACGTTCCATGTCTGTCTGGCCAAGCGTGGCCACCGCCACCGTCTGCTGCTCCGGGTCCACCGTCACAGCCTCGAGCGTGGGTTCTTGGAGAAACGTCTCGAGAATGGAGCGCGCCAGGCAGCCTCCGGGGCCGGTCGGTTCGGGGCAGGCATTTGGTGGTGCGCTTTTCATCGTTCGTCGGCCATACCGATAGCACAAGTCCGGCGGCTTTGGCGAAAGGAAAACGGCAGAAGGAACCACAACGGGGCGCGTCTGCACAAGTGGCGCAAGCCTCCGGCTTGCCGTCGTCCCGGCGACCTTCCAGGTTGCCGCCGAAGCGTCCTCCACCGCAGTTCGTTCCACGGCTTCAGTCAGGAGGCAGTTCAGGGGAACGTGGTCTTGTCTTCGCACGGCTCGAGCCGGACGATAGCCTGCAACAGTTCGTCTGCGACTTCCTGGTAAATCTCCTTCAGGCGCGCCTTGGGCGCCGCTTTTGCCTCCGCTCGCAGGCGCTCGAATCGCATGGGCTCACCATATTTCACTGCAATCCGCCAGGGTCGTGGCAGGAACACGTGGCGTCCATAGGCCTCGTAAGTCCCAAACACCCGCACTGGCACCACTGGTCGGTCTGACTTGATCACGATCAATCCGATGCCCGATCGAGCTGGCTGGGGCTGGCCATCGTAAGTTCGCGTCCCTTCCGGAAACAGGACGATGGCGTTGCCCTCGTGCAACCGGTCGAGGATGACGCGCAACCCGGAGGCGCTACCACCGTCGCGGTCCAGAGGGACGACCCCCCATTGGCGCAGCACCCAGGCCATTGGCGGAAACCGGAAGAGATTCTCGCGCGCGAGGCAGGCGACGGGCCGTCGCACGCCTGCGGCGACGAGCGGCGGATCAATGAAACTGGCGTGATTCGCCACCAGCGCCACCCCACCCGAGAGCGGCATCCGCTCAGGGTTGAAGACGCGCCATCGGAAATAGAACCGGAAGATCGCCCGGAAACCTACCCAAGCGATCCAATAACACCAATTCATCCCTTGCATGGCGAGGTGCGGATCGGTTCAGCCGGCGGCGGCGAGGCGCTGGCGGATTTCGTTGATGATGAGCGAGCTGGTTTCCTGCGACGTCAGGCTGGAATTGTTGATGACCCGCGCGCCCAACGCGATCATGAGCGGCGCCACGGCGCGCTGACTGTCACGCTGATCACGCGCCGCGAGGTTCTCATTCACGCCGTCCGCCGCTCGCCGCCGCGACCGTTCCTCCAATTGGGCGTCGAGGTAAAACTTGTAGTCCGTCTCCGGAAAAACATTCGTGCCGATGTCGCGGCCTTCCATGACGAGATTGCCGAATTGGATGCACTCGCGCTGCTTCTTCTTCATCCACTCGCGCACTTTCGGCACGGCGGCCACGTGCGGCACGGCGGCACTCGTCGCGTCCGTGCGCACTTCCTTCTCAGGATAATATCCGTCGACCAGCAGGCGCACGCAGCCGTCCACGCAAGTGAGCGCGGTCTTCCAACGGCGGCAGGCATTCGCCACGGCGCGCACTTCGTGGACATCCACACCCGACTTCAGGCAGTGCCAGGCGAGCGTGCGATACATTGCACCAGTGTCCACGTAAACGTAGCCCAGCGCCTTCGCCACCAGCTTGGCGTTGGTGCTCTTACCGCTGGCGCTCGTGCCGTCAATTGCTATGACAATCGGTTGTTTCATCCACTCTTTCTCTTACTCGTAATCTTAATCTTCCTCCTGATCTGGAGACGAGCAGGAGGATTAAGAGAAAGATCAAGATTACGATCAAGACTCACTCCGCAAACAGTTCGCTCACTTCCAGCTTCCGTCCCGTACTCGCCTCGAGAATCGTCACACCCAAACCGCCGGGGGGCGGGGCGGCCAGTTTCTGGAAGAAGTTCGGGAACGTCTTCTTAACGCAGGCGGGATTGTGGATTTTTATCCCGGGCACTTTCAATCCCAGAATCGCGAAACACATCGCCATGCGGTGGTCGTTGTAAGTCTCGATCTCCGCACCGTGGAGCTTGGAAGGGAAGACTGTGAGCGTGTCGCCTTCCTCGACGACCTTTGCTCCACACTTGGTCAATTCCGTTCGCAACGCCACGACCCGCTCGCATTCCTGGAGGCGCAGGCGGGCGAGGTCCGTGAACTGGATTCCGCGATTCGCTCCGGCGTGAATGCGCGCTGCCTCGTTATCCGCGGCGAGCACGATGGCCGTCATGATGCTGTCGGCAAGTTGATCTTCGCGGGAGATCTTCGCGGGTAGCGGCAGAAAATCAGGAAAGTCGGCGTCAACCTGACAACCCGACGAAGGCCAGTTCCACACGAAAATCGGCGAGCCAGCCCATTCCCCGCGTCGCTGAGCCCGCTGTGCAGCTTCCAGCAAGTTCACAAGCCAACCCGCCGCCCAAAAATAGCTGCCGCTCGATGCGTCTGGTTCAATCTGGAAATTGCCACCAGACGACGGGAGCGCCTCCAATAATCGGCGTGTCATTGTGACGTAAGGCGCTTCCTGCAAATCCTCGCCTTCAATCTTGATACTCCAAATCCCGACTCGCGAGCACAGCAGCAGCGCCGATGCAAACTGGGAACTCTCCGTCACATGAACCGTGCAGGTTCCCGGGATTCTCCCGGCTCCGATAAACACCGCCGGCAACTTGTCGTTCGGCGAATCCACGCGGTAGCCAAGTTCGCGTAGCGCTCTGAACAAGGCGGCCTGCGGCCGGTCGTGCATCCGCGGCACTCCAGATAGCCGATACGCCCCCTGCCCCAGGCATACCAGCGCCGCCAAGAATCGAGCCGCTGTGCCCGCGTTGCCGACGAACAGCTCCAGCGGCTTTGCCGGCGTTCCGGCGTTCGGAATCCGCCCCCCCTGCCCTTTCACCGTGATCCGCCGGTTGCAGAATTCGTCCGGGTCCTGCTCAACCTTAATTTCAAAACCGAGCTGCCGTAGTGCCTCGACCATCACCTGCGTGTCCTCGCTCCACAGCGCACCTTGCAGTGTCACTTCGCCATCCGCCAGCGCCGCGAGAATGAGCGCGCGGTTCGTGATGCTCTTCGAGCCGGGCACTGTGATTTCCGCACGCACCGGCCTGCTGAGCGGCAAGATTTCGATGAGGTCAGGCAGCGACATTGCTGCGAGGATAGAGGATGGATGATGGCGAATTGAAGCCGGAACTACCGCCGGCGGCGAATGCCACCGACCCTCCCTGGTTCTCCATCTGCATCGGATTCATTCCGGCGAGCGCGACGGCGTTCCGCTGCACCACTCATCGCGCCGGCGTTTGGCGGTCTCGAAAAAACGCGTGAGATGGTCAGCGTTTCCCTCGCGCAGGAGCGCCTGCACCCGTTGGAGCTGCCGCACAAAGTCGTCCAAGGCCACGCGCAAATACCGGCGGTTGGCGAGCGCGATGTCCCGCCACATCTCCGGCGAGCCGGACGCCACGCGCGTCGTGTCGCGAAACCCGTTGGCGCAAAGCGCGTCCTGCTGCTCCGGCTGCGACGGATCGAGGACCAGGCTGACCAAGGTCGCCGCCACCACGTGCGGCAGGTGACTCGACCTGCTCACCAGCAAATCATGAACTTCCGGCGAGAGTTTCATCAATTCACTGCCGACGGATTTCCAAAACCGCTGAATCTTCCGCAAGGCAACGGCGTTCGTGCGCGGGGTCGGCGTGACCACGCAAACCGCGCCTTCGAACAAATCCTCGCTCGCGGCGATCACGCCGGTCTTCTCCGCCCCGGCCATCGGATGGCTGCCCACGAAGTGCGCGCCGGCTGAGGCCACCCTGCTTTCCAGTTGCTCGACCACACTCGCCTTGACGCTGCCCACGTCGGTGACGATCGCGCCGCGTTTCAGCGCCGGCAGCATCTGCTCGACCAACAGCGGGATCTGGGCAATCGGCGTGCAAAGCACCACCAGGTCTGCCTTCCAAACCGCCGCGAGCAGATCGGTGGTCGCATAATCCACCGCGCCGGCATCCGTGCATTCTCTCACGCTCGCATCCCGGCGCACGTAGCCCGCGATTTCGCGAGCCAAGCCACGGCGTTTGGCGGCCAGGCCCAGCGAACCGCCGAGCAAACCCACGCCCACGAGAGTGATTTTATTCCAGCGCACGCGCGAAGATAGAGGATGGAGTATGGCGGATGAAAGTTGGAAAACGTCGCTGGCCAATCCCCTGCCCTTCAACCTGAGCGTGTTGCCATACGCCCCGCCGGCGGGTCCATCCAGGGAGACAGACATCGGTTCGGCTGGCGGGACGCTCGCCGGCACGCTGTTGCGTTCAAGATTGTGGACGCGATCCACGCTCCCCAATCTTCGCCAGTTCCACCACGCGCTCCAAGATTACCTCCGCGATGTGCGGCTCGGTGCCCACGGCTTTGGCATACCAGACCCGCCTGCCGTTTCGCTCGGTCGGGTTGTGCCAGGGCGATTG
>CAYJNU010000501.1:0-5442 GCA_964371005.1 uncultured Verrucomicrobiota bacterium | reverse complement strand
AACTCCACATCCTCCAATCCTTCCGCGTCTCCTGCCTCATGCGCGACGACGTCGGCTCGCCCAAGACCGCGGTCTTCGGCGGCGTCAACCGCGCCCGGCTTTCCAGCCAGTCGCTCAAGCGCGCCATCCGCGAATACGCACAGGACAACCTTCCCGCCGCGCGTTTCGGCGGTGAACGCACGAAGCTCATCGTTCAGCCGCTCACTGACGCCTTGAAGAAACACGGCATTGCCGACGACAAAACCGCAGCGGAGCACGCGGCCAACATCGCCGACAACCTGGCCAAACTTGATGCCAAGTCCGGCAAGGATGGTGACACACCGCAGGTCGGAACCCTGACCTTTCTCGCCCCTTCCGAGATTGACGCCATCGCCCAACAAGTAGCGGGGATGGTGAAGGAGAATCCCAAAGCGAAGGATTACGAGAAGAAGCTCGACAAGTTCTGCAAGTCGGCGGGCTTGCTGGATGGTGCGGACATCGCGATCTTCGGGCGCATGGCCGCCAGCCTGCCTTCGCTCACCCTCGAAGGCGCGGCCATGTTCAGTCACGCCCTCTCGACCCATAAGTCCGACAACGATCTCGACTTCTACTCCGCTGTGGATGACCGCAAGCCGAAGGATGATGACGCCGGTGCCGGTATGATCGGAACATTGGAGTTTTCCTCGGCAGTCTATTACCGCTACGCCGCCATCAACCTGGACCTGCTGGCCGACGAGGATCATCTCGCCAAGCTTTCCGTGGACGAGCGCCGGAAAGTTGTGGACGCCTTCATCCGCGCCACGCTCATGGCGGTGCCCGGCGCACGGAAGAACTCGATGAACGCCCACACCCTGCCGGGTTGCGTGCTCGGCACGTTCAAGTCCGCCGGGCAACCGGTGCAATTGATTAACGCATTTGAAACGCCGGTGCGCCCGAAATCCGGTTTGCTGGACGCTTCCATCGAAGCCATGAAAGCGCACCACGCGAAACTGAAAGAAACGTGGGGCATCGCCTGCGATACCGAAGTCATCCTCCCGGACCTGAACCTCAAAGCCTTTTGCGAGGCCCTGACCAAGCATGTCATCTAACGCCTGCCTCGCCCTATTGCTCGACGGCCCCATGCAATCGTGGGGCCACGGCTCGCGCTTTGAGCGCCGCACCACCGCGCTACATCCGACGCGCAGTGCCGTGCTCGGAATCATTGCCGCCGCGCTCGGAATTGACAAGCACGCGCCGGACGAAGCAACGCAGCTCGCCGGGCTCGATGCCTTGCACGTCACCACGGTGAAACTCGACAAGCGTGACGGACGCGGACGGGAGCTTCCCATCCAGCGGCTGGAGGACTACCACACCGTCACCGGTATCCGCCGCGCCAGCGGCAAGGTGGACGAGGAAGCGACGGTTCAGACTTATCGCCACTACCTGCTCGACGCCCGTTTCGCCGTGCTGATCGAAGGTCCGCCGGGGCTGCTCGAAGAAATCGCCGCCGCGCTGCGCAATCCCAAATGGGGTGTCTGGTTGGGCCGCAAATGCTGCCTCCCCGCCAGTCCGCTGCTCGTCGCCGTTTCACCCATCCGGCAGGAGGCTTGGCGCGCATTGCTCCAACGCGCGGGATGTCCTGCTGCCGCGCCGGAAGAACACTTCGATCGCGTTATTGAAACCGCCGCCACCGATCCGGGCGCGGACATGATTGAAGACACGCCAGTTAGTTTCGGCGCTCCCATCGGCGAACGCCACGCCCCCCGCTGGATTCGCCGCGTGCCCAAATCGTCAATCGTCAATCCCCAATCGTAAATCGCCCATGCCCATCTTCGAACGCCCGCCCCTCGAAACGCTCGCCATGGCCCGCGACCGGTGGACGCCCATTTACCTCGAACACGGGCGGCTCGAAGTGGACGATTCCAGCGTGAAATGGATCGGCGCTGATGGTTTGGTTTACCGCCTGCCCGTCGCGACAATTTCCGCCATTTTGCTCGGGCCGGGCACGACCGTCACCCACGCGGCCATGAAGGCGTGCGCGGATTCCAATACCCCCGTCTGCTGGACCGGCGAGGAATGCCTGCGCTTCTACGCCTTTGGCCTCGCGCCCAATCACGACAACGAGATGCCGCGCTTCCACGCCACCGCCTGGGCCGACAAGAAACGCCGGGCCGAGATCGCCCGCCGCATGTTCCGGATGCGCTTCCCGGACGCGGACGTGAACAGCCGCAGCATCAAGGAACTGCGCGGCATGGAAGGGCTGCGCGTGCGCGCGCTTTACGCCGAGATGGGCCTCAAACACGGCGTCACCTGGAAAGGCCGCAACTACGACAAGAGCAATTGGGACATGGCCGATGGCGTCAATCGCGCGCTGTCCACCGCCAACGCCAGCCTTTACGCCCTATGCGCGGCCGTGGTGTGCTCGCTCGGTTACGTGCCCTCGCTGGGATTCGTCCACGACGCCGGCACGCTGCCGTTCATCTACGACGTGGCCGACCTTTACAAGCATCTCACCAGCATTCCGGCGGCGTTCATGGCGGTGCGGCAGGACCCGAAAGACGACGGCGAGTTGACCCGCAAGCTCCTCAAGCAGCGCATTGAGGAGGAGAGACTGCTCCAGCGCATCCCCAAAGACCTGGAGGCGCTCTTTGCCCCCTCAACCCTCGACCCTCAACCCTCAACCGCCTCATGACCGTCATCGTCGCCAACGACACCCCCGACGCCATCCGGGGCATGCTCAAACGCTGGTTTGTCGAGCCGCGCCCCAACGTCTTTGTGGGCACGCTCAACCGCCGCACGCGCGACAAGACCCTCGACTACATCAAGCGCAACGCCGAGGGACTGGGCATGCTGATCATTTCCACCGACAACAACTGCCAGGGCTTCAAGATCGAGACGCACGGCGACACGCACCGGCGGCACACCTCGATTTCGGGGCTGTGGTTGGTGGCGGAGAAGTGGGCGCAAGGGGAAGCCCCGCCTTTCTGAACGCACCCAAATCCAATGAAAACGCCAACGTAAACCCTTGATGAAGCAGAGTTCTCCCCACCCGCGTGGGGATGGTCCGGTGCGCGACCAACTCGGCAGCCGCCTCGACCCGTTCTCCCCACCCGCGTGGGGATGGTCCGGTGGTCAACTCGACCCCGGAGCCGGATGGCAGGTTCTCCCCACCCGCGTGGGGATGGTCCGGATGGTTTTACGAGCGCCACAACATTCCACTGGTTCTCCCCACCCGCGTGGGGATGGTCCGTAGTCCTTGTAGCTGCCATCCGGCTCCGGGGTGTTCTCCCCACCCGCGTGGGGATGGTCCGTACTCCGACGCCGGGGCGGCGTACCTCGACGAGTTCTCCCCACCCGCGTGGGGATGGTCCGCCGTCGGCCAATCGAATGTGCCGCGCCGTCCAGTTCTCCCCACCCGCGTGGGGATGGTCCGGGTATCGGCAATCGTGATCGGATGCCGCGAAAGTTCTCCCCACCCGCGTGGGGATGGTCCGTTTGCGCTGGAGGTGTTGCGGGTCGGAGATTCGTTCTCCCCACCCGCGTGGGGATGGTCCGTTGTCGCTGTCCCCGTCGGTCTGAATAAACACGTTCTCCCCACCCGCGTGGGGATGGTCCGGCGCGTTCTTTGAAAAATGCGAGAATCGCCAGGTTCTCCCCACCCGCGTGGGGATGGTCCGTTCCGCTGGTATTCGCCGGCGCTGTAATCCGCGTTCTCCCCACCCGCGTGGGGATGGTCCGAGCGGCGCGCGGCTGCTGGCGGCACTGGGTTTGTTCTCCCCACCCGCGTGGGGATGGTCCGCGATCTTCCGCGGTCGATGCGGCCGCAATTTGCTGCGCGTTCTCCCCACCCGCGTGGGGATGGTCCGGTTGCCGCGCTGGTGGATGCGTGCGACTCCGCGTTCTCCCCACCCGCGTGGGGATGGTCCGGCGTGCGAGATCATGTCCCAGGTGCCGATGTAGTTCTCCCCACCCGCGTGGGGATGGTCCGGTCAGTATTGGGGCGTTCGTAAAGTTGTCCGTGTTCTCCCCACCCGCGTGGGGATGGTCCGAGTAAGAGGAAGCTTAAGATGGGATTCATGGCGTTCTCCCCACCCGCGTGGGGATGGTCCGGCCAGCTCAAAAAAGGCTGGCTGCACGCGCAGGTTCTCCCCACCCGCGTGGGGATGGTCCGATTTTGAACGTAAAGCGGGGCGCGGATTCGCAGTTCTCCCCACCCGCGTGGGGATGGTCCGTGCAGCCGCGAATGGAACGCCATCGTGAACGAGTTCTCCCCACCCGCGTGGGGATGGTCCGCCAGCACAATGGGCGATAGACCTGCTCGAATGGTTCTCCCCACCCGCGTGGGGATGGTCCGCCGGAGGAGATCAGCCATTGCCGCGCGGCGTTGTTCTCCCCACCCGCGTGGGGATGGTCCGCGAGATCGCGGCAGCTTCACCTGCGAAGCCGGGTTCTCCCCACCCGCGTGGGGATGGTCCGAGCATCGGGCTGGACCCGGACCAACTCGGGCGGTTCTCCCCACCCGCGTGGGGATGGTCCGCGATCCTTCCTGGAAGGCTTGGATCAGACTGCGTTCTCCCCACCCGCGTGGGGATGGTCCGCGGACGATCGCTGCCCCAAGCCCGTGCCCCCGGTTCTCCCCACCCGCGTGGGGATGGTCCGTGTTATGCCTTTGTCACTGCCGTGCTCTCTGTGTTCTCCCCACCCGCGTGGGGATGGTCCGTTTTACGCCCGCAGCATTGTGCAGGAAGTGAAGTTCTCCCCACCCGCGTGGGGATGGTCCGACAGCGCCGCTCGCTACGGTTGTTTCCGCCAGGTTCTCCCCACCCGCGTGGGGATGGTCCGTTGGGCTGCACGGTGCAACACGTCCTGGATCTGTTCTCCCCACCCGCGTGGGGATGGTCCGTCAGTCAGGTCGTGACCGAGGCATTGAAGCCTGTTCTCCCCACCCGCGTGGGGATGGTCCGTGCTGGACAACTGGCCCGATGCCCGCTGTGAAGTTCTCCCCACCCGCGTGGGGATGGTCCGCATCGGCGACGGCGGTATAGGTGCGTGAATGTGTTCTCCCCACCCGCGTGGGGATGGTCCGCCCTGGTCAACCAGTTGAACCGCCACGAAACCGTTCTCCCCACCCGCGTGGGGATGGTCCGGAGCAACCGACTCACTCGCCGTCGTATGCACGGTTCTCCCCACCCGCGTGGGGATGGTCCGGCTTGACCATGCTCGACTGCCCGCAAATCCAAGTTCTCCCCACCCGCGTGGGGATGGTCCGCCCAGCGTGCCCGATAGGAACTCGATGCTTTTGTTCTCCCCACCCGCGTGGGGATGGTCCGGAGCGCGGGTCAATCTCCAGGAGGACGGTGCCGTTCTCCCCACCCGCGTGGGGATGGTCCGACATAGCGGCGGGGGGGGGGGGGGGGGGGGGGGGGGGGCGGGGGGGGGGGGGGGGCGGGGGGGGGGGGGGGGGGGGGGGGGGGGGGGGGGGGG
>CAYJNU010000500.1:0-5445 GCA_964371005.1 uncultured Verrucomicrobiota bacterium | reverse complement strand
GCAAGTCGATCATTCCACATCAATTACAGAGAAACTCGTAACACCCTCTGAAAGGGACATCGTCCAATCGAGTGTCGGCTTCCATGACCGAAGTAATGACGGTCGAAACCGACTTTGGCGATTCGGTTTCCGCGGCTGCGCAGGCCAGTCGAAAAGGCCCGAGCGCGGCGGCAATGGCCAAGGTTGTGATCGCGAGCTTCATGAGTGCGGTGAGTTTACGTCGCGCGTCGGATGGACGAAAGCCAATCCGCCTCACGCCGCGTCGCGGCGCGATCGCGCGACGAGAACCGGGGCGGGATTAAGGAGCAGTCGGGCCGCCGGAGGCTCGCCAGGCCGGGGTGGTGGCCCACATATTCACCGGCCAGACCGTGTGGCCGAACCTCGCAAAGCGGGCGCTGCCATCGGCGAACGTGTAGTTTGATCCGCCGCCGCCGCCGGCGCCCGAGGCGCTCCTGCGGGCGCTTGAATGGCGGCTCTGGTCGAGCTGGGTCATGTCCTCGTACTTTTCGTAATCCAGATACCAGTGCGTTGACGTGGTGTCCTTCTCCCCAAGCACGCAGGTTTCCGAGGGCTGCGCGATGTCGCTTTCGCGGATGGCGAAGCCGTTACTGGAAACCACGGAACGCCAATCGCGCAGGTTGTCGTATGCCGACAGGTAGAAGTCATTCCAGGAATTGTAGATGTAGCTGCGCGGGGCGGCATCGGCCGGCCAGATGTTGGTATCGCTGCTGCCGGTGGCGGGATTTGGACCGTCGCTGGCGCACAACAGGATCGTCATCGTGCGGAAGCCATCCTGCAACCGACTGGGCCAGCGATTCGGGTGCGTGCGCGGGCAATACCGGCCATTGTTTTCATCCACGTACATGGCCATTGCCAGGCCAAGCTGCCGCAGGTTGTTGAGACAGCCGATCCGGCGGCCCGATTCTTTGGCGCGGCTCACCGTGGGCAGAAGCATCCCCGCCAGGATGCTGATGATGGCGATGACCACCAACAACTCGATGAGTGTGAAGGCGGGCCCTCGACTGTGCGCGGCGCCGCGGATGGAGATGTCGTCAAGCATCACGCTGACAGACGGAGGACGCCGGCGGGGCGGTTACAGGATACTCCCAGGCGCAAGCCGACAGGGTTTCCATTGTTACGCGAGCCAGGGGCCGAGCCATCGCTCCGCCTCCGTCAACGGCCATGCCTTGCGCTGGCCATAATCCGCCACCTGATCGCGATCGAGCTTGCCAACGGCGAAGTACTTCGACTCCGGGTGCGCGAAGTAGAGTCCGCTCACGCTGCTGCCGGGCCACATGGCGCAACTCTCCGTCAATTTCATGCCGGTGTTGGCTTCCACCTCGAGGAGTTTCCAGAGCGTGCGCTTCTCGGTGTGGTCCGGACAGGCGGGATAGCCGGCGGCGGGGCGAATGCCGCGATACTTCTCCTCGATGAAATCCTCGGGGGAAAGCGCTTCAAACTTGCCGTAGCCCCATTCCCGGCGGACGCGCGCGTGCAGCCACTCGGCGAACGCCTCGGCCAGCCGGTCTGCGAGCGCCTCGGCCATGATGGCGTTGTAGTCGTCATGCGCGGCCTTGAAGCCTTTGACGAGTTCATCCAACCCGATGCCGGCAGTGACGGCGAACGCGCCGATGTGGTCGTGAACGCGTGCTTCCGGCATCTTGCCGGAAGACTCATCGGAAGTTTGATCTGTCGGCGAGACGCCTACAGCACTTTGCAGGGGCGCGACGAAATCCGCCAAGCACCAGTTTGGCGAACCATCCTCCTTGGGCATCTGCTGGCGCAGGAAATGGAACCGAGACGAGACCTGTGGGCGGGCGGCGGTGCTGTACAGTTGCACGTCGTCGCCAACGGAGTGCGCGGAGAAGAAGCCATAGACGCCGCGGGCCGTAAGCAGGTTTTCGCGAACGATGCGATCGAGGAGTTTCTGAGCGTCGGCGAATAGCGCGCGCGCCTCTTGCCCATGCTGTGGGTGCTTCAGGATCGCCGGGTAGCGTCCACGCAATTCCCACGTGTGAAAGAAAGGTGACCAGTCAATGCACTGCACCAACTCAGCCAACGGAGCGCGTTCAATCGTTCGTACCCCGGTGAACTCCGGTTGCGGCCGATCGTCGTACTTGAGCTTGGGTGCGTTGGCGCGGGCTTGCTCCAGCGTAAGCAATGCCTGCTTGCGTCCCGCGTGGTGAGCTCGCGCTTGTTCGTAGTCGGTACGGAGCTGTTGGACGAAGGCGGGCTTCTGCTCCGTGCTGAGGAGTCGGCTGACCACGGGCACAGCACGGCTGGCGTCGAGGACGTGGACCACCGGCTCCCTGTAAGCGGGTGCAATCTTCACGGCCGTGTGCGCCTTGCTGGTCGTCGCCCCGCCGATCAGCAGCGGTAACTTGAAACCCAGAGGCTCCATCTCACGGGCCACGTGTGCCATCTCATCGAGCGATGGGGTGATGAGACCGCTCAGGCCGATGATGTCCACGCCGCGCTCGCGGGCGGTTTCCAGGATCTTGTCGCATGGCACCATGACGCCGAGGTCGATGACTTCGTAGTTGTTGCACGCCAACACCACCCCCACGATGTTCTTGCCGATGTCGTGGACGTCGCCCTTCACCGTGGCGAGCAACACTTTGCCTTGAGCGCGCACCGCGTTGCCAGCCGCTTTGGAGGCCGCCTTTTCCGCCTCCATGAATGGCGTTAGGTGGGCCACAGCTTTCTTCATCACCCGCGCGCTCTTGACGACTTGCGGGAGAAACATTTTGCCGGCGCCAAAGAGATCGCCCACGATGTTCATGCCGGCCATGAGCGGGCCTTCGATTACCAACAACGGCTTGCCCAGCTTCTGCCGCGCCTCCTCGGTGTCGGTTTCGACGAACGCGTCAATCCCTTTCACCAGCGCGTGCTCCAAGCGTTTCTCCACGGGCAGGGAGCGCCAAGCTTCCTCTGTTTTTGCGGCATCGGGGTCGGCGAGTTCCGGTTGTTTGAGTTGCTCGCCAAGCTTCACAAGACGCTCCGTGGCGTCGGTTCGGCGGTTGAGCAACACGTCCTCGACGCGCTCCAGCAGGTCTTTCGGAATCTCTTCGTAAACCGCCAGCATGCCGGCGTTGACAATCGCCATGTCGAGTCCCGCCTGGATGGCGTGGTAGAGGAAGGCGCTGTGCATGGCCTCGCGCACGGCGTTGTTGCCGCGGAAGCTGAAACTCACGTTGCTCAGGCCGCCGCTCAATCGTGCGCCGGGCAGATGCTGCTTGATCCAATGTGTCGCGCGAATGAAATCCACGGCGTAGTTCGCGTGTTCCTCCATGCCCGTGCCCACGGTCAGCACGTTCGGATCAAAGATGATGTCCTCGGGCGGGAAGCCGGCGCGTTGCGTGAGCAGATCGTAGCAGCGTTTGCAGACTTCGATCTTGCGCTCGAACGTGTCGGCTTGGCCGCGCTCGTCAAACGCCATCACGACGACGGCGGCGCCGTACCGTCGGACGAGCGTCGCCTGGTGCAGGAACTTCTCCTCGCCTTCCTTCAACGAAATCGAGTTCACGATGCCCTTGCCTTGAAGACAGCACAGGCCAGCCTCGATCACGTCCCACTTCGACGAATCCACCATCACCGGCACGCGGGCGATGTCCGGTTCGCTGGTAATGAGATGCAGAAACCGGGTCATCGCCGCCGCGCCGTCGAGCATGCCTTCGTCCATGCACACATCAATCACTTGGGCGCCCGCCTCGACCTGTTGCTTGGCGATGGCGAGCGCTGGCTCGAACTGGCCGTCGAGGATGAGCTTCTTGAACTTGGGAGAGCCGGCGACGTTCGTGCGTTCGCCGATGTTTACGAAGTTGATCTGCGCTGTCACGCTGAAGGCCTCCATGCCGCTCAGCCGCAAGGTGGCAGGGACTTTCGGAATCTGGCGCGGCGCGCAATCGCGCACCGCACTGGCGATGGCTGTGATGTGCGCTGGCGTCGTGCCGCAACAACCGCCGACGACATTCAGCCATCCTTGCTTCGCCCAATCGGCCAATTGTGGCGCGAGCGAGTCCGGCGTCTCAGGAAAGCCAGTCGGCGAAAGCGGGTCGGGCAAGCCGGCGTTGGGATAGAAGCAAGTGAAGGTGGGCGCGATGCCCACCAACTCCTCCACGAACGGGCGCATCTCTTTCGGCCCGAGCGCGCAGTTCAAGCCGATGGTCAGCGGGCGCGCGTGCGAAACGGAGTTCCAGAAAGCCTCGACCGTCTGTCCGGTCAGCGTCCGTCCGGAGCGATCGGTGATCGTGCCGGAAATCATAACGGGGATGCGGAACGCAGATTGGGGAACGCGGAGGGAACGCTTTTCGAATGCTTCTTCAATCGCGAAGAGCGCGGCCTTGCAGTTCAGCGTGTCGAAGACGGTTTCGACCAACAGCAAGTCCACCCCGCCGTTGAGCAATGCCTCAACTTGCTCGCGATACGCCTGCCGCAATTGATCGAAGCTGACGGAGCGAAAGCCCGCATCGCTCACCTCCGGCGAAAGACTCGCCGTGACGGGCATGGGGCCAAGGGCGCCGGCCACGAAGCGGGGTTGGCCGGTTTCATTGGCCACCTGCTCAGCCGCCTTCCTGGCGAGACGCGCGGCTTCGAGATTCAACAACGCGCATACGTCGCGCAGCCGAGCGTCGTTCACCACCTCGTGGAAAAACGCTTGGTCCTTCCGCCCGGCGGCGTGCTTGGTGAAGAGGAAATCGTGCTGGCCAATGGTCGTGGCCGAAAAGGTGTTTGTCTCAACGATGTCGGCACCTGCCAACAGGTACTGGCGATGGATGTCCTGAATCACCTCCGGACGGGTGATTTGTAACAATTCGTTATTGCCCTGGAGTGGCTTCCCTTGCCAGTCCGCGAAACGCGCGCCCCGAAAGTCATCCTCTCCCAACCGGCGTTGTTGGATCATCGTGCCCATCGCGCCGTCGAGAATGACGATGCGTTCGCGCAGGAGTTTATCGAGCGCGCCAAGAGCGGGCGGTGGCTGAATCAAGTTCACGCGGGGTAAGGTAGTGGCTTCCTAAAGCACTGCCAAATTTAAAATCAACGTATCTGGATTTGACGATATGAACTTGCCATATCAGGCTTTGACGGGTTTCTCAACCGCGCCTCGCCCGCTGTTTTGCAGAGACTCCACCGGATTTTGGCAAAACCTGTCATTTGCCGCTCCGGCCCACCACTCCCGCGTTGACTCACGCCCTGGCTTTGATACCTTCCGCGCCGTATCTGCGGAGCGTCTTCCGACGGAATCGAGAGTTGACCACGAAGATTTGGAACAGTTGAAACAGTTTATGGCTAAAACAATCAAATACGTCTATCAGTTCGGAAACAAGAAGGCCGATGGCAATGGCTCGATGAAGCCTCTGCTCGGCGGCAAGGGCGCGAATCTCGCCGAGATGTCGCGCATCGGGTTGCCCGTGCCTCCGGGCTTCACCATCACCACCGAGGTCT
>CAYJNU010000499.1:0-5480 GCA_964371005.1 uncultured Verrucomicrobiota bacterium | reverse complement strand
GAAACGCCCCATTTTCCACATCTCGCTCTATCGAAACTTGAAACACCCTCTACCAGCGTATTCTGCGCGACCGCCAAACGATCCAGCGCCTCCAGCACCCGGCCGATTCCGCGATCCAAGTGCTCCGTTTGCGCTGCATAGACCTCCATCCGTTTGGCCCATTCCTTCCGACGCTCCTCGGGTAAGTCATCCCAGGGGCGCGCGCGCCCGCGATCCATCGGCGACATGTCTTGGTCGCGCGAGACGACGCCGAGTTCGATCTGGCGACTGAGTCGCCGGCTCCGCACCCATTGCCACCCAAAGTCATACTTGCCGCGATACTTCGCGATGTCCTCCTCCGGCGCTTGGAGCGGCCAGTGCGACGCGTTGTAGGCGAGGTATAGAAAAAACGGCTTGGTGGGCGACGCTTTGACCGACTCGTCCAGAAACTCGATGGCGCGATCCGTGAACGCATCCGTGGAATAGAACCCATCGTGCGGAGGCATATGAGGCTGGTCATCCAATGCCATCTTCGTCCGCGGGCCGTCACCCGAATCGCCGCCAAAGTAGTTCATGGCGCCGCCGATCAGGGCGAACGAGCGGTCGAAACCCCGCCGAACCGGCCATTCCTCGGGGCGATAACCCATGTGCCATTTACCGCTCATCAACGTGCGATAGCCCGCCGCGCGGAGGACTTCGGCCACCGTGGGGCTGTTGGTGCTGAGGTGATCCTGATACGCCGGGCTGTTCGCCGCGGCGCGAGCCTTTGCCGCGTAGCCATCGATCATCGCCCCGATGCCCACCTGATGCGGATATCGCCCGGTCAACAACGTGGCCCGAGTGGGGCAACAGCGGGCTTGATTGTAGAACTGGGTTAGCGCTACGCCGTCGCGCGCCAACCGGTCAATGTTCGGCGTCGAAATCTCCGAGCCAAAGCAACCCACGTCCGAAAAGCCCAGGTCGTCCGCCAAAATCAAGATAATGTTCGGGCGCGTCGGCTCGGCGGCGTGCGGGGCTGCCGCCAACAGCACGTAAGCGAGGAATGCTACCAACCTGACCGCGTGGTACGGCTGGCGGCGGGAAAGTTGGTCCATCGAGAGGTAGCTCGGTTTCATCTGCCCGTCGTTGTATCGACAAACCCGCGCGCTGTCCATCGTCCGAACCGACTAAATCGTTCAGATTGCCGCCGGTCATCGTTTCGGACGATTGATCTTGGTTGAGCGACGGCCTAGGCTCGCGGGCAACAATGGTGAAATCGGTATCATCTGCCAAACTTGTGCGTCTGGGGCTGAGTGTTTCCGCTGCTTTGGTTTCTCTCTGTGCAGCAAGCACCACTTCGGCGGGCGGAGTCAACCCGCCGCGCCCCAACATCCTGCTGATCCTCGCCGATGATCTGGGTTTCTCCGATCTTGGCTGTTATGGTTCCGAGATCGCCACGCCGAATCTGGACAAGCTCGCTGCCAAGGGCCTTCGCTTCACTCAGTTTTACAATTCCGCCCGGTGCTGCCCCACGCGCGCGTCGCTGCTGACGGGACTCTATCCGCAGCAGGCGGGCATGGGCGAGATGGCGGGTGGCAACCGGATTGGTCCGCCCGGTTACGAAGGCCGGCTGGTGGATCGCTGCGTGACGATCCCCGAAGTGCTCAAGCCGGCGGGCTACCGATGCTACATGGTCGGCAAATGGCATCTCGGACATCAACCCACACCGGTGGATCGCGGCTTCGACGAGTTCTACGGCATGCTCGGCGGGTTCAACTCGTGCTGGCAGGAACATCCTTACTATTCACGCCTGCCGGCAGACCAGCCACCCCGCGAGTATGCGCCCGGCACGTTTTACTCTACCGACGCGTTCGGCGATTACGCGCGGGATTTTCTCGCCGACGCGCGCAAGACGCCTGCCCAGCCGTGGTTTCTTTACCTGGCGTTCAACGCGGCGCATTTCCCGCTGCACGCGCCGGAGCAGGAGATTGCGAAATACGAGAAGCTCTATGCGCGTGGTTGGGACCACATCCGCGAGGAACGGTTCAAGCGGCAGAAGAAACTTGGCATCATCCCGAAGGACACCGTGCTGACTCCGCGGAGTTTCATCCCGGCCAATTGGGCCAGCAAAGACACGGGTTGGGCCGACCGTTACAATCCGCCTTGGGATTCACTTCCGGCGGATCGGCGCGCTGATCTCGCGCGGCGCATGGCCGTGTTTGCCGGCATGGTGGAGCGCATGGATCAAAACGTCGGACGTGTGCTGGCCGATTTGCGGCGGCACAGGGAATTGGACAGCACACTCATCGTTTATCTTTCCGACAACGGTGCGTGCGCGGAGTGGGATCCGTTTGGTTTCGATGGTGAGAGCGGACCGAACAACATCCTGCACACAGGGGAAGACCTGAAGAAGGTCGGGGGACCAGACAGCTACGTGAGCTACGGCAGCGGTTGGGCGAACGCTTGCAACACCCCGTGGCGGCTCTACAAGCATTACCCCCACGAAGGCGGCATTGCGACCGGGTGCATCGTGAGCTGGCCCGCGGGCTTGAAGCGGAAAGGACAGATTGAGGCGGCGCCCAATCACATCGCCGACCTGATGGCCACGGTTGTCGAAGTCACCGGTGCGAATTACCCGAAGACCTTCAACGGCCACGACATTTTGCCGATGGAAGGCCGAAGCTTGCTCCCGGTGCTCCGGGGCGAATCCGAGCCCCCCCGCACCCTGTTTTTCGAGCACGAAGGCCACCGCGGAGTCCGCGAGGGCCAGTGGAAGCTGGTTTCGCTCAAGGGCAAGCCCTGGGAACTCTACGACATTGAAAACGACCGTTCGGAACTGCATGACCTCGCGTCGCAGCACGCGGACACAGTTTCGCGACTTGCCGAAGCGTGGGATACATGGGCCGACCGTTGTTTCGTGCGCCGGCCGGAACAGAAAGAAACGCACCGAACGGATTTGCCGGTCGTGCCAACGCCTCAGATTGCGAACAAGGCGCTCGCGATTTCCTGCGAAGTGACGCCCAGTTCGCGCGACGGCGTGATCCTGGCCCAGGGCGGCAATCAGCAGGGTTACGCCCTCTGGCTGCGCGATGGTGGCTTGGTCTTCAGCGTGCGCGTCAACCAGCAGGTCACCTCGATCGCCGCGCCAGCAATCCCGGTTGGTCGCTTCAGACTCACCGCCAAGCTCAACCGTGATGCCTCGATGGTTTTGGCCATAGATGGAAAAACCGTTGCCCAAGGCAAAGCGACCGGGCTGATTCCCCGGCAACCGGTTGATGAGCTGAGCATCGGTGAGGATCTCCGCACTGCCGTCGGCGACTACACCGCGCCCCATCCGCTGAGCGGGAAGGTGGAGCACGTGCGGATTGTGACCGACTGAACTTTGGTTGGTCTTCGCAGCGTGAGCCGGCACGCTTTTCGGCCACAAATAGCCGCGCCAGAGGGATTTCCGGGTTTGACAGCGGAGCTTTCCACGCCATCTTGCCAGACGCGTTGGCGGAACTTTCGGTTGCGTTCCTCCTGCCATTGGCAGTAAAAGCCTTCCGCACAAGTTATGGGCAAAGCCTTGATCATCGCCGAGAAACCGTCTGTCGCCAGCGACATCGCCAAAGCGCTGGGCGGTTTCAAGAAGGTTGACGACCATTTGGAGAACGACCAGTTCGTGGTCTCCTCGGCCGTCGGCCACCTGCTGGAATTGATCCCGCCGCCGGGCGTCGAAGCCACGCGCGGCAAGTGGACGTTCAAGTGCCTGCCCGTCATCCCGCCGCATTTCGATCTCCAGCCGATCGAGAAGAGCGAGAGCCGCCTCCGGCAACTTGCCAAGCTGATCAAGCGCAAGGATGTGGACGCGCTGATCAACGCTTGCGACGCCGGGCGCGAGGGCGAACTCATCTTCCGCAACATCGTCCGTTACACAAAGGCGAAGCAGCCCATCCGCCGCCTCTGGCTGCAATCCATGACCCCCGGCGCCATCCGCGAGGGTTTTGCGCAACTCCGCGACGACGCCTCCATGCAACCGCTTTCGGACGCCGCCACGAGCCGTTCCGAGGCGGACTGGCTCGTCGGCATCAATGGCACTCGGGCGATGACGGCCTTCAACTCAAAGCTCGGCGGTTTCTTCAAAACCACCGTGGGCCGCGTCCAAACGCCGACGCTGGCGATTCTGGTCGAGCGCGAGGAGAAGATTAAGAAATTCGTGCCGCGCGATTTCTGGGAAGTCATCGGCACGTTTGACGCGGCCGCCGGCCAATACGCCGGGCGCTGGTTCAACGAGAAGTTCATCAGGCCGGACCCCAAGGACGGTGATCCGGAACTGAAGGCCGAACGGTTCTGGGAGTTGCCCAGCGCAGAAGCGATCAAGGCGAAATGCCTGGGCAAGCCGGGCATCGTCACTGAGGAAAGCAAACCCAGCACGCAGCTTTCGCCGTTGCTGTACGATCTGACCAGCCTGCAACGCGAAGCCAACTCGCGCTTCGGTTTCAGCGCCAAGAACACGCTGGCCGTCGCGCAGTCGCTTTACGAGCGGCACAAGGTCTTGACCTATCCGCGTACCGACTCACGCGCGTTGCCGGAGGATTACCTGGGCACGGTGCGGGACGTGATGAAGATGCTTGGCGAAACGCGCTACGCGCCGTTCGCGGGCGAGGTTCTGCAGAAGAACTGGGTGCGGCCCAACAAGCGCATTTTCAACAACGCGAAAATCTCCGATCACTTCGCCATCACCCCCACGACGCAGACGCCGGGGTCGTTGAGCGAGCCGGAACTGAAGATCTACGACCTGGTGACGAAACGGTTCCTCGCCGTGTTCTATCCGGCGGCGGAGTTTCTGGAAACCGTTCGCATCACGCGCGTCGAGAGCGAGCCATTCAAGAGCGTGGGCAAGGTTTTGGTCCAACCCGGCTGGCTGACGGTCTATGGCAAGGAGGCGGAGAACGAAGACACGCCGAGCCTCGTGCCGGTGCAGCCGGGCGAGCGCGTCCAAACAAGCGCCGTTGAGGTGAAGCAGAACGTCACCAAGCCACCGCCGCGTTACACGGAAGCCACCCTCCTCAGCGCGATGGAAGGCGCCGGCAAACTGGTCGAGGACGACGAACTTCGTGAGGCGATGCGCGAGAAGGGCCTTGGCACGCCGGCCACACGCGCGTCCATCATCGAGGGCTTGGTTTACGAGCAGTACCTCCAACGCCATGGGCGCGAGCTCCAACCCACCGCGAAGGCGTTTTCGCTGATGGAGCTGTTGAACGGCCTCGGCGTCCCAGAACTCACCAAACCCGAGCTGACCGGCGATTGGGAGTTTCAGCTCCGCCAGATTCAGCGCCGGCAGATCAGCCGCGAACAGTTCATGGCGGGCATCGCGGACATCACCCGACGGATCGTGGACCGTGCGAAGAAGTTCGAACACGACACCATTCCCGGTGATTTCGGCGTGCTCAAAGTGCCCTGTCCGAAGTGCGGTGGCGAGGTTCACGAGAAGTACAAGGCCTACCAGTGTGTGAAAGAGGGCTGCGACTTCTCGGTCTGGA
>CAYJNU010000498.1:0-5554 GCA_964371005.1 uncultured Verrucomicrobiota bacterium | reverse complement strand
TGAATGGTGGCCACGGTCCCGCCCAGTGTCAGGTCCGCGTTGATCGCGTAGCTGTCCTTCGCGGCGAGCGTGCCTCCGTTGAAGCTTACCAAGTAGCCGCTGCCGCCTGAGCCCGCGTTACCCGTCAAACCGCCACTCCCGAGGTAGATCGCGCCCGAGCCGGAGAGTGTGAGCGTGGCCCAGGCATTGGTCAGCAAGTTGTCCAGCACCAGCGTTATGCCCTCGGCCATCAAGGTTCCTCCGCTCACCTCCAGAAAACCGCCGATGACCGAGGCGGCCGCCGCCCCACCGTTCGATTGATTGGCGACCACGATCCCGGCTGAATGCGTGGAAACGACGGTGCCACCGCGGATGCGGAAGTAGATTT
Source organism: uncultured Verrucomicrobiota bacterium (assembly GCA_964371005.1). Lineage (GTDB taxonomy): Bacteria > Verrucomicrobiota > Verrucomicrobiia > Limisphaerales > MWDV01 > MWDV01. The sequence continues at coordinate 5,187 of CAYJNU010000498.1, read as the reverse complement.
TGCGATCCTTCGAGGTTGCGCCGTCGTTGCGGTCGCAGACATTGAACACCCCGCTGTTGGTCAGCACGCCACCGTACACCGTCGCATAGGCCGCAGCCGCAGTAGTCCCGACGCGCAAACTGCTGCAGTTGACCACGCCATTGCTCACCAGCAATCCGCCGCCGCTGGTGGTGCGCGAAACACTGAAGTCGCCCAAGTTCGCCGTGCCGCCATTGATCAACCACGGCCGCTCCTGATCGTTGCTGCTTTCGTAAATGCCGCCCCCGCCCAGCAGGTCGAGGGTGCCGCCATTCATGATGAAACGGCTGTACCGCCCTCGCAGTTGGACCGGTTGGTCAATCCTCACGGTTCCACCGTTATTGGTGAAGCCCACTCCGTTGTTGTTGCCGCTCGTTCCCAGGTTCAGCCCGGACGCGCCCAGCGCGTTGTCCGCCATGATGAAGGTGCCGCCCTCCACGGCGATGGCGCTGTCCGTGTTCATCGTGGCCAGCCCCGAATTGGTGATGGTCATCACGCCCTGGCTGCCAACGCTCAGCATGGCGTTCGCATTCCCCGTGAGCGGCACCAGGCTGCCGGCGTCAATGGTGAATCCGGACGCGTTGACGTTAAGCACTCCGGCCAAGTCCAGGCTGGCAAAACTGCCAGCCGTCATGGGCGCGCCATAAGTGACGATGCTGCCTGCGCCGACCACCGCGTTCGTGCCTTCGGCGGGCACCACGCTGTCACCGGTGATGTCCAGATACCAATTCAGTGAGTTGTTCCACAGGCCGTCGCCACCGACGCCGGTCCAACTGGCGGTTTGGGCGTGAGTGTTGGTGCCGCACAAGACCGACAGCGCGAGGGTCAACATGCCGGTTGCGAGATTGCCGAGGAGAGTTCTTGGTCTGTTCATGGGGTGATGAGGTTCGAGTCAGACGATCAATTCAAACACGCCGCGCCGGCAGACGCGCGCACGCGCCAAAGAATGCGGCCGGAATCTGCACACGGCTATCCACTTTCGCCTGGGTTAATTTGTGAATAATTGCGCGACCAGCTTAGCGCACGGGCTGGGTTCCGCCAGATGTTAAATGTTGCAAACCAGGTTGAAAAACGGGCACGGCAACTCTATCGGAGACAGCTACCTCAGTGCTATTCAGCGTTCACGATGTCCCATCTCAACTCCGGGCCAGGGTGTGCCTCCAACCTGCGGCGGATAGAGATATCCCATCGCTTCCAACGCGACATCCGTGCGGTACGCGCGATCTTGCAGGAGACACGTCCGACGGCTCGTGGCTGGAATCGTTGTGCTGTAGAGGCGCAGTTCACCGGGAACGCTCGTCACCAGCTCTTCGCGCCAATCCCCAAGCAAGTCGCCCACCGCAACCACGCGGCCCTCGTACCTGTCCAGGGGCTGGCCGTGATATGGACTGATCCGACCGCGTACCGCAATCATCCTGAGCGATCCGCCAGCCCAGTAAATACCCAGCGGCGCGAGACTGCCGAGATCCTCACGCGCCAGCAACTTCCCATCCCGTGCGCTGAAGGTCCAGCGTTCCGGTCCGAACTTCTCACCGTCGTAAAACTCCGGGCCAGGGTTCGCCGGATCGAAATCGCCGAACAAACCCTGGCTGTGAATGTGCGTCGTGGGATGCTCGCAACCCCAAATCATCTTGCCGGTCTTCGCCTCGACGAGACAGAAGCCGTTGCTGCGTTGCTTGGTCTCGAACCCGTACATGATTTCCAGGCCGGGCTGCTCCGGCAGGATGTCCGAAACGTAAACGGCGTCCGGATGTCCCATGCCGAGGTTCCAGAGAATCTGTCCGTTGTCATCGAGCACTGCTGCGCCAAGGACGACCTCGTCGCGGCCGTCGCCATCCACATCCGCCGCGTGCATCCCGTGCATGCCTTGACCGCGCACCGGCGGATTCTCGTCATCACCGTTCCAATGCCAGCGGAGCTTCAACTTGCGGTTCACGAGGTCGTAGGCGTCCACGATCATCTTGGTGTAAGTGCCACGCATCACAAGCAGACTCGCGTGCTGGCCGTCCAGATACGCCAGCCCCATGAGATGGCGCGACGCGCGATTGTTCTTGGCGTCGCCCCAATCGGCGACGTTGCCCCGCGCCGGCCAGTCCACGCGGTCGATTTCGTTCCCGGTCGACCCGTCGAGCACCGAACACCACTCCGGGCCAGTGGTCACTTTGCCCTCCGCATCGCGATATTCCTTGTCCATCGGTGCGGACTTCACTGCCACCTCCGCCTTGCCGTCTCCGTCAAAGTCATAAACGATCATCGGCGACCACCAGACACCCTGCTCGATGTTCCAACCGAGGTCCTTTCGCCAGAGGAACGTGCCGTCGCCCTTGTAGGCTTCGAGTTTGAAGGTGTCTTCGCTCTTGCGCCAAACCCCTGGATCCGTGATCTGGTTTGGCTGTTTGATGACGAAATCCAATGCGCCATCACCGTCCAAGTCCGCGATGCCGACTTTGTCAAAAAGGTAATTACCCTGGAGCTTAATGCTACGAAACGCCGTGTCACCTTCGACCGTCGCCGCTTTCGCCGGCGGGGATTGCGCCAGGCCTTTGCCCGCGCTCGTTGGTCTCACGGAGTAATGCCGCACCTTCCCGCCGGCGCTTGCATCCACGAAATTGCAGGAGGCTTTGATCGGTGCTGAATTGAGCTTCGCGCCCTCAGCAGCACCCGATTCGGACCGAAACACGTCAAACGCCACATCTGCGGGATCCGACGCCAGCAATCGCCAGCCGATGTATGCGCTGCCGTCCTGCCGGAGAAACGCCGTCGCGCCGCGATCCAACCGCTCCCCTGCCCCACCTGCTTTCGCTGCATGGTCACCGCTCACGCGATACAGCCCCGCACCGTGCGGCGCGATCTCCGGAGCAAACTCGCCTTCAAATTCGCCGAGGTCCTTCCGCTGCCACAGATCACGCACTCGCGCCTTGCGGCCGAAGCCCAACTCCGCGAGGTTCACCGGCACGGGCTGCGTCCGGCTCTCTGGCATGGCGCCATTGGTGAACACCAGGAACTTCACCGTCGCTCCGCGCGGATGCGCCACCGCTGCATCGTCCAGTGCGGCCAGCACCTTGAACCGCGTCGCGCCCGGCGGCAGATCGTATTCGATCACCGACAGCGAATGCGCCCCGATGGAATCCGGATATCGCTTTCCGGCCACAGTGATCGGCTTACCCCCCGCGGTTTCGCCCACCTTCAACCCGCCCCAGCCCGTGCTGGCGCTGGCCCACTTCAACTCTGTCAGCTTCTTCTCAGCACCCCCGACGATCAACCGCGGCTCAATCCAGTCCGCGTGATCACCGAAAATGTCGCCGTCGCCGTCTGTGATGACCAGCGCCAGCCGCCGTGCGCCGGCAATTTCCAGGTCAATGTTCGTTCCGTGACCGGGCGTATCGCGAGTAATGAGCGTACTCCTAAACATCGCCCGGTCTTCCTGAATCTTCGCCGGCGGCGGGGCGTTAAACACGGCCAGATACTTGTCCGCCGAACCCGGCACGTCGGCAACCCACGCCACGAGACTACCGCGGTGAAACAACTCGCGGTTGCCGCCGCTGCGCTGATTCACACCCAGCACCTCGTCGTTCGTCAACAGGGACAGCGTGAAGTCGTCCATCTTCGTCAGGTCGCCACCGTGCATCAGCGGCGAGCGCGCGATGCTCCAAAGCGTCATCAAGGTGTATTGTTCATCCGGGGTAAAGCGCGTCTGCCGCCGGCCGAGGTCCAGCACGCCCAGCGGCAGCATGTCCGCGTCCGGCCAATGGCCCGGGCCGCGGAATGGATTCCAGTTCCGCAGCCGCGCGAACTGCTCCCAGAGCGCGGGCCACGAGTCCCAGAAATCGTCGCTGATCCGCCAGAGATTCGCGTGCTGAACGACATGCTCCGCGGCGGAGAGCGCCGTTTCGCCCGGCGAGAGACTCAGCACCATCGGACGGCCCGTGTGGTCAATCGCCCGGCGGATCGCCTCGACCTCAAGCCGGTTTGTATGATACGGGCGGCTCAAATCATCCACCTTCACGTAATCCACGCCCCACGACGCGATCAACTCGAAGACGGAGTTGTAATAGTCCTGCGCGCCGGGCTTCGTCATATCCACGCCGAACATGTCCGGATTCCATTCGCAAACGCTATTCGTGTTCGCCACGTCTCGGGCGCGCACGTTCGTTCCCTTGACCCGCGTGTTCTCGCGCACCGCCTGACGCGGAATCCCGCGCATCAGGTGAATGCCGAACTTCAAGCCCTTGCCATGCACATCATCCGCCAGCGCCTTGAACCCGACGCCGTTGGCCGCCGAAGGAAACCGGTTCGTCGCCGGCAGCAGCCGCCCAAACTCGTCCAGCGCCAGCACCGCGTTCTTGCGATACTCAAAGCTCTGCGCGTTCGGCTCGTACCATTGAATGTCCACCACGATGTATTCCCACCCATGCGGCTTGAGCTGTTGCGCCATGTAATCCGCCTGCGCCTTCGTCTGCGCCTCGGTGACGGTTGTGGCGAAGCAATCCCAACTGTTCCAACCCATCGGCGGACGCTCTGCCCAGCGCCAGAACCCGGGAGGTTGCCCGATCGTCTGGCGTGCGCCCGCGGCGGCGGAACTCAAGCTGGCGAGAGTCATGAAACCACTTGCCATCACAGCCGAAGTCCAGTGGCGGCGGCTCGACGAGATCCTGCTACCTCCCGCTGGCCGGCGCGCTGGCCGTCTGGTCTTGAAATGCGGCAGCCCTTTGCCGCTTGGGGCGCGGTGGTCAATCGAAACCGCCCGAGGGCCGATGCACCCCAGAATGCCATCGCGCCAAATCAAGCGGATCACGATCTCGGTGCATGTCCGGAAGAACTTGGCAGCGCTCCGCCCAGCCGCCGTTGCGATGTCCTGCGCGTTCATGGAAACAGAATCTGATGGAAGAATCGCGGCATGGCGAGGTCTATCCACGCCTTCGCTCTCGTTTCCGACCGTCCCCCACATCCAACCGCTACCCTTCGAGGTTGGACATTGAATGCTGAATGTTCTCCACCCAATGCCCAACGTGCTGCCGCGCGTCTTCGCTGGCAGCGCCAGCTTCCTCCCGTCTTGCTGCCTTCCCCCCTCCGCGTTCAAACGTCCAACGGACTGCGCACGCCCAGGCCGGGCCTCTGCATCACGTGCGTGTAAAGCTGCGTCGTCGCCACGTCCTTGTGCCCCAACAA
>CAYJNU010000497.1:0-5559 GCA_964371005.1 uncultured Verrucomicrobiota bacterium | reverse complement strand
GAAGAAACGCCCCATTTTCCACATCTCGCTCTATCGAAACTTGAAACACCCTCTCCTATGGAAACAAGCCCATCACTATTGCTATCCGCCAACGCCACGCCTTCATTGAACACAACGCTTGCCGAGGGACGGGTTTCCGAGGTGTACAAGGTCTCTCCAACCCGAATGCGGTTCGGTTTGCCACCAGTCGGGAAGTGTTTGGCCAGAAGTGCTTCGTAGAAGGTGCGCATGGCGTCGGCGGACTCAAACTCCACCTTCCGATGGGGTGCGTCTTTGATGTGGACCTTGTGGACAGAGATGCAGCCCGTGAGTACAGTGGTTGCGAGAGTCAGGGGAATGGCCAGAATGATGATGGTGTTCTTCATGTTGTTTCCTTTCGAAGTTGTAGTCGGGCAAACTGCAGATTTCTCGTTCAACGTCCCGCAATCAAGCGCGACTGAAGTGTGCTGAAAACCTCATCCGGGGTTCGGTATTTCCCATCGTCCAGCTCGGCTGCCGCGTCCAACATTAGCCGCCCGGCGAGAAGGAACTGGGCGACCGTTGCTGGATCATCTGCGGAGGCGAGAACGAGCTGCCAGCCTTCAGTGGTTCTCACGAATTGAAGTGAATTCCCTCCGGGCCAACGCACGATGGCCGAGGCTCCATCGATGCGTTCTTCCGCCTCGTCCAAGCCAGCAACGGGCACTTGCAGCAACCTCCATCTTTGCAGTGCCTGCGCTACGTTTCCTTCTCCGAATCTCGCCAGCAGGGCCTGCTTGAAGCCAGCTTGGCCGCGGACAAGCGTTGCCACTGCCGTCTCTGCTTGCGGATTCGTTCCCGCGCCGAGTTGAACGGCGGCGCTGACGGCTTGACCGTCGCCAGCCTCAAGCGCCCGCGCCAAGAAGCGAAGGGTTCCTTTTGGGGACGCTCGGTCGAAATCCGCGGCGGCAGGCGGTGCAAGAACTCCAGCCGATCTTTGCCGATGCATGCCGGTAACGGTGATTACTCCAGCGCCCAGAAGCAAAGTGGCGCCAACCACGGCCGCGACTTTCAGCTTGTTCCAAACCATGATTTTGAGTATCCCGTTCGCCAGCGCCACGGCCGGAACCGTGCCCGAGGCGCCCTTTGTCAAAGCGACAGTGGTTACAGAAGTCGTCAACCCGGCCGGCGCGGCCGCGGCCGCGAAGCCTGATAACGCCGCCAGCAGCGTTGCGGATGGCAGGACGAATCCTCGCCGGGCAAACACGACTCGCAGCCTGGCCAAGGCACGCGAAACCCGAACCTTCGCGGCGTCCTCACTGACACCCAGGGTCGCCGCCAATTCCTTATGGCTCTTGTCCTCGAAGAAGCGCGCCAGGAGCGCCTCGCGGTCCCGCTGAGAAAGCGTGTCGAGAGCGTTGTCCAGGTGCGGGGCGATCTGCTCCCACACGGATTCTGCTCCGCCTGCCTGAAGGGTGGTGTCATCCATGCAAACCTCCTGTTCGCGGCGTTGACGCCGCAGGGCTTCCCTCGCGACGTTTGCGACCGCATATCGTGTGGCGCGATGCAGCCATCCGGAGAGGACGGTGCCGCGTGGCAGGGTACAACCTTTCTGAGCCAGGGCGATGAATACGGCTTGGGTGACGTCTTGGGCCGTGTGTGTGTTTCTGACTCGCCGGAGGGCAGCCTGATAGACCAGCCCAGCGTAACGGTTCACCAGCTCGCGGAATGCCTCCTCGGAATTCCGCTTCGCGTAGTCTTCAAGTAGTTGCCAATCGCTCATCCGCACTGTGTTGTCTTGACTGTAAACAGCCGACGACTGCGAAAGGTAACAGATTATCTCGGTCCGCTGAGCGAATTGACCCGGTCAGCGTGAATGAACTAGAAGATGTGGCGCAGAGGGGCTAAAACTCCGCATTCCCCGGCGTGCGGGCGAAGGGGATGACGTCGCGGATGTTCGAGACGCCGGTGAGGAACATCAGCAGGCGCTCGAAGCCAAGGCCGAAGCCGGCGTGCGGCACGGTGCCGTATTTTCGCAGGTCCGCATACCACCAGTAATCCGCCTCGTTCAGCTTGTGGTACTTCATGTTCTCGCGAAGCTGCTCCAGCCGCTCCTCGCGTTGCGCGCCGCCGATGACTTCGCCGATGCCCGGCACGAGCACGTCCATCGCCGTCACGGTCTTTTGGTCGTCATTCAGGCGCATGTAGAACGGTTTGATCTCGCGCGGGTAGTTGAAGACGGTCGTCGGTGATTTGAAATGTTCCTCGGTCAGAAAGCGCTCGTGTTCGGATTGCAGGTTTTGGCCGTAGTCCACCGGAAACTCGAACTGCTTGCCGGATTTCTTCAGAATCTCAACCGCCTCAGTGTAGGGCACGCGGGTGAAAGGTCGCTCGACGACGAACTTAAGCCGCTCGCTCAAGCCCTTGTCCACGAACTTCGCGAACATCGCGAGGTCCTCGGCGCAATGCTCCAGTGTGAATTTCGCCATCGCCTTGATGAACGCCTCGCCCAGTTCCATGTCGCCCTGCAAATCGCAGAAGGCCATCTCCGGCTCGATCATCCAGAACTCGGCGGCGTGCCGGGCGGTGTTGGAATTCTCGGCGCGGAACGTCGGGCCGAAGGTGTAAACATTCGAGAGCGCGCAGGCGAACGTCTCGGCTTCAAGCTGTCCGCTCACGGTCAGGTAGCTGGGCTTGCCGAAGAAGTCGGCTTCCGGCTTCTCGTCCGGTTTGCCCTTGAGCGTGGTGACGCGGAACATCTCGCCCGCCCCCTCGCAATCGCTCGCCGTGATGATCGGCGTGTGGACATAGACGAAGTCCCGGCTCTGGAAGAACTCGTGGACGGCGAAAGCCAGCCGGCTGCGCGTGCGGAACACCGCGCCAAACAGATTCGAGCGCGGACGCAGGTGGGCGATGCTCCGCAGGAACTCCAGCGTGTGGCCTTTCTTCTGGAGCGGATAGGCGGCGTCCGCCGTGCCGACCAGTTCAATCTTCGTCGCGCGCAGCTCCCACTTCTGTCCCTGCGCCGGGGACGCGACCAGCTTGCCCTCCACCACCGTCGAAGCGCCGGTTAAGAAGTGCGCGATATGATCGTAGCCCGGCGTGCCGGCATCCACGATCACCTGGACGTTGGCGAGGCAGGAGCCGTCGTTGAGTTCCAGGAAGGAAAAGCCCTTGGAATCGCGCCGGGTGCGGACCCAGCCTTTGACGGTGACAGAGTCTTTGGTCTCAGTGGCGGCAAGGATGTGTTTGACGAGTGTGCGCATGGTTTCAGTTGTTGCCCAAGTCCGCGTGATGTTGGCCAACCGCTCCGTGGGCTGGCAAGGGGGAAGTTAACCCGGCCGCGGCCAGGCCAGGCCCGGATCCAACGAGCCAACCGTCTTGGCGGAAGCTCCCGCTCGTCCGAACTGCTTTCTGCCATTTGACGACGCGGCGAAGGCGGCTAGGCTTAGGGGCAATCAAGCACCGCACACACGAGAAACGCGCAATTCAACCATCAACCAAACGAGAGTCCATGAGCATCATCACCATCAGTCGCGGGTCGTATTCCGGAGGCAAGGCCGTCGCGGAGCAGTTGGGCGAACGGCTCGGCTGTCCCGTGTTCAGCCGCGAGCAGTTGCTGCTTCAGGCGGCCAGCGATTACGGCATCTCGGAGCGGGAGTTGGCCGACTCGTTGAACCAGCCGCCACCGTTTTGGCAGCAGGTGCTCGGCAAGCGGCTGGGTTACGTGAAGTGCGTGACCGCGGTGCTGCTGGAGCATGCCTTGCAGGGAAGCCTGGTTTATCACGGCAACGTGGGCCACTTGCTGCTCACAGGAGTGACGCCGGTGTTGCGCATCCGGGTGATCGCAGGCATGGAACAACGAATCCGGGCCGCCATGGCCCAGGCCAAACGCACCCGGCCCGAGGCGGTGATGCACATCCAACGCGTGGATGGCGAGCGCAGCAAATGGGCGCAAGTGCTTTACGGCGTGAACTGGGACGATCCCGGTCAGTACGACGCGATTCTGAATCTGGAGCGGATGAGCGTCGCGGGTGCGTGTGAGACCATCCTGCGGATGTCCGGACTGGAAGACTTCAAACCCACTCCTGCCAGCCGCAAGAGTCTGGAGGATCTAAGTCTGAGTTGCCGCGTCTGGGCTGCCTTGGCGAAAGACCCGTTGATCCGGAATGCGGGTTTCGAGGTCACCGCCAACGATGGGGAGGTGGTCATTACCGGAAATGTGGGTTCCAGCAAAGCCATGGAAACGGTTGCCGCGACGGCCCAGCAGGTCGCGGGCGTCAAGAAGCTGCGCTCCGAGGTGGGCATTGGCGCGGACTGGCACTGGTGAACTGGTTCGGCTCGACGGACTCGGCTGGCGGCGGTCGGGCGATTGGTAGATGCGGTGGGGCTGGCACGCCGTACCACCACCGACCGGGTAGTTGGCCATGTCCTCTGCGATGCGGCCCATGCGCAACGTTCAATTCTGCGGCATCGTTCCAGGGAGGACCGTGGTGGGGCGAAGGCTACAGCGTGCGTCGAAAGTTCGGTCGCGTTGGTGATCGCCGGGTGATTTCTGCAAAACCTGCCAGGCGAAAAGCCGAGGCGAGGCCCGTGTAAACGAATGCGTCGGCTTGGGCGGCCGGCGAGTCTTTCGGATAACCTTCGAGAATCTTCGCGCCATGCTGGCGGGCGAACCGGGCGGCGGCTTTGAGCAAATTCACGGTCAAGCCGCGTCGGCGAAACGGTCGGGCGACGAAGAAACAAGTGACGGACCAGACAGGTTGATCGTCCACCGGCTTCGAAATCCGGGAACGGGCGAGGTTCGGATAGTCTTCTCGTGGCGCCAGTGCGCACCATCCGGCGGGTTCACCGTCCACGTAGGCCAGCAGGCCGGGCGGTGGACCTGCACTGACCACGCGGTGAATCGCTCGTTTGTTACCCGCACCCCGCTGCCGCTCCCACTGAGCACGAGGAATGCGCCACCACATGCACCAACAGCCGGCGCAGGCACCGTTCCTTCCGAATAGCTTTGCGAAGTCCGCCCAGCGCTCGGACGTCAACGGGTAGATTTCCAGCCCTTTCATTCTGCCTTGGCTGCTTGGTGGCGCAGCACTTTGCCCGGCCGGGCGCCGGTGAGTTGGTCGTCTCTGATCACCGGCACGCCATTGACCAGCACGTGCCGGAAACCCTCCGAGTAATGATGCGGATCGTTGAAGGTCGAAACGTCGCGGACCTTCGCCGGATCGAAAACGACGAGGTCCGCCCAGTTGCCCTCTCGCAGCAAGCCGCGGCCTTCGAGGCGGAAAGTGGTCGCGGGCAGGCTGGTCATCTTGCGAATGGCGTCCTCCAGCCGGAGCACGTTCAACTCGCGCACGTAACGGGCGAGCACCCGGGCGTTGTTGCCATAGCCGCGCGGGTGGGGCACGCCATCCCCGAGTCTCCGCAGACCGCTATCGCAGGCCACCATCGTGTTCGGGTGACGCATGAACGCCTTCAAGTCGTCCTCGCTCATGCCGTGAAAGACGCCAGAAGCGCCGCCATTCCGTTGAATCTCCAGAATTGTTTCGATCTGGTCGTCGAGTGTGTCCGCGCCGCGCATCTTCTTGGCGGCCTCGACGA
>CAYJNU010000496.1:0-5566 GCA_964371005.1 uncultured Verrucomicrobiota bacterium | reverse complement strand
GCGACGCAAGTCGATCATTCCACATCAATTACAGAGAAACTCGTAACACCCTCTTCAAGTTCATCCGCATGGATTTCGGCTGGGAAGCCACCGAGAAGGCGCGCGGCGAATACGACTGGACTGGCTACGACGAGCTGACGGCGAACCTGGAGAAACGCGGCATCCGCCCGCTCTACATCCTCGACTACTCGCACCGGCTCTACGAGGACACGGTGGAGACGACGAACCCGATCTCTGGCACGGCGGAGAAGAACGTCGCCTCCCCGCGGAAAGCGGAAAGCGTGGCTGCGTTCGCGAAGTGGGCGGGCGCGGCGGCGAAACACTTCGCCGGTCGGAAGGTGATTTGGGAAATCTGGAATGAGCCGAACATCTTCTTCTGGCGTCCCAAGCCGAAGGTGGAGGATTACGCCGTCCTGGCGCTGGCAACGTGCAAGGCCATCCGTGACGCCGATCCCAAGGCGACGATCATCGGGCCGGCCATTTCCCAGCTCGATCCCGCGTTCATGGAGAAGTTTCTCGCGTCCGGCGTGCTCGAACATCTGGATGGCGTGAGTGTGCATCCCTACCGGCACAAACGCCCGCCGGAGACGGCCGCCGCCGAATACCGCAAGCTGCGCGAGCAAATCGAGCGCTACGCGCCCGCAGCCAGGAAGGGCAAGCTGCCAATTCTCAGCGGCGAGTGGGGCTACTCCACCGACGGCGAAGATGTCCCGCCCGAGACCCAGGCGGCTTACATTGCGCGGCAGCAGTTGTTCAACCTGTTCAGCGGCGTTCCGCTTTCGATCTGGTACGATTGGAAGAACGATGGTCCGGATGCGTCGGAACGGGAGCACAACTTCGGCACGGTCACGCAGGATTTGAAACCCAAGCCCGCTTACGTGGCGGCGCAGACGCTGACCCGTGAACTCGCGGGCTTCCGCGTGGTCGAACGGCATCCAACCGGCAATGACGCTGATTTCATCCTGGTGCTGAAGAATGCTGCCGGCGAGACGAAGCTCGCGGCATGGACGATGGCCCAAGCCCACGCGGTGACGTTGGAAGTCGGCGGCGCTGCGACCCGGCGTCTGGGTGTCGTCACCGGGAACGGCGAGAGGCGGGAACTGGATTTGGACGCGGGTCGGCTGGCCGTGAATCTGGAAGCCACGCCGCAGTATGTCGCCTTGGAAAGCGGCGCGAGTCTGAAGACTTCGAAGCCTTGATCCGGAGCCGGCTTCGGTCCTTTCACGCGGCCTCGCCGGGCAGCCGGCCCAAGCGTGACAGTTCAAGGGCGTAGCCCTCGCGATAGGTCGGGAATTTGAGCGTGTAGCCGAGTTCTTCGTGAAGGCGGCGGTTGGAAACGCGCTTGTTCGTCGCGCCCCGCCGCCGTGGTGAATAGGGGTCTGCGGGGGTGGACGGTGGCAGCGGCAGCTTCAACTTCTCGGCCAGCCAACTGTAAACACTGACCAAGGTTGCGGGTTGGTCGTCACAGACATTGTAAGCCTCCCCAACCCGCCCGCGCTCCAGCGCCGCGATGATCGCGCCGGTGACGTCGTCCCGGTGAATCATATTCACAAAGCGTTGGCCTGTGCCTTCCATCCGCGCCTGGCCGCGCAGAAACTCACGGAGATAAAACCCGCGCCCCGGCCCGTAGATGCCGGCGAGGCGCAGGACTACGGTGGGAAAACCGGTCGCTCGCGCAGCCTCCAGCAGTGTTTGTTCCGTTTCCACCAGTACTTGGCTCGTTTCCATCTGCGGCGCAGTCGGTGCGGATTCATCCACGAGCGAGCCGTCGTCCTGGCCATAAACGCTCGTGCTGCTGGTGTAAACAAACTTCTGCGGCGGTGCGGACGCCAGCCACTCGATCAGGTTGCGCGTCCCCTGCAAGTAGAGCCGGCGGTAATCTTCGACCCCGCCACCGCCAGAGCCGGCGCAATTCACTACCCAGTCAAAATCCCGCGGCAACTTGGCGAGACTCGCCACGTTCGTGATGTCGGCAAACAGCGGTTGGATGCCCGCGGACCTGAGCTCGCTGCCGGCGGCAGGATTGCGTCGCACACCGAAAACGGCATGCCCGCTCCGAACCAGTTCCGCGCCGAGCGCCAGCCCCACGTAACCACAGCCGATGATCAAAACACGCATAGGCAAACAATAGAGTCCCTCCGCGGCGATGCAAATGTCCCGGGCAGTAGTGGCGCAAGCCTGGGGCTTGCGACCGTCCCGGCAACCTTGCAGGTTGCCGGTGTGCGGCGGCGCTCGGTTCGCACGCCAAGCCAGAGGCTTGGGGCACCGTCGCAAGCTGCGAGCTTGCGCCACTACCGCCGCCACTGCCAGCAATGCCACGGCTGACGACTCCGCTCGTGGGCTGTCGCCGGTTGGCGCGCCGGGGGCGGGGGCGGGAGACGAAAGAGGTTTTGTTTCGGATGTCGGCCGGGGCTAACTTGCCGGCGTGGCTGAATTGCCGAAAGTCGCATGTCCCGCCCCGCCCGCGACGGATGTTCTGCATTCCGGGTTCGGCGGTCCGCGTTTGCCGGAGTTGCTTGCGCCCGCCGGCGATTGGGAATGCGCCAGGGCCGCCGTCGAGAACGGTGCGGACGCGATCTACTTCGGCCTCGACCGCTTCAACGCCCGGCTCCGCGCCGACAATTTCACCGCCGCCGATCTGCCGCAGCTCATGGAGTTCCTCCATCGCCGGGGCGTGAAGGGCTACGTCACGCTCAATACGCTGGTGTTCGAGCATGAAATGGCGGAAGCGGCAGACTGCCTGCGCACGATGATTGCCGCCGGCGTGGACGCGGTGATCGTTCAGGACGTGGGCATCGCCCGGCTCATCCGGCAGCTCTCGCCGGATTTCCCGATGCACGCCTCCACGCAGATGACCATCAGCAGCGCGGCGGGGGTGGAGTTCGCGCGCGCGCTGGGCTGCAGCCTCGTGGTGCTAGCACGGGAATGCTCCATCAAGGAGATTGAGAAGATCCAACTCGCCGAACGTAGCCGCGCTTTGACAAGCGCGGCGACGCTACCGCTTGAGGTTTTCGTCCACGGCGCGCTCTGCGTGGCCTACTCCGGCCAATGCCTGACGAGCGAAGCCCTAGGCGGACGATCTGCCAACCGCGGCGAGTGTGCGCAGGCGTGCCGCATGCCCTATGACCTGATCTCTGATGGCCAGCGGGTGCCGCTGGGCGACCGCAGGTACCTGCTCAGCCCGCAGGACCTGGCCAGCGTCGAACTGTTGCCCGACTTGGTCCGCGTGGGCGTGGCGTCGCTCAAGATCGAGGGCCGGCTCAAGTCGCCGGAATACGTGGCGAACATCACGCGGGTATACCGGCGGGCGTTGGATGACTGCGGAGCACGGAATACGGATTGCGGCTCCTCTGCGACACCGGCAGCAAATCCGAAATACGAGATGGAGATGGCCTTTTCCCGCGGTTTGTTCACCGGCTGGATGCGCGGGACGAACAATCAGGCGCTGGTTCATGGGCGTTTTGGCAAGAAGCGTGGGGTCTATCTCGGCGAGGTGACGCGGGTCTTGCGCGAAGCGGTGGTCGTGAACCTGGCAGGTCCGCTCAAACCCGGCGATGGCGTGGTGTTCGATGCCGGCAAACCCGCGGAGGATGAGGAAGGCGGGCGGATTTATGAAATTCGACCTCGACGGGCTGCGGGCATCCGGCCCGCAGGACTGAAACCAAGAAGTGCGATCTGCGGTCAAGATGTCCGCAGCACGTTGGGAGAAGCAGAACTGGGGTTCGGTCATGGCGACATTGATTTGCGCCGTGTTCACGTGGGCGAAAAGCTGTGGAAGACGGATGATCCGGAGTTGAATCGCCGTTTGCGCCAGACGTTCGAGGGTGAGGCGCCGAGGTTTCAGCGACCGGTTGAGATGGAGGTTCACGGGGTTGCGGACAGACCGCTAACGCTCATTGTCCGGGATGAACTCGGTCACGTGGCGAGGGTTGAATCCGCCCTGCCGCTGGTGAACGCTGAGAAGCGACCGCTCACCACCGAGCGCCTACGCGAACAATTGGGCCGGCTGGGCGGGACGCCGTTCAAACTGGGCGGGCTGAAGAACAAGCTGGAGGGCGAGGTTCTGCTGCCCGTCAGCGAACTGAACCGGTTGCGGCGCGAAGCGGTGGTGGAATTGGAGCGGCAGCGCGCGCTTCCGTTGCGGTGGACTCTCAACGGAATGCCGGCTTCCGGCCGGCAGAGCCGATCAGCGGAGAGTGGTTCTTCCGGCAGGATCGCGGAAGCACGTTCCGCCGAATTGATCGTACTCGTCCGCAACCTGCCTCAGCTCGAAGCGACGCTGAAGTGTGGCGTGGCGACGGTCTATTGTGATTTCGAGAATCCGAAGATGTGCCGCGAGGCCGTGACACGATTTCACACGGCGCGCGGTTGCGCGGACTCTCAACCCTCAACTCTCAACCCGCAACCGTCCATCTGGGTTGCCCCGCCTCGCATCTTCAAACCCGGTGAGGAATGGACGCTCAACCAGGTCCGCTCGTGCAATGCCGACGGCTACCTCGTCCGCAACTACGACCACTTGCGGTTCTTTGCCGCTGACCGGCGGATCGGAGATTATTCGCTCAACATTGCCAACCGGCTCGCGGCGGATTACTTCAAGCGCACGTTCGGGCTGGAACGCGTCACGGCGAGCTACGACTTGAATTCCCAGCAGCTTGAGGCTCTGTTGCAGGCCGCGCCGGCGGAGTGGTTCGAAGTGACGATTCACCAGCACATGCCGATGTTTCACATGGAGCACTGCCTCTTCTGCGCCTTCCTGACGCAGGGCACGGACTACACGAACTGTGGCCGCCCCTGCGACGTGCATGATTTGAAGCTGCGCGACCGTGTGGGCGCAGAGCATCCGGTGAAGGCGGACGTAGGCTGCCGCAACACCGTTTTCAATTCACAGGCGCAAACCGGCGCAGAATACGTGGAGCGGATGGTGGCGCTCGGGGTGCGCCATTTCCGCCTGGAGTTCCTGAACGAAACGCCGGAACAGGTAACCCGGACGATCACCAAGTATCGTCAGCTCCTGCGCGGCGAAATCTCGGGCTCGCAGCTTTGGCGGGAGTTGAAGCTGTTCAACCAACTCGGCGTGACGCGTGGTCAGATGGCGGGAACCCGCGCGTGATCCTCACGGCCCCAACCTCACGCGATAGAAGCCGTGATGGTTCGTGGCGCGAGTGAGCAGGACCGAGAACGTTCCCGTCGGCGAGTTGGTGGCGCGAATGGCATTCCAGTCAACCAGATTGCTGGAGCCCTCGATCGTGTAGTTCTGTCCGGCGAGACCCTGTACCAGGAATTGGAACTCGCTGGCAGAAGGTTTTGTCGGCTGGCTGAGGGCGGGTGACGCGGAAAGCGTCGCCAGCGGGAACGTTGTCATTGCCGTGGCCATCACCACTCCGGCAGCGCCGGGATACTGCGTCGTGTCCACGCTGACGTACTTCAAGAAGTGAAGCCTGCCCTGGTAGGTCTGGCCCAGTTGGAGCGTGCCAGCCGGGATCGCCACCGAGGTGGCGGTGCCGTTCAGGGCGCCGGAACGGTCCAGGGCGGGATTGGGAGTGCTGAAAACCGGTTGGTCCACGGC
>CAYJNU010000495.1:0-5607 GCA_964371005.1 uncultured Verrucomicrobiota bacterium | reverse complement strand
ACCATCCCCAGACTGTTGGTCCATGGCCTGCCGGAACGAGGCAGTGCAGGAAGAACCCGGATGGTTGCCACTTGAGACGTGACAGCGCCGCCAGCGTTTTGGACGATCAGCCCATACTCCCCGCTAGACGCAGCAACCACCGGCTGCAGAAGCAGCGCACTCGCGGTGCCGTTTGCCAACGGTTTCGTGTCCTTCAGCCATTGATAAGCAAGCGCGGGCGCTCCGATAACCTCAGCGTGGAGAACCAGCTCGTCGCCAATGCGAACTGTACGTGCCGCCGGCCGTGTCTTGATAATCGGTTTGGCCACTTCGTTGGTCACAGGCGGGCTGGCAATGGGCGCTACGGATGGGGTGAGCGGCGGCGGCGCCGGTGGTGGTGCTGTCACATTGGTAATCATCACCGCCAAAGTAACGGGAACCGGAAGCCCGCTCGCGGCAGAAGGGCTGACCGAGGGATTGACACCAGATTCGAACTGCGGTGGTTGGGCGAGCGCAGGAGGCGGCTTGGCTTCAGGTGACAGTAACGGTTCGTTCGGCTTGGTCCACACCCGCTCCATAACGCGCGGTCCCACCAGCGCGAGCACGGCGTAACTGATGCCGATGAAGGCGGCGATCTTGATTCTGGGCAACCACTTTCGCGTCTGCTGTGGGCCTTGCGGCCCCGCGGCTGGCGTTTCGCCCCAGTCGCTTTGCTCCAGGCCCATGCGTTGGGCGAGTTGATAGACGTTCCAGGGGCGGCGGCCACGCTCGAATTCCAAGCAGGCGGCGATGGCTTCTTGCACCGGTTTGGGCACGTCACAGGGCCCGCGCAGCCCCACGGCATCGCGCACCAGAGGTGCTTTGGGCCAAGTGGTTTGACGAACCGGTTGTCGTGGAGGCAAAGACGGCGGCGGTGACCCCGTCAACAACTCATAGAGAGTAGCGCCCACGGCATAGATGTCATCCGCGACCGTGGCCTGTTCGCCCGCCCGTTGCTGCGGACTCATGTAGGCCAGAGTGCCCGCCCCACTCGTGCGCGCCTCGGACCCGGCCGCGCCGGTCGCAGCCACACGCGCGAGTCCAAAATCCGCCAGCTTCAACACGTTTCGACCGGTGATGAGCAGATTCCGCGGTTTGATGTCGCGGTGGACCACCTTTCGGTCATGCGCGTACTTGAGCCCGTCGCACAACTGCTTGGCGTACGGGGCCAGCGCGATCCAAGTGAAGTAACCGCCCGGCTGTTCGATCAGTCGCTCCTCCAACGTGCCGCCATCCACGTATTCCATGGCCACGAAGACCGGTTCTTCGGCATATTCCTTCCAATCGTAAATGCGCAGGACGTTTGGATGCGACAGCTCCTGGCACAGAACCACCTCATCCCGCAGAAGCTTCAGTGCCCGGGGATCGAGCCGAATCCGGTCGGCGAGGAATTTGAGGGCTACGGGTTTGCTGAGTTGAAGATCGTTTGCCAGCCATACGTCGCCCATGCCGCCTTGACCCAATCGCCGAACCAGCTCGTAGCGCCCGCCCCCGGACTTCTGGCCAGCCTCGAAGCTGGAGGGCTCAGGCAGAACAGACTCTTGGGAGAGACGCGGCAAGCCAAGGCTGGTGCGGCGCTCCCATTCTTCCTCCGACAGGCCCGTGGTGATTTTGAAGCAGCTCTTGCACAAGCCCAAGGGCGCCGAAGGCGGGATGTTTCCACCACAGCGAGCACACTGCGATACGTCAACCGAAACCATGATTCACGACCTCAGTCCGACCCGTTTCAAGGCGGGCGATCAACGATAACCATGCGTGCCGAGGGCCAACCAAGACCCCGGCCAGCTTCAAATCACGCCGCGGAAAAGCCTGACAAACCGCGGCCGAGGGCTGGGCGCGGGCATTCTAATCCCGGGCACTGGCCGGCAGTTCGTGCAGAAGCGTCCAAGCCGCCTTCAGCAGCCCGCGCATCGGTCTGCCCACCCACTCCTGCCGCAATGCCCACTCGAGGTTATGCCGGAGTTCCGCGTCACTGAATTGCGTGATTCGCTTGCCCAAATGCACACGGGCGGCGACCACGCTCAGCAGATAGCAAGCGTGGGCCACCTGGTGCTCCGCTGAGCCCTGCGGATGGACGCGCGCGGCGCGCTTGAAAAAGTCTTTGGAGACCTTCAGTACCGCCAGCGGCGGGGAAGCGTGACGAAACAGGTCCGCGAAAGTCCTGATGCCGGTCTTTTGCGCCTGGAGCAATTCGGAGAACGCCGCCACCGTCGTCAAACCCGGTGCGCCTTCCACCGAAAGGTCGAAATCCAGCGCGGCTTCCAACTGATGTTGAAACATGCCCGCCGTATCTGCTGCAGGCCAGCTTGTCGCGGTGGATTCATCCAGTTCGATGAGCCGTAGCAAATCCGCCGCCTGGCTGTTCTGGACCACTTGGCTGGAATCAAACGCCGCGTTTCTGGTTCTCATGTTCATAGGCGGGCGGACTTGGCTGCGCGCGCGGATTGGGCCTTCTCCCCAGCCAGCGCCGCAAGCAGAACACGGAGATCCTCAAGCTCACCCGCCGCCCGGGCATCCCCCTCGTACGCCGAAACGACCTCGAACAAATGCCGGCGGAACATGCGCTTGGCCGTGTTCAACGTGTTGAAGGCTTCGGCGGGCGACCGCAGGTTGAAGCGCTCGACCACCTGTTCGTAAGGCCAGGGCTCCAGGTTCTCCAGCATGGGCGAGAGCAGGCGGATGCGGAAGATCTCCCAAGTGTGGCTGCGTTGGGGTTGGTCGCGACCTGGCTGGCGGCAGTCCGCCTCCATCCGCTGCAGCGCTTCGGCCAGCAGGGCCTTCGTCCAATCGAGGTCGAACGCCGTGGAGGCCGGGGTGGGTGCGGGCGGCTCCTGCGTCAACTCCTCCAGCGGCAGGGCGAATTTGTTGGCGTCCTTCTTCCGATGGCGATCCTGGACAAAATGGACGAGACTGCGCTTGAGGAAATCGCGGAACCGTCCGCGCGCCTGCTGGGGTTTCTTGAGCCAGCCTTCCTTGAGAATCCGGTCCTCGGCAAACTCGATGACGAGCCGCTCCGCCTCATTGCCAAGCCAGGGAAACTTCGACCGCAAGAAAACCACGAGAGGGCGTTGGTAACGGCGGATGAGATCGTCCAATGGTTCGGGATGCACCCCGACCGCCTCGGCTGCGTGCCCGAGAGCAGACCAATTGGTCACCGGCCATAACGACGTGTTCTGAGTTGCGCCACGCATGAACCGAGCTCCGCTCCAACGCCGCGGCAACTGTCTCGCGGTGCCGTTGGTGGGGAAACAGCTAACGGGTGTGGCTCTGAAGCGCAAGCCCTTTCCTTCCCTTGGCGCGATTTGGTGGGTTGCCGCCGGAACGTCCGAAGTGCTACTCCCGTGTTCGCGAGGAAGCAGAACACCGGAGTAGCCGGCAGCTTCACCTGCGGTTCTCAGTGCCACCCGCCAAGATACGGCCAGATGAAAGCCAGCACCACGGTCACAAAGCCGGCCACCCACAGGGCGGCGAAGGCGGCTGTGTGGCGTCGATCGGAGCGTCGCAATTCGGATTGCACGTACCGATGCAGGCTGACGCAACGATTCGTTGCCCCGCGTCGCTGGGTGGCAAACTTGGGGGCGACGGGAATGTGCAGGGGGAGGCGAGGGAGAGGTTGGGTTATGTTCAGGGTGTTCATGGGATGTTGATTGGTTTGTGAAAGGTGTAGAGCTGTTGTTGCGGTTTCGATTCGGGCGATCTGCTGAGTGATTGACCGGCAAGTGAGATTGCTAGGGTAGCTGGTCCACGCGGTAGAACCGCAGCGGAAGATTCCTGGCTGCGGGATCATCCAGATAGACCTCGCCATTTGCAGCCACCGGGCTGCCGGAAAGCCGCGTCCATGCGGGCAGCGGTTGGGCCAGGTTGGCGGTCGCATAGACTTCGATGACCGGCAACTGGGCCGCGTTGAGCGCCGTTCCGTCGGCGTTGGCGATCCAGATACGGAAGATACCATTGGGCAGGCGCTGCAATTCCGAAACGCGCAGGAGGCCAGCCGGAACGATGTTCAGTTGAACGTCACCTGTTTCCCCAGAGTACCCGTCCACGGCAATCCGGTAGGTGGTGCCGACCGTCGCGGTAAAGCCAAGCGCACTGTTTGCCCCGACGCCGCTATCGTCATCACTCGCCACATGGTTCAGGTTGGCAACCGTCGAGCCTGTGTAGACGCCCAAGGTCGTATCAAACGTGCTCCCATCGGTGGTCACCTTCACAGCGCCTGTCTGCGGCGCCGTCCACCGCCACCACACAGACGCCCCACCCCGGTTGCCGGCGTGGTTGGGTTCCCCCGTCTCCTTGGTGGCGAGTCTATTGGTGACAATCGCTGTGTTAAGAGAGCCGCTCAGGGTGATGGCGTTGACAAAGTTGTCATTTGCTGGAGCCGTGCGAATCGGAAAGCTTTCGAGCCTCGTGACGGAAGTCTTGCCCGGGGCGGAAACCGTGAGTTGTACGGAAAGGCTGCTCGCCGACGCAGGGACTGGCAGCGTGGCAGAATAGACGTTGTCTCCCCGGAGCTGATCCGGCAGGGAACCTGCGTTGAGGAAGGTCAAACTGGTACCACCGACGATTCGTCCGGATACGGTGGCATTGTTTACGGGAGCGAAATCCGAGACTGTGACGAAGAGGGCGCCGTTCGTGCCTGCAGGCAGGGGGTTGCATGATGCGGCAACTGCGACCTCCAGTATTCCATCTGCCGTGGCAGTCAGAGCGTTGTATGCACTGACCCGTCCGCCGGTCGAACTTCGCCCCGCCAACTCGGCAACAGGCCCTGTTGTCTGGAGCAACCGCTGACGCATCTGCGCGAGGGTGATTCCGGGAAACCGGGCGGCAATCAGAGCGGCCACACCACTAACGTGAGGTGTCGCCATGCTGGTGCCACTCCAGGTCGCATAGGCTGAATCAGAGCTGGCGGTGCAGGAGTGAATACTCACGCCGGGCGCGCCCAGATCGACACTGGCGCGGCCAAAGTTTGAGAATGAGGCAAGGTTGTCGAAACGGTCCAGCGCAGCCACAGAGACGATGTTATCCAGGCTGTAACTCGAGGGATAATGCGGCATCCGATCGTTGTCTTCTCCATCATTGCCCGCGGCAGCCACGAAGAGGGCCCCCGCTTCGCGAGCTGCTGCGATCGCATCAAACAGAGCTTGGCTGTATCCGCCCCCCCCCCAACTATTGTTCAGAATGGTTGCCCCCTTGCCGACCGCGAAGTTGATACATTCGATGGCATCGCTGGTGTATCCGCTTCCTTCGTCATCCAGAAACTTGCAGGCCATCAGGCGTACCTGCCAGGCAACGCCCACCTGGGCATACCCATTGTTCGCCGCTGCTCCGATCGTGCCGGCTACGTGCGTCCCATGGTCATTATCGTCAAAGGGGTTGCCGGTCCCTGTAATCGCGTTCATGCCGAAGACATTGTCCACGTAGCCGTCCCCGTCATCATCGCGACCATTGCCGGGGATTTCGCCAGCATTCCGCCACATCTGCGATGCCAGGTCTTGGTGCGTGTAACGAATTCCGGTGTCAATCACGGCCACAATGACGTTCGTGGAGCCGGTGGAGAAATCCCAGGCCTCCGGAGCATCAATATCTGCGTCT
>CAYJNU010000494.1:0-5630 GCA_964371005.1 uncultured Verrucomicrobiota bacterium | reverse complement strand
CTTCGCTTGGGGAGGCAACAGTTACGGCCAGATCAATGTTCCTTCCACGGCAAGGAATGTCTTCGCCATCGCGGGGGGTAGATACCACAGTCTGGCGTTGAAGGCGGACGGCACGGTCATCTCCTGGGGAAACAACCAATTCGGCCAGACCAATGTTCCGGCCGCGGCTACGAACGTCATCGCCATCGCGGCAGGTGGATACCACAGTCTGGGGTTGAAGGCGGACGGTACGGTCGTCGCCTGGGGAGGCAACGGTGACGGCCAGCTCAACATTCCGGCGAGCATCAACCTGCTTCCGGTCAGCATCAGTGGCACGGTGGCGACGAACAGCCCCGGCACTTACCTGTTGGCCTACGGTGCCACGAACCAGACCGGAGCGGTGTTGGTCACCAATCGCACCGTGGTGGTCGTGGACACCACCCCGCCAGTCCTGACGCTGAACGGCCCCGATCTCCTGCTCGTCACCAACGTCAACCGCGCCATCACCGATCCGGGAGCCACCGCCAATGATGTTTGTGGCGGCAGTTTCGCCGTCGCCACCAACAGCACTGTGAATGTGAATTTCCCCGGCACTTACACCATCACCTACGCGGCCACGGACAGCTATGGCAACATCGGCACCACCACCCGCACCGTGGTGGTGGGGCTGCCCCCCGCCGTTCCCGGCGACCGGAACGGCGACGGCGCGGTGGATCAAGGCGAGTTGAACACAGTCGCGCAACATTTCTGGGCCACGACGCCGCCAGCGATGACGGGGGTGACGGCTTCCAGTCAGGGCGCGTTCCGCTTCGGCCTCACCAACACCGTGGGCTTGGACTTCCGCGTGCTGGCTTCGACCAATCTGACAGACTGGATGCTCCTGTCCAACACGCTGCCACAACTGCAATTCACCGATCCTGACGCCGCGAAATATCCGCAGCGCTTCTACCGCCTGCGCTGGCCGTAAGGTGAGAAGTGAGGCAGCACGTCATTTCCATCGCAGCGCGTGGAGGGGTCGTAAAGGGTCGGTGAATAGTAATCGCGCGATCTCTTGCGGTGACGAGGTGGCGGACTTCTGCCCGCGCAACTGCCACGGTGGCGGGTTTGAATTGGCGGCGGCAGCGGTTGGCTGACACTGCCCTCGCCCTGAAGAATGGCCCCGTCACGGCGTGAGTTTCGTCCGATGAAACTCGCTCGGGGGCAGATTCGTGTCGGAAGCCGATTCCACGTACTAAAGCGTACCGAAGCCATCGAAGTTCTCATCCTGCGGCCCCTTGGTCCACGCGGACGGCCCCAGTCCCCAGGCTTGTGACCGAGTCGAGTGTGAAACGCTGTTCGGTATGTTCGCCAAAGAGATGACGGTGATAGGCTCGGCTCACGGCTTGAGGCCACGCAGGTGTTCATCGAACCACTGCGCGCAAGTGTCCATGTCGGCGGTCCAGTCCGGCCAGCCGTGCCCCGCACCCTTCTTGACCACGAGCCGCACCGGAACGCCCAACTGCTTCGCTTTCTCGATGTAACTCTCCGCCTGCTGCAGCGGCACGAGCTTGTCCGCGTCGCCGTGAATGATGAGCGTGGGCGGCATCTTCGAGGTGATGTGGTAGATCGGGGAGACTTGCATGCCGAATTTCGCCTTAAGGAACGTGTTGGTTGGCACGTCGCCGAAGGCTGGTTTGAAATCCTTCAGAATGCTTTCTCCCAGCGCACTCTCGTTGGTCCGGCCGTAGTTGAGAAAATCGGTGGGCGGGAAGAAGCAGGCGACGGCTTGTACCGCACTGCTCACGCGGTCCACCGGATCGTTGGCCTTTTCCGCGCCAAGGTCGCCCTGCGTACCGAGGGTTAGCGAGAGGTGTCCGCCCGCGCTGGCGCCGGTGACGCCAAGCCGCCGCGGATCCACGCCATAGGTTGCTGCGTTCGCGCGGATGAACCGCACCGCGCGGCGCATGTCCTCCATGATCTCCGGGATTTGGAACTTCGGCTGCGACCCATGCACCACGGCGAAGACCGTATAGCCGCGCTTGAGGAACGCCTCATACGCCGCAGGGGAGATGGATTCATGCCGGCTGAACCAGCCGCCGCTCACGATGAACACCACCCCGCAGCCGTTCGACTGAGCGGGTTGAAACACATCCAGCGTGAGCGCCATGCCATGTTTGCGACCATAAATGACGTCCCCCGTGCGCGTGAAGGGCGTGGACGTATCGGCAGCGAATGCGGAGGTGAAACTGAAAGCCAGGGCGAGTAGGAGAGCGCTCGTCCGCAAAAACCGATATCCGACAATCCGGGCTGCCCTGGCAACAACGCGGCGGCGACTCGGCAGAGCGCCGCTGGCCGGGGCGGGGTGTGAAAGCCCAAACCCTGAAGGCGGCGGCGTTTCTTCATCACAAATCGAACCGCGCATCCCACCCGGCCCGCAACAGGTACGACAGTCGGACAAGGTTCGTGTTGAAAACGGGCGGGGCTTCGTGTGCGAGGGGGCGGCGACCGGGGACCGGTCGCGGTCCGGTTTCTGGGTGGAGAATGGGGTGCTCTCCTGGACCGCCGTTTCGCGCTTCGGATTTCGGACCTCGGACTTCATTCGGATTTCGAGTTTCGGGATTCGGATTTCACCTCATGCCACTTGCGGCATCGTGTATTTCATTCCGTGCGCGTCGGCGACGGCCTGATGCGTGAGCTTGCCGTCCAGGACGTTGATGCCGCCGATCAGCGCGGGCTGGCGCTGGCACGCTTCCTTGAGACCGAGATCCGCCAGCGTTTCAAGGTAGCGATAGGTGACGTTGGTGAGAGCCTGCGTCGCCGTGCGCGCGTAGGCGCCGGGCATGTTTGCCACGCAGTAGTGTGTCACCCCTTCCTCGACGAACACCGGGTTGTCGTGTGTGGTCGGATGCGACGTTTCCGCGCACCCGCCCTGGTCAATCGCGATGTCCACCAGCACGCTGCCCGGTCGCATGCTGCGCAGCATCTCGCGGCTGATGAGCTTCGGCGCCCTGGCCCCGGGCACGAGCACGGCGCCGATCAGCAGGTCCACCTCGTGCAGCAAATCCATCAGGTGCGCCTCGCTCGAATACAGCGTGTGGGCCGTATGCAGCGTGATGTCGAGGAAGCGCATCCGCTCCAAATCCACCTCAAGAATCGTCACGTCCGCACCGAGCCCCTGAGCCATGCGCGCGGCGTTGATGCCGGACGCGCCGCCGCCGAGCACGACGACCTTGCCCGGCAACACGCCCGGCACGCCGCCGATCAACACGCCGCTCCCGCCCTGATGCTTGGCGAGGAAGTACCCCCCCACCAGCACCGACATGCGACCGGCGATCTCGCTCATCGGTTCAAGCAACGGCAGGCGGCGGTTGACTTCGATGGTTTCGTAGGCAATGCCCGTGACGCCGGATTTTAAGAGCGCCTGGGTAAGCACCTTGTCCGCGGCGAGGTGCAGATAGGTGAACAGGATTTGGCCGCGTCGCAGCATCGCGCACTCGACCGGTTGCGGCTCCTTGACCTTCACGATCAGGTCGGCCTCCGCGAAAATCTTCTTCGCCTCCTTCACCAGCTTCGCCCCGGCGTGCTCGTAATCCGCGTCGGGATAACCTGAGTCCACACCGGCGCTGCGCTGGACGAGGACGGTGTGGCCGCGCTTGATGAGCTGATACGCCGCGGACGGTAGCAAGGCCACGCGATGCTCCTGTTTCTTAATCTCTTTGGGAACGCCAATGATCATGGGGGAAAACTCCGTTCTTCGTCTTTGGTCGGTTGTTTCGTTGGTGGAATCTTGATGGACACGAAATCGGATTGATCTGGCTTCGCGAGCGGTGCAGGCGGGGCCGCACCGATTGCGCCGGGGTCAGCGGGTGCGGCTTCTGCGACTGAGGAGGGTGGCGGCTCCGGTTCCGCCGCGGGCACAGCCTTGACCCTTTCGGGTTTGACCGGCATGGCAGACAGAACCTGAGCTGGCGCAGGAAGCGTCGTTCCACTCACCACAGGTGCGCCGAGCTGCAGTCGCGCTTGTGCGCGATCCACCAACGCCGCCATCGTGACGGACGCCGCGGCCTGCCGTTCCGCCGCCTGAATCCGCTCGAACTCCCCCAGGACTTCGTTCGTGGCAGGTTCATCGCGCTGGGGCAGCGGCTGGCCGTTGGTCGAGCGCATCGCCAGCAGGATGTCGTGACAGGTAATCGTTTCCAGTGGCCGCGCCGGCAGATAGCCCGGTTCGGGGCCGGCGACCTCCCATACCAGTTGTGCGGCTTTGAGGGTTTGGAGCACTTGCTGCGTCAACCGGCTGGGCAGCCCCAGGGTGGCGGACAAATCCGAAATGGACGCCGGTTCGCCGCTCTGGAAACACTGCCCCACACAGGTCATCAGCCGTAGCGCCACGAATTCACGTCCGCGCTGATCCACGCGCTCGGCCACCTTCTCCTGGAGGTAAGCGGCGCGGTTCTGCCACGCGTAGGCCACCTGCGCTCCCAGCAGCAGAAACAACCAGGAAAAATACAGTCCGATCATGAACACCGGCACCATGCCGAGGCTGCCGTAAATCTTGCTGTTGGTGACCACGCGGGAGACGTAGAGGGCACTGATGCTGTTGTTGACGTGCCAGAGCAGCGCGCAAAAGAAGCCGCCGGCCAGCGCGGCAGTCCACTGCACCTTGGTGTTCGGCACGAGCATGTAAAACGCCGCGAAGGCCAGCCACAGGACCAGCACGGGTAAGAATTGAAATACCAGGTTCCCGATGAACGGCATCTGCGTCAGAAACGCGCGGGTCGCAGCGAAATGGGGGCCGGAGGCCAGCATGAGGGTACTGACCAGCAGCAGGGGCGCCAGCGTGATGACCGACCAATACAGCACGACACGCATGAACCACGTCCGCCCCCGTTCCACGCCCCAGATGTCGTTGAAGGTGTCCTCGATCCGCGCCAGCATCGAAATCGCGATGAACACGAGCGCGATGCTGCCCGTCACGCCGAGGGTGCCGCTGCGGGTGTTTTGGATGAACTGCCGGATGCTGCGGGCGGCTTCCTTGCGTGCCTCCAGTATTTCGGGCTTCTTGGCAAATTCGGCGATGGCCAACTGCGTGGCGGTGGGTGCGTTCGTGCCTTCCGTCGCCACCTCGGCGACTGAATTGGTGCCAGTGAAGTTCGAGGCGGTTTCCGACGCCGTAGCGCTCGCGGGCGCGAATTCTTCCGGAAAGAACTCCTCCATGTCATTTGTCCCCCAGCTCGTCTGGCGCGTGCCAGGCGGGATGAAGCTGACCACGAGCTGGTCTATGAACTGGTCAATCTTCTCCTCACTCTCGCCCTTGAGCAGGCTGCTCGTGAAGCTTAGCACCACGGCCAGCATCGGAATCAAGGCCAGCAGCGTGGTGTAGGAAAGGGCCGACGCACGGGAGGGACAGCGGTTGCGGATGAAGCTGCGCACCACCAGCACAAGGAAATGGGCGGACTTCTCCACCCGCGACAGCTTCGCACCCAACCGGACGGAGCTACCATCCCAGAACCCATCCACGAACGATTGGAATCGCTCGATGGAGGAGAGAGGTTTGCGGTTCTTGCCCACGCACCGACGCTAACAAAGCCGCCGGGCAAGTCAATCGGCTGGTTGGCCGTCTCTCGACCCCTATCGGCCTAAGTGCCTGTTTGAAAACCCTAGTTTGTAGTTCC
>CAYJNU010000493.1:0-5649 GCA_964371005.1 uncultured Verrucomicrobiota bacterium | reverse complement strand
CGCTACCGCTGCGTCGTCGACCCGTTTACCGCGCCCGATCCCGCCGCACTGGGCATTCCCGTCCTAATCATCGAAGCGGATAACGATCCGCTGGTTGAGTTGGCCCTGCGCGAGCAGTTGAAGGAAACCTATCCCACCGCGGTTATGCAGACCCTCTCTGGCGTGGGACATTTCCCCTATCTTAAACTGGCTGATGAGTATACGGGTTTTCTGCGCGAATTCTTTGCGACCCCAATCCAATAATTTACACTACGTGAAAGGAACAGGCCGTGCGGATGTGAGTCCACACAGCCTGTTCGTCAATTACCAATTACTACTTATCAATTACTTCCTACACCCAACCCAGCAATCTCGCCACCGTCGCCGTCAGGAACGTCACCAGAAATGCCGTGCCCAATGTGATGACCACACTCAAGGCGGCCCATTTGGCGGACTTGGTTTCCTTGTAGATCGTGATGATGGTTGTGCCGCATGGATTGTGCAGCAGGGCGAACAGCATCAGGTTGATGGCGGTCAGCATCGTCCAACCGTGACCGTTGACCAGCAGGCTGCGAATGGCCTCGTTCGTGGACGGGCCGTCCACCATCATGCCTGCGCCCATGTACATCATCATCATGGTTGGGACGACGATCTCGTTGGCGGGAATGGCGATGATGTATGAGAGGATGATTACGCCGTCCAGGCCCAGCAGCAGGCCGAAGGGGTTGAGCCAGCTTGCAATGGCGGCGGCCAGGTTCGAGTTCCCGAGGGGCACGTTGGCCAGGATCCAGATCAGCGCGCCCGCGGGGGCGGCGGTCTGCATCGCGCGCCACAGTACGAAGATGGTGCGGTCGATCAAGGACGTGTACAGGATGCGGCTGATGTTCGGGCGGCGGTAGGGAGGCAGCTCCAGCGTGAACGCGGATGCTTCGCCTTTGAGCACCGTGCGCGAGAGCAGCCATGACATCAGGAAGGTGAAGCCCACGCCGATCAGCACCACGCCGACGACGGTTCCCGCCGCGATGAACGAGGTCAGGGCTGGGGGGAAGGCGGCCGCCACGAAAACAGTGGCCAGCATGATCAGAGTCGGGAAGCGTCCGTTACACGGCACAAAGTTGTTGGTCAGGATGGCGATTAGGCGTTCGCGCGGCGAGTCGATCACGCGCGTCGCCACCACGCCCGCGGCGTTGCAGCCGAAGCCCATGGCCATGGTCAGGGACTGCTTGCCGTGCGCGCCCGCCTTCTTGAACATCCAGTCCAGGTTGAAGGCCACGCGCGGCAGGTAACCCAGGTCTTCCATAAAAGTGAAAGCGGGGAAGAAGATCGCCATCGGCGGGAGCATGACCGCAATGACCCAGGCCAGCCCGCGATAGATGCCGTCCCAGAGCAGGCCCGTGATCCACCACGGCGCGTTGATGCTTTCGAACAGGGCGCGGCCCCAGTCGCCCAGGGTGAACAACACCGTGGCGATGGCATCGGAGGCCACGTTCGCGCCTTCGACAGTCAGCCAGATGATCAGGCCGAGCAGCAGGAGCATGATAGGCAGCCCTGTGAGGGGCGAGGTGACCAGGCGGTCGACCTTCTGGTCGAAGTCGTATTTTTTGTCCGAGGCGGCTTTGACGGCGCGGCGGGCGATGCTCTCGGCCTCGGTATACAGCGATTTGACGATCTCATCGCGGAAGCCTGTGCTGAGGCCATTGCGCAAGGCCTCGGCCTTGACGAGGATGTCGTTGGGTTGGATGGGTGTTGTCATAGGTTATCCATTTCATAAGGTGGTCGAGTAGGCGGTGTTCTTCCGCCGTACCGCAAAGTCCCTGTAAGGGGAGACCACATATTCTTGCTTTGACCGATGGTTTCGATACGGGTGGGAAAAGTGCCCGCCCTACTCAACCATCGGAATTACTGACGTCCTTCCACGGACATCTTTCCGCTGAATTGCACGTCGGCACGCTGTTGGCGGGCGACGATCTCGCCGAGTTCGCCATTGAGCAGCGCCTGTTGCACGCGCGCATCCCCGTCCAGCAGGCGGATGGCCAGCCAGCGCGCATTCGGGATGCCTGGCGTCATCTCTTCGATCATGGCGGCCAGTTCCTGGACGGCTTTCTGGAATTCAGGCGTGCCGCTCACGCGGATGGGTTTGGTGGAGACCTTGCCTTCAATCACTTCGGCAATCGTGCCCAGCAACGTGTGGACTCCCTCGCCCGTGCGGGCCGTGATCGGGATGGCGGGCACGCCCAGGTCGCGGCTCAGGGAGCGGGCGTCCACCTCCAGGCCTTTGCGGCGGGCCTCGTCCATCAGATTGATGGCCACCACCACGCGGTCGGTGATCTCCATCACCTGCATGGCCAGGTTCAGGTTGCGTTCGAGCGCGGTCGCATCTGTGACGACGATGGTGCAATCGGGCTGGCCGAAGAGGATGAAGTCGCGCGCTACTTCCTCATCCTGTGAAGCGGATAAGAGCGAATAGGTGCCAGGCAGGTCGACCAGTTTGTATTTGACGTTGTTGAACTGGTAGCCGCCCTCGGCGCGCGTGACGGTCTTGCCAGGCCAGTTGCCCGTGTGCTGTTTGAGTCCCGTCAGCGTGTTGAAGAGCGTGGATTTGCCCGTGTTCGGGTTGCCCGCCAGCGCGATGACGCGGTCGAAGTCGCCGATCTTGATGCCCATCTGTTCAAGTTGATAAAAGGCGGGACAGGTCTCGCAGTGTTCGGTGGGTAGGGGTACTTTTTGTGTTGTCATGGATATTCAATTCCTTTTCAAAGCTATATTCCAAAAATGCCTGAAAGCACAAATACAAAAATGGCTCCGAGGATGATCCCGACTGCGGTGAAGTGCTGATGCCCGTGTTCACGCGCCACTGGGATGAGTTCGTCGAGGGTGATGAAAACCATCACGCCGCCCGCAAAGGCCAGCGCCGCAGGCACGAGCACGTCGAAGGAGGTTAGCACCAGTGCGGCCAACAGCGCGCCCAGCGGCTCGGTCAACCCCGAGAGGAAGGCGAAGCGCGCCGCCCGCCACTTGGGCATGCCCGACTTGTAAAGCGGCAGGGCCGTGGCAATCCCTTCGGGGATGTTGTGCAGGGTGATGGCAATCGCGATGAACAACCCGAAGGCAGGCTCGTGCGCATATCCCGCGCCGACTGCGAATCCCTCGGGGGTGTTGTGTACGGCGATACCGAAGGCCACCAATAGGCCTGTCTTGAACAGGCTCATGTTCGTGATCTTCATCGGCTCGCCCTGCCGACGCCACCTCCAGCGGCGGCGGTGTTGCGCGACAGGCAGGGGGCCGTCTGGGATGGGCGTTTCTTTTGAGGCCTTGAATTCCTTTTCGCCAAAGCGGATATGCGGGATCAGCATGTCGATCAGGAGCATGAAGGTTGCGCCCAGCCCAAAGCCGATGGTGGCTGTCCACACGCCCGCCATTTCGATGGCGTGGTTGACCAGATCGACGAATGAGAGCGTGATCATCACGCCCGCGGTAATTCCCATCAGCAGGCCAAAGGTACGCCTGCCTGGCTGGCGCAGGACGGCGATCCAGCCGCCCAGGCCAGTCCCCAGACCGGCAAGTAAACTAAGGCCGAGCACATTCAGGATCATGGAAGGATGCTTTCTCGATGTTGAGTGTTGAATGGCAGGGTGAATTTCAGGCGAGCGGTTTCACCCAGATTTGCGCGGCCTGGTCTTTGCGCAGCGCGATGAGCGTGCCGCGCACACGATAGGCGCGCGGGTCGCCGAAGAAGTTTTGCAGTTCGGGGTAGATCAACGTGCCAGGCGTCAGGCCCAGGTCGAGGAAGCGGCGGCGGGTGAAGCCCTGCACGGCCTCGTCGAGCACGACGATCTCGGCGCGCTGGTCATGCGCCAGTTCCACCAGCGGCACGGCTTCGCGCTTGAGCAATTCGCTTTCGGGCAGGGCGGCCACGCTCACGTTGGCGGCCACCGTCGGCGCGAGACGGTACTCGTTCTCGCCGTCGCTCAGGATGAGACGCTGCGGCGTGCGTTCCAAAATGCGGATGGTTTGCCCCAGGCGGAGTCCCGCCGCCAGGATTTGCTCGAACGCGATGGCGGGTTCATCCTCCAGGTGGACAATGCGGGCGGGACGGTCGGTCTGCCACGCCGTCAGCGGCATTCCCTCCGCTTTGGGCAGGGCGCCCTCACGGGTCGGGATGAAGTCGCCGTGCGGATCGCGGGTGGGGTGGCCGAGGGCGGCATCCAGCGCGTCGAGTTGGGCGTCGGTCAGGTTATGTTCGCGGCGGTGTGCCTCATTGTGGATCTGGCCGAGCGGCATGCGGGCCTCATCCGCGAGATAGCGCTCCCACAAGCGGTGCGCGCGGACGACGTGCAAGGCCCAGCGTTCGCCCGCGGCGGTGAGATGCAGTTCCGCGCCGCGCGATTCGATCAATCCCTGGGCTTCCATCGTTTCGATCAGGCGCGTGACTTTGGTGCGCGAGAGGTCGAGCGTGCCGCCCAGTGACTCGGGAGAGGCGTGACGCCCGCTTTGCTCGCGGTCGATCAGGTGCTTGAGTGCGTCCTCCATCTGTTCGCGTTCATGGGTTGCGCGCCAGTTTTTGAAGAGGGCGAGCAGGCCCACGCGGGGCAGGAGGATGACCAGCGCCAGTGCAATGACAAGAATTGTCCAATACATCAGGTTCATGGAATGCCTCTATGATTTGATTTTTGGCAGAAATGCGCCAGTGGTTTTCATGTAGTCGCGATACGCGTCGCCGAATTTCTCGATGAGATTGGCTTCCTCTTTGGGTGTGCGGACGGCCATTGCGGTAAATGCCAGCAGGGCCATCAAGATGATGAACCAGTTATCTGCCATCAGGCCGAGTGCCACAATGAAGGATGACCCGACCGTGTACAGCGGATGTCGTATCCAGCGATAAATGCCGTTGGTGACGAGTTTGTGTTCCCTGCGCGTGACGCTGGTGGGGGTGATGCTGCTGCCGATGCTGCTGAACAGCCAGTACATTCCGAGCACGCAGAGAAGCCCGATCCCCACTCCCAGCCAGCGGACTCCGTCGGGCAGGCCGAGCTTCGACCAGTTCATCCAGGCGGGGTTGACCAGATACGCCAGCGGACTCAGCCAGAGGATCAGCCCGCCGATCTTGATCACGTTCATCGTGAGGCTGCCGTCCATCTTGCGGGAGACGGTTTCGCCGCTGTCCCTGTCCGCTTTGCGGCGGTAGTAACTTGAGATGCCTATTCCAGTAAACAGGATCAGACCTGCAAGAATACGAAACGTGTTTTCATTCATTTGAATACCTGTAAACTTTCTGTAGCTAAACAAAAATCTGATTGGTGATGGCTGGCCCGACCACGAAGGCGGCGTGACCGTTGACCTCAAGGGTCAGGTTGCCATCGAATTCGGAATACCCGCGTACACAGATCTGCGCGCCAGGGACGAGGCCCAGCCCCTGCAGGTGGCGCAGGAAGGCGGGGTCGGCGCCGTTGACGCGTTTAACGGTGCCAGCCTCTCCCGTCCTCAGGGTGGCGAGGGGACGCGTATCCTCGGCAGGCATGGTCAAGTCCTCGGTCGGGATCGGGTCGCCGTGCGGGTCGCGGACGGGATGCCCCATGGCGGCGGCGATGCGGCGCTCGAAATCCTCCGAGATGACGTGTTCGAGGCGTTCGGCCTCCTCGTGGACTTCGTCCCAGGAGTAGCCGAGGGTCT
>CAYJNU010000492.1:0-5659 GCA_964371005.1 uncultured Verrucomicrobiota bacterium | reverse complement strand
GTCTTCCCCACGGGACGCTCACCGGTCGCGTGCTGCTTGTCGGAATCGGAATCGTGCTGACCGTGATCACCCAATCATCCGCCGCCGCCGTTGCGACGACCCTTGCGGCATTTCATACGGGGATGATTGATCTGGAACAAGGCACATCGCTCATCATTGGTGCGAGCATAGGCACCACATCCACGTCTGCTCTCGCTGCGTTTGGCGCGACAACGCCGGCAAAGCGCACGGCACTGGCGCACATACTGTTCAGCGTCGTGGCTGGCCTCGTGGCGTTTGTGATTCTGCCGATTTTCGTTTGGAGCGTGAAGCAAGCCGAACAGAGGCTTGGCTCGCAATTCGGGGCGGTAATTCTGGCCGCGTTCCATTCGGGTTTCACGTTGCTGGCTGCGCTGTTGGTTTTACCGGGAGTCAAGCGCTTCAGCGCCTTCATTGAACGCCTCGTTCCCGAGCGCGGTCCGCTTCTTACCCAACATCTCGATTCATCGCTTATTGAAATTCCCGAAGTCGCGATTGAAGCAGTGCGCCGCACGCTCATGGATGTTTCTGCAGAAGTGCTCGATGAGATCGAACGGCGACTGCGCGGTTCAATTCCCGCAACACCCGATCGAACGGATGCAGCATTGGCGGCGCTGAAAGAAACGCGGCGTTTTCTTGGGCTAATTTCGTTCCCTGCTTCTCGTCCCGGCCAACTCAACATTCGCATCGCGCTGGTCCACGCGTTGGATCATCTGAACCAATTGGCGGTCGTGGTGAAGAATAACCTCGAACCTTCGCTGCTGATTGGTGAACAACGGTTGCAGGAACCGAAGCGCACGGTGCTGGAGATGGTCGAGACTGCCGCGGCGTCATTGCATCGGCATGCGCCGGCGCCGGAGCGCGACAAGCTGCAACAGCTATCGCTCGCTTTGGCGGAACGCCGGCGTGCTGAACGCGCCGTCTTATTGGAGGAGAGTGCTCACGGAACCATTGAGCCGGGGCAAGCACTACATACCCTTGACGGTCTGCGTTGGCTTGATGCAGTCGGCTATCACTCCTGGCGCGCACTTCACCATCTGAGCACCGACGCCAGTGAAGCTGACGAAAGTAATGTCATTGAGCGCGATCAGGAAGAGTTCGCGAATGACTGAATCAGAGGCGAGCCCCAAGGCTTCGCCCTCCCCCACGACAGTGATTGGCTTTCATAATCGCTGTTGAGTCCCACCGCTTCGCCAGTGTCGGATCTGCCTTCGCAGTTAGCCATTCAATCGGCGCATTCCGAACCGGCATCGGAACAATTCGTTTCGGCGGATTCGAGGAAATTCCATCCGCAATTCCAAAAACCCATTAAACACGAGCGATTTCGCGCTTATTTCAACGCTGGCATAGTCCCAGCTAAAGGATGTTTGAGCCGACCAATTATTGGAACGTCGTTTCAGATTTGGGTCGGCAAAAGCCAGTCGCTTGCGCTCGGCCAGCGGCGTTGGATCAAACAGTCATGGCCTGACAACGCTCGTAAGTTGCTGGGGCGCGACAAATCATTCAACAGTAGAGAAACAAAATGAACACATTGAATTTGGCGACAGAATGTCCGAAATGGGTAGCTCCTCCAACGCGATTGTCAACGGTCGGCAAGATCGAGGGAACACAATTGGCATCAGCCCTGCCTCTCTTGTCGAACCTGCGTCCGCGTACGATCGTCGCTCCATTTGATTTTTCAAATGTTTCCACCGAACTTCTCGGTCGCTTAATTGCCCTGGCGGAGACTACCGAGATGACGGTGCATGTCCTTCACGTCGTCGAACCGTCAGTCGAAGTTGTTGCCAATGGAGACACGCCGATTTATCCGGGAGCGCGAGCCGCCGCCGCCCGCATGCAAATCGAGCAATGGGTCGCACAAACCTTCCCCGGCCATGTGTCGATTACAACCACGGTGCGCGTGGGGCGGGCAGCGGATGAGATCGTGGCACATGCACAGGCGCTTTCTGCCGATCTCATTGTCATGAGCGCTCATGTGGGCAGCGCCAAGAAGAATGTCTTGTTGCGAACAACGACTGAACGGGTGGTGCGTCAGTCTCCGTGCCCAGTCTTGGTCGTGGCGCGCGATCAGGTGCAGGAATTTCTTAGTGTACCGGAACAGTTTCCCCTTCGGTCTTGGAAGCGCATTTTGTTGCCACTGGAGCTTTCCGGCAACGATCGCGAAGCATTGGCTTATGCGGCAGCGATCGCCCGCGAGAACGGGGCGAAGTTGCACATTCTCCACTGTGTCGATGGGCACAGGGCAGAGTCGAATCAGGATGTTTCCAGGGTGGAAGAGCGCGTGGCAACTTGGCTGGGTTCGGAACTCGGTTGGCCCGTGGAGTATGAGGCCACCGTCTGGAGTAACGTGCCGTTACTGAACGCCATTTTGCAGGAGGTAAAACTCTCTAAGATTGATTTGATCGTCTTGCCGGCGCGCGATGGTGCGTGGTTTCGGCGTCATCGCTTGTGGAGCATCACGGACGGAATCCTAAGGCACGCCCCTTGTCCGATTCTGAGTGTCAACGGGACAGTGAAACCGTTGGCGGTTTGAGGTGAATTATTTCAAGAGAAACAAAGTAATACTTAATACAGATGTCGGGATTTGATTTCATTCAAGATTTGGGTTTGGTGATGCTGGTCGCCGCTGCCGCGGCCTGGCTTTGCCAGCGCATCGGCGTGCCCGTGGTCATCGGCTACATCACCGCTGGCATCTTGATTGGACCGCATACGCATTCGTTCGCGTTGGTTTCGGAACCGGAAAGAATTCAGTCACTCGCTCAGATCGGACTGGTGTTCCTGATTTTCAGCATCGGTCAGGGTGTCAAACTGCAACGGCTCCGGAAGGTCGGCTTGCCGCTGGTTCTGGCCACTCTCGCCATCGCGGCGATGGTTTTGGTCGGCTGCCGCATTTTGGGTGTCGCGCTGGGATGGCCAAGTGAATACAGCCTTGTCCTGGCGGGAATGCTCATGGTTTCCAGCACCGCCGTACTGGGCAAAAGTCTGCGGGATGCCAACGCCACCCATAGCCGGTTCGGTCAAACGGCCCTGACGGTCACAGCACTCGATGATCTGGTCGCCGTAGTTACATTGACGGTGCTCACCTCACTCATCCAAGTGGGACAGGCTGACTCAATGGTCGTCTTCGGCACGGTGATTCGTTTGCAGGCGATCATTGTCACGATGGTCATTGGCGCATTGTTGCTCGTTCCAGCGTTGCTCAATCGTCTGGGTGGAGGCGTCTCGTCGGAAGTGCGTTCCTTGGTGATTGTCGGATTGTTGCTCGCAATGGCCTTGTTGTCGGCGAAGGCGGGCTTCTCCGCGGCGTTGGGCGCATTTCTGCTCGGAGTCATTGTTTCCACCACTGGACGCGGCGAACAGGTGGACCGCGTGCTCGGCGGATTGTGCGAAGTGTTCGCGCCTGTCTTTTTTGTGACCATCGGCATGTTGTTCGATTTCACGATGCTGGCGGATGTCTGGCCGCTCGTGCTTGGAGTGTTCTCGATTGCGGTAGTGTGGCGCACGATCGCGGCCACCGGCGCGTTGTTGTTGGTGGGACATCCGATGCGAGATGCGGCCCGCGCGGCGTTGTGTCTGACGCCCATCGGGGAATTCTCGCTGATCATTGCGTTGACCGGCGTGCAGGGTGGACTGGTGCCGCAATCATTTTACGCCCTGGGCATTGGGGTTTGTTTGCTGACATCCCTGACAACGCCGCTATTGATCCGGCAATCCAATTCGTTCGGCAAATGGATGGAGGGGAAACAACCGGGTTTCCTCGCGCAGTGGATCGAGTTCTATCACGAATGGATCGAGAGTCTCAAGCAGCGGCGCAGTGGGAGTTTGTTGTGGAAATTGACGGCACCACGGATCATTCAAGTTGCGTTGCTGGTGTTGTTCGTTACCGGCCTGCTGCTCGTGGCGCGACCGCTGTATGCGCTCGCTGAGAAATGGATTGGCGCCGACTGGCCCGTAACCAACGAATTGCCGCTGGTGTTCTGGTTCGGCTTCGGAGTGTTTTTGCTGGCGCCCCTCATCGCCCTGTGGCGCAACGTTGAGGCCCTGGCCATGATTTGTGCGGAGTCCGCTACCCAAGGCCGGGCCAGGCGGACCAACCTCCAGCCGTTTTTTGAAAGGCTGCTCAAAAGCGCGGCGGCGTTGGGCATGATCCTCTGGCTCGCAGTGCTCATTCCGTACGCGGTGTTCCCCTGGTGGGGATTGGTCGCGCTCGTGGTAGCATGCACCACCCTCGCGGTTGTGTTCTGGCGCAAGCTGATTCGCCTGCATAGCCGGTTCGAGATTGAGTTGCGAAGTCAGTTGGCGGATTCACCGTTCGCAAGCGGCAAGGTGTCGTTAGCTGGCTGGCCCGAATCCAATGGCCGATGGGAATTGAATCTAGCGGAATGCACGATCAAGGAAAACACCCAGGCGGTGGCGCGGCCGATCTCTGAGTTGCCACTGCGCCAGTTGTTTTCCTGCACGATTGTGAGTATCGAGCGACAGGGGATTACCATTCCCAACCCGACTGCCGAGACTGTTTTGTACCCGAACGACAAGACCCTGCTGTTGGGGGAGAACGAGAATCTGCGGAAGGCTGAGCGTTGGCTTAACGCTCCCGTCGAATCAAATGCCGGCCAGACCGCGTCACCGCAACTGGCCGACTTGGGACTCGAACAACTGACCGTTCCGATCAGTTCGCGCCATGTCGGGAAATCGTTAGCCGATCTCTCGCTGAATTCGCTGCTCGGAATTCAGATCATCGGCATTGAGCGAGACCATCGCTCCGTGCTGAGTCCCGGCCGATCGGTAACTTTGCACCCTGGTGACCAACTGTTGGTGCTCGGGACACCCGAGCAGGTCAATGAAATGGCGTTCTGGCTGGCGACCTGATTCAGGTGCGCGGCAACTGCCACAACCATCAACCATCAACCAATGAAAGGTAATCAAATGAAAACAATGCTAAGTCCCCGTATTATTTACATCACAGAAGCCGACATGCGGCGGCTCCGGCCGCTGATCGAAGGTATGAAGAACTCACGTGATGATTTGCGCGGATTACAGTCGGAACTCGAAAACGCCCGCGTGGTTGCGCCAGCGGACGTGCCCCCTGATGTCATCACCATGAACTCAAAAGCCCGGCTTCGCGACCTGGATACTGGGGAAGAAATGATCTTCACCCTGGTCTTCCCTGGCAATGCGGATATTGAGCACGACAAGATTTCCGTGGTCGCGCCCATTGGCACCGCGATGCTTGGCCATCGCGTTGGCGATGAATTCTCGTGGGAAGTGCCCGCCGGCTCCGTGCGGCTGCGGGTCGAGGAGGTGTTATATCAACCTGAAGCCGCTGGCCATTATCACCTATGACGCACCGGCAACCATCACTTGCGGCCAAGATTCGCGCAGAAGCAACACGCTCGTATCTTGGCCCGGCAAATCTGGCTGAGGGGGCTGAGGCGAACAAGCGCATCTCTTCGTTGATGCCGCACATCGTAATCTTGTTTGCCTTAGTTGGGGCAGCAGCAGCATTCGGCTTCGCAACAAAGCAATGGTTCACATCCGGCCGCGTTCCGTGGGCGTTGCTCGTGTTGGGAATCGTGCATGCGGTCGTTGCCATGGCGGGTTTCGTCATGTGGAAACATGTTCGGCGCGGCCTGACCATTAC
>CAYJNU010000491.1:0-5665 GCA_964371005.1 uncultured Verrucomicrobiota bacterium | reverse complement strand
GCGTAGAGCACCGTGCCGCTTTCACCCGTGATGACAATGCGCTGAGCGGCGCCGAAGAACGTGACTGCGCGCAAGGCGTTCGTTGTGTGGCTTTCGCGCGGAAGCCAGAGATTCAGGTCGGCGGAGGTGTAGATTTGCCCGCGCTCCGCCACCTGCACCCCCAACCCCCGCCCGGGTGAATAAGCCATGTCCACGACGTTCCCGCCGTGCGGCGTGGGGTTGGACCAGCGCCAACGCAACGGGTAATCCACCGCCTCAAGCACTCCGGCTGCGGAACACGTCAGGGCGATCAATACCACCTGACGCACCCATGGGGCGCCACGGCGACGGTGTTCCTGGCGGCTCAGCGTCTTCACATCAAGTCGGATGGGGCGGAGCTTACCGCGTTGCCTTCTGCGCTGCAACCGGGGCGACAGACGAGCCGGCGACCGCAATCGGGAGGCTCAAACTGAAGACGCAGCCCGTCGGGGTGCTGCCCGCCAGATCGAGTTCCGCCCCGAGATGGTTCGCCAGTTGTTTGCACAACGCCAGGCCGATGCCCGTGCCACCCTCACGTGCCGACCGGCAGGGCATGAACAGCGGCGTGTCCGCCGGGAAACCCGGCCCTTCATCGCGGACCTCGAAGACGAGCCGTCCACCGGTCTGGCTTGCCGCAAGCGCCACTGCTTTGCCTTGGGGTGTCGCCTGCACGGCGTTCTCGGCGAGGTTCACGAGGATCAACGAGACGAGATTGGCGGCGCGGTTCGGCAGCGCTGCCTCGGCCTTGACAACCGTTGTGAAACCGACGCCCCGCTCGCGAGCCAGGGGTTGCACGCGGTTGCGAACCGTCTCGATGATTTCCGCCAGCGTCAACTCATAGTGGGCAGCGGCCTGTTCCTCCCGCAGCATGCTGACCACCTGGGCAATCATCGCCTGCATGCGGCGCGTGGAAGCGACGGCCTGATCCCAGTCCGAACCTTCGCCATCCGCCGGCCCGGTGCTGCGCGCGACCATGAAGTTCTGCAATCCGGCGAGTGGATTCTTCAGTCCGTGGATCAAGTGCGCCGCCACCGCACCCAGCGCGGAGGTTCGGGCCGCCAGGGCCAGTTCCTGGTTGGCTTTCACGAGATTCTCCGTGCGCTCGGCCAACAAACGTTGCGCACGCTGCAGCCGGCGGAAGGCCCAGAGCAACGCGCCGCTCAAAATCGCACCGCCGGCACTAAAGGCGGCCAGAGCCTGCCCGGCAAGGTTGCGATCCAAGCGGGCGTATTCCGCTGCGATGCCGTGGCCCTCCACGAGGAACTGCGCCACGCCCGCCAGCGGTCCGCCTTCCTGATGCAGCGGCACAAGCACGTCAAGCAAGGGCAGGGTGCCGGCAGGCGCGGTTTCGTCCGGGTAAAACAGGGCGGCCATTTCTGCGTGCGGATGAAACTGGCTGACCGGGCGCAACGCTTTAAGCTGTCGGAGCGCATCGCCGGGGAGCGTGTGATCTGTGATCGAGAGCGGAAAGCTCTCAACGAATTGCCCACCCGGGTCGAAGAGCCGAATCCCTAGGACTCCACGGAGCGCCGCGCTTTTCAGCACGATGCTGAGTTGATCCCCCGCATTGGTGATCGGCCCGGCCAGGCCATCCGCCAGGTCCTCCGCGTAATGCTGCAACGCTACGGCATGGAGGACCTCCCCATCCCGCCCGGCGATCTGCGCGCGGATGCGCTGGCGGATTTGCAGGGTGGACACGGCGACGACGCCCGCCAGCACGGCCAGCGCAACGCCAATCACGAGTGCCAGCAAACGCCGGGGACGCAGCACCGCTCGCTCGATCTGTTGGATTCGGTCCATGCGCTAGGCTGGTCGCGGCCGGTCAGAATTCCCAACGCAACGTGCCGGTCACGGTGTTGACCGAATAGGTTTCCCAGACGTCGTTGGACAGCGTCTCCTCGTGCTCGAAGCCGGCGGCGAGGGTCAGGTGTTTGCCGGCGCGGCGTTCCACGCGCAACGCAGCGGACCATTCCGTGCGGCGGCGTTTGGACGGATCGGTTTCGCTGACGGTCTGCGTGAGGTAATCATAGTGCCCAACCCGGCTCTCGGCTGAAACTTCCCACGGTCGCGCGCGGTAATGCACCTGGGCGGCGGCAAACCATCGCGTGTGGTCGGTGAACCCGCCGCCGTTCTCCTCGACGAGCCGGCTGCCCAGCGTGAGGGTGCTGCGCCACTGTTTCGACGCATCCCAGTTTTGTTTCCAGCGCAGGCGCATCTCATGCTGATACCGGCGACGCGGTGTGCCCTCAATCGGGAGGCCATCCGCGGTGAGGGCGAAATCGTTGTCGTAAAACCGCCACGACGGCTCGTAGCTGGCACTGAGTTGCGAGCCCTGGCCGTGACTGCGGCCGAAGGTCAGCTTTGGGCCGGCCTCCCAGTAATCATCAAGCGGCTGCTCAAAGAACTGGCGCGTGGCTGGCGTTTCCAGTTCGAGCCAAATGCGTCCCGGCAGATCGAGACGCACCCCCGGGCGCGGGGTCAGCGTGTGGCCCCGCACGGCGACGGCTTCGCGATTGGTTTCTGAAACCGAGACATCAAGGTACTGGTTCTGGAAGAAGTACTGCACGGCAACCGACGCCTTCAGACGTTCGGTGAGATCCTGTTCCAGCAAGGCTTGCGCGAAAGCCGTGTGCTCCGCATGCCCCGCTTCCGTGTAGTGATTGACCTCGGCGTTGGCAAAGGCCGTGAGCTGCGGCCCGTCGGGGGCGACGCGCAGGACCATGGCTTCTGCATTGCCGGAGACGAACGGGCTGGCCAGCGGATTGGCGTGCGAGAGGAAGACGTTGTCCTTGTAACCACCCCCGCTCTGCACGCTGAGCACGGAATCCCACTGGGGCGACAAGGCAAGGGCATCCGGCTCTGCCGACACGGCAGGACCGGCGAACCCCAGGAAGCTGGCAGCCATAATTCGGTTCCAACACGCGGCGCGGCCCACCCGGCGAACGGGGGACCGCCCAAGGCAGCCCGCCCGCCGTTCGGTGGTGGCTTTCACGCGGTTCTGATTCTACCCGGCACGTCTGCTTTACGGGTCGCCCCGGCGCGTCTCGATTTCATCCTTCGCGTCGCGCGCCTGTTGTTGCGCGGTGCTGCGGAGGCTGTCGAGCAGCTCGCGGTACTCCGGCAGCTTGTCGGCGAGTTCCTGCTGACGCTCTTTGTATTCCTTGCGGCGCTCCAACGACAGCTCACGCCAATGGTCGCGCAACAGCTTGAGCCGCTCCTGGAGCGCCGCGCGTTCCTCGTCATTGGCGCCGACCAGTTGCTTCTTGAGGGCTTGTTGCTCCGCCAAGTACTTCTTCCGATCCGTCTCGAACTGCTGCAGCCGCGTCAACACCTCCGGCGGCAGCTTCCGCCGCTCCGGACGGTTGGGGCGCAGGCTGGACGTGGGAGTGGCATCGGTGTTCGACACTTCAGCCGCCGTGACGACGGTGCCGTCGCGCACGGTTTGGGCGGCGGTCCCGGTGGTGGGATTGGTTTGCGCCACCGCGGCACCGACGGCGAGGATTGCCCCCGCAGCCATCACGCTCAGATAACTCAACAGTTTCATACGCTCGCGGCGCGCTCGGTTCGGCCCGTGTGAGACGCTCAACTCATAGCAAACCGCTTCTTCAAACTCAAATTCAAAGGCAGCCCCCGTGCCAGCCGCAGGCCCCAGGCGGAGTTCCCTGTTTGGCAGCGGCTTGCCGAGAATCTCGCTCGCGTCAAGGCCGAGGCGGCTGGGTGGATTCGCCAAGGCCACGATCCTGATGGACGGTTCCTGGGCGTTATTCCCCAGCCGGATCGGACGGTTTCTGACCGGACAGCCGGTAGCGCAGATAGTCCCGTGTCACCCCGAGCATCCGGGCGGCAGCCGAGACGTTGTTGTCCGTCTGGGCCAGCGCGCGGTCAATCAGCCGCCGGATCGCCTGCTCCAGATCGAAACCCTCTTCCGGGAAACGGAAATCCGCGTTGAACCACGCGTCTTCGCCCGTCGCCGTGCTCCTAACCTCCGCCCCCGGCAAGTGGCCAAAGCCCAGCTCCGAGGCATCCTCGAACACGATGGCACGTTCCAGTTCGTGCGCCAGCTCGCGGACATTTCCCGGCCATGCATACGCGGTCAACCGGCGCCGGCCCGCGCCGCTGATCGGTTTCACCGGCAGGCGGTGCCGCCGGCAAAGCCGGTCCATCAAGCGTTCCGCCAACGCCAGAATGTCTTCACCGCGCGTGCGCAATGGAGGGATGTGAATCCGGTAGAGATCCAACCGGTGGTACAGGTCCTCCCGGAATTGCCCGGCGGCGGCGAGTTCCTTGAGGTTCCGGTTCGTCGCGGCGATGACGCGCACGTCCACGGGCATTTCGCGCGTGCCGCCCAGGCGCCGGATGCGGTGATCTTCAATCGCCTTCAACACCTTCGCCTGGAGTGCCGGTGAGAGGCTGGGCAACTCGTCGAGAAACAACGTGCCGTCGTTGGCAGCCTCGAACAGGCCCATCCGCGCCGTGCGGGCGTCGGTGAACGCGCCGCGTTCGTGGCCGAACAACTCGGACTCCGCCAGCGTGTCGGGCAGGGCCGGGCAGTTCACTTCCACGAGCGGCTGGTCCGCCCGCGGCCCGTGGTGGTGCAGCCAGCGGGCGATGCTGGTTTTGCCGGTGCCGGTCTCGCCCTCAATCAACACGGGCGACAACTGCTCCTGAATCCGGCGATCCGCCGCCAGGATGCGTTCCAGTTGGTTCTGGACCGGCGACAGCGAAGCGCCGAAGTACAGCGCGTCGCCCGCCTCCGCTTCGCGGCGGTGCTCGCCCAAGCGCGCCGCCTGCCGGGTGCGCCGCCCGCGCGCGATGACCAGGGGAAGCTCGGCGACATCGAACGGCTTGACCAGATAATCGAGCGCGCCCCGGCGCATCGCCTCGACGGCGCCCGCCACGCCGCCATCCGCCGTCATCACGATGACCCCGGTGGTGGGTGGAAACGTCTTGTCCTCCAGCAGCGTCGTGCCGCGACCGTCCGGCAGGTTCACGTCCAGCAGGGCAAAGTCGAAACTGGAGTCCCCCAGCGTCTGGCGCGCGGCTTGGAGCGTGCCCACGCCGGTCACTTCGGCTCCGAGTGACTCCAGGTGCGCGACAATCTGCTTCCGCAACAGCGCTTCGTCCTCGACCACGAGGAGGTCCAGCCCGGCCAGAAGTTTGGTTGGCATGCCGCACTTATGCCGCAGAAGCGGCCCCTCTGCCATACCAAAAAAATTGCGCCGCGCCGTTGCGTGCGCCTCTTGATGTTCCCACCAGGCTGGCGCGCGGCTGTTTCAGCCGCAGCAACTCACCCATGCTGGCCGGTTGGCCGGCGAGGCCGAAGGCAAAAACCTTGCCCGATTGTGCCGCAGGTGCTAGAGACTCCACCCATGCGCGCGAAGCAACGCCCCGCCATCGAAGACCTCCTGCACGTCATGGCCCGCCTGCGCGGCCCGGGCGGCTGCCCGTGGGACCATGAGCAGGATCACCTGACGTTGCGCTTCCACGCGGTCGAGGAAGTGTATGAACTGCTCGACGCCATTGAGGCGGGCGACGACCACGCGATGGAGGAGGAACTCGGCGACATGCTCCTGCAAATCGTTTTCCACGCCCAGATGGCAAAAGAGCGCGGGTCATTTGATTTTGAAGCGGTCGCGCGGCACATCAC
>CAYJNU010000490.1:4734-5673 GCA_964371005.1 uncultured Verrucomicrobiota bacterium | reverse complement strand
ACCCTGACCTCTGCCGCGCTGCCGAACATCATCCTCATCTTTGCCGACGACCTTGGCTACGGTGACCTGGGTTGCTACGGGCATCCGAGCATTCGCACGCCGAACTTGGATCGCATGGCCGCCGAGGGACTGCGGTTCACGGGTTTCTACTCGGCGGCCGAGGTCTGCACGCCGAGCCGGGCGGCGTTGCTCACGGGGCGATATCCGATCCGTAGCGGCATGTGCGGCAAGCGCCGGGTTTTGTTTCCTGATTCCAAAGGCGGACTGCCACCCGACGAAATCACCATCGCCGAAGCGCTCAAGTCACGGGGCTACGCGACGGCTCAGATCGGCAAGTGGCACCTCGGCATCCACGCCGGCAACCGGCCCCAGGATCAGGGCTTCGATTTCTCATTCGGCCTGCCTTACTCGAACGACATGGACGGGCGCTCTGACCTGCCGCG
The DNA here is from genome assembly GCA_964371005.1 of uncultured Verrucomicrobiota bacterium. Lineage (GTDB taxonomy): Bacteria > Verrucomicrobiota > Verrucomicrobiia > Limisphaerales > MWDV01 > MWDV01. Next base: position 5,230 of record CAYJNU010000490.1, on the reverse strand, counting down.
CGGCGCGGCGGCGTCCGCCAATCCGCCGGAGGATGGCTGGAACGTGCCGTTGATCCACAATGGAGAGGTGATCGAGAAACCCGCGCGGCAGACCTCGCTCACGCAGCGATACACTCAAGCAGCCCAGCGGTTCATCCGCGAGAACCGGTCGCGCCCGTTCTTCCTGTATTTCCCGCACACGTTCCCGCATGTGCCGCTGTTTGCCTCGCCGGATTTCAAGGGCCGCAGCCCGCGGGGCATTTACGGGGACGCCGTGGAGGAACTGGATTGGAGCGTCGGGCAAATCCTCCAGACGCTTCGCAAGGAGAGGCTGACGAAACGGACCTTGGTGTTCTTCACGAGCGACAATGGACCGTGGCTGACGCAAGGATTGCAGGGCGGCAGTGCCGGCTTGCTGCGGGAGGGCAAAGGCAGCACCTGGGAAGGCGGGATGCGCGAGCCGGGTATCGCGTGGTGGCCGGGCGAGATCAAACCTGGCGTCACCCGCGAGGTGGCC
>CAYJNU010000490.1:0-4724 GCA_964371005.1 uncultured Verrucomicrobiota bacterium | reverse complement strand
CCTTTTCACTACCAGTCTGGCCCTGGCCGGCGCGCCACTCCCAACTGACCGGTTCATTGATGGCATTGACCTCAGCCCGCTTCTGTTCAAAGGTCAGCCGCTGCCGGCGCGTCCGTTCTTCTACTATCGCGGCACAGAATTGGCCGCATGCCGGTGGGGAGAGTTCAAGGCGCATTTCTTCACGCAAACGGGTTATGGCCAGGCCAAACGCGAATGGCATGATCCTCCGTGGCTGTTCCATCTGGGCCGTGACCCCGCCGAGAGTCACAACATCGCCGCCGATCATCCTGACGTGCTCGTCGCCATCCAAGCGGAGGTGCGTCGGCATCAGGAGGCACTCGTTCCGGGTAAGCCGCAACTGGAGTGAATAGCTGTCGTCGCGATGGATGGCTCAGGTTGTTTGTTGCCCCTTCACGCTTCAACGTTGAACGCCGATCCGGTAGAACGCGCGGGTTCCGGTTGCATCGAACGTCGCGGTGTTTGTTCTGGACGGATCCGACGGCATAAAGGAACCAACGCGGGTCCAGTTTTCCAAGTCCGGAGAGGTTTCAATCAGATAACGGCGCGAGGGCCGAACGTTCCACGAAAGCGTCAGCCCTCCGCCCACGGGGCCGCTGACCACGGGGCGCGGGCCGTCCGAAACGTGCGGGTCGGTATTCCAGAGGAACTCCTCAAGGTTGCTCCGGCCATCAATGTCCGGGTCGTCCTCCGGATCCTGGCCGGTCGCGCCCAGTCCCCAGCCAGCCACTTCCCAGGCGTCGTCGAGTCCATTCCCGTCGCTATCGGTGATGGGCAGGTTGAGCAGGAGGGTGGCGAATCGCTCCCCGAGAGCAAGCTGCCCGGCGGTCTCGAAGTGCAACGCATCGGACCTGATCGGGAGGTCGTCGGTGACGATCAGGCCGTTCCTGGAGTCAGCGGCAGCCACCGCCGCTTGGGCGGTTTTGATCACCTGCACGCGGGCCGGGTTGAGGCTGGTCTGACCGCTGGACAACTGGCCGATGACGAAGGGAAGAGTGCTGCCGTAAGTGGCCCGAATGTCGGCGACGAATTTGGTCAGGCTGGCCTGGTAGGAGGTGTGGGTGCCGATGACGGCGTCGCGCTCGCCGTGCTGCCAGATCATGCCTTCGATTGTGATGACGGCGGCTGGATCCTGGGCAGCCAGCGCGGCGCGGGCGGAAGCAACGATGTTCTGGAAAATGACGTATTGCGGCCCGTCTCCAGTGGTGGAGGCGTTGCCGCCGGGGTACCAATCGGTGTTCAGACTGGTGCCGCCTTTGGCGTATTTGATCAGCGCGATCTGTGTGCCAGTTGAGCCAACCCGCTGGTGGAGGGTGTGGCCACAGACCAATTCGGGACCGAAACCGTTCGTGTAGCCGCTCCCGGTTTGGAGCGAGATCCAAGTGTTGGTGGGCAACGTCACGTCGCTGATGCCGTGGTAGAAGAGCACATGGGTGAGCGGTGCCGCCAGTTCCGGCGGCAAGCCGGCGGCAGCGCCCATGCCGTTGGCGTTCGACTGACCGCCCACCAGATAGACGACGATACGTTTCGGCGAAGCAGCAGGAACCGATGCGCCAAGGATTAGTGTGGCGGACAGGACCACGAATAGAAGACGAACACTCGACGTTCCCGGCTTGACGAAGGATGGCGTTTTAGGTGAGTCCACAACTCGGCGGCAGCTCGTCGCTCGATGTCTCCTGATCTGAATGCCCCGCGGGATCAGGATGCCCAAACCGATGTTTTTTGGAATGGCCTTTGTTCCGAGGACAACAACTGTCGAAACCAGGTTCATCGCACCTCCTCAATCACGCGGCCAAACTCCACTTCGCTCCACCATCCGTGCGTATCCCAGGTGCGCAGGGCGAAGTGGCCGCCCGGCAGTGGGTCTGGATCCAGCACGTCGTGTAGCAGCCGACCGTCAACGAAGTACCATAGGCGTCCCTCCAGACAGACGACAACAATCTCGTACTCGCGGCCCACCTCGCAACGCCCCTCGGACTCGTGCAAAAGCCGGAATCCAGGATCGCGACGCACCCGGCTCCAGCCAGCCTGTCGTCCGCCGGTGAAGGTGACAATGTAGTTGGGGATTTCCTGGTAATCCTTGTATTGGCCGGATCGCCCAAACCGGAGCGGGCTGCCGTCCCGTTCGCGGGCCTGCAGAAAGAGGTTCAGGTTGGCGGAGTTGGTGGTGGCGGGCGGCACCGCACAGGCGCGAAACCGAACCAACACGTTTTTCGGCAGCTCGCGACGATACCAGATGGTGGCCATCTGGCCTCGTCGGCGATGCTGCACCTGAAGCCGCCCGTCCTCGCCACGCACCTCACTGTCGCCTTCGACAAACCACTGATTGGTGAAGGCGGGAGTCCAGGCCTCTTTCGCGAGCCATTCCACGTGGTAGCGATGCGGGTGTGCGTTGGTGCCGAAAGCGACGACGGCTGCCGACGTGTCCTTGGCAGACCTGATCCCATCGCCCGGCCCGGCGCTCGGATGCGCGTCCGCACCGGCCTGGCGTGACGACAGAACGGCAGCGGCCAGAGCCAGATGGAAAGGGAGGAACGGTTGCTTCATGTCGCACGACGCGGCTCGACCACGACAAATCAATGCGTCGTCACTTCCTCGCCTTCATCGCCTCAACGTGGCGAAGGATGGCGTTGCGGAAGTCCTGCCGCCATTCCGGAGTGGTGGTATGAGCGACCAACGGACCAGTGAGGATTTCCTTTTTTCCCCTCAGCGCATTGTAGGCGGCATAGACGCTCGTGGGCGGACAGGTCCGGTCAATAAGCCCCACCGTCACGATGCCCGCCGCCTTGGTTCGCGTGGCGAAGTTCCTTGCGTCGTAGTAACGAGCCGCTTCCAGTGACTTCGGGGCGGGTTTGCCGTCAGGGCCTTCGGGCACGAGCTTCGGCCAGCCGCTGACGCGGTTGACCACAGCACCCGTGTGGTCGCACATGGCGGGCACGCCGGCGGCGAAGTAGGTGACGCGCGGATCGAGTCCGGCAGCCACGATGGATTGCGCCCCGCCCTGGCTGCTGCCGTGGACAACGAGCGTGCGCCCATCCCACTCCGGTTGCGCCGTGAGGAAGTCCATCGCGCGCACGAGTCGCAGAAACATCCCGAGGAAATAGATCGTCTCGCGCGAATCGCACCCCCGCGTGCGATAACCTCCGAGTTCCCCCTTCGCGAGGTCGCTGTAGAACTCGACGGGTTTGCCGTTCGGAATGCCGTGGGCGTTGATGTCGAGCGCGAGGAAGCTCCGCTTCGCCCAGTCCGCCGCTTCATTCAGGCTCGAACTCCGCACACCTGCGCCGTGGACGGTGAGAATGATGGGCAGGCTTTTCGGCTTCGCCCCGGCAGGTTTGGCGAAGTAGCCGGAAACCGGCGCCCCCACGCTGTCCGCTTGCAGGTCGAGGCAAACGACCCCTTCATTCGGCGATTTCACCTCCGTCAACCGGGCGTTAACCGGCACGACCGCGAGTTTTTTCTTCTGGTCCGACCAGAACGCGTCGAAGTCGTCCGGCACGGGCAGGCTGGGCGCGATGTTGAGCGGGTCCACACCGGCGCCGGCGATCGCGTTCAACGATTTGCCGGACGGTGTGATGAAGGTTGCGCGGCACCGGAGAAAGCCCGGTTCGTCCAGCTTGCCGGTCACTGTGCCGCCCTCGGGACCGGGTTTCAGATGGCCGTTGCGCGTCGGAGGCACGCCGTCCTTGGAGATGGTCCATTGCACCTCGGCGGCGTCCACGGGTTTCTGATCCCGGAGCAGCTTGATGCGGAACGTGATCTCCTCGCCCTGGCGGTAGATGGCGTCGGGCCGATCCGTGCTCACGGTGAACTCATGGTTGGTTGCAGTCGTCTCCGGTTGCGCGTGCAAAGTCGGCGCGGCGGCGGTGAGGAAACTTGCGGCAACGAGGCCCAGGAAGAACCGGCGGAAGGGGGTTGTGGTCATGGCTTGATTGCGTGTGACAGCGTTCGGGACATTCAGTTTCAATTTCTGGCGGGCGTTTGCCATCTCGGGCCGTGCGCACCCGGCGATTCGGTGCCGCCACCCCGAGCAAAGCAGAATCCGCGTTTTGTTTCCATGCGATTCCCCGTATTTGAAGTGTGGTTTTGCAGAGAGCCGACTCCGCGCCGATGCAAAATCGCAAGCCGGAAACGAAGAACACATGGAGCAGCCAGCGGGCTTCGGGTTTAATACCGCCGGATGAACTTGTCTGCCAGCGATCACCCACAATCGCCGGGGCTGGCCGCGAAAGAACACGGCGCGGTGGGACCGCAACCAACCGCAATGAACTGCGGCGGGAAGCGGAGCGCCACGATCATCCCGGTTTCACCTCGCTGAACCAGGAGGCTTAGGTTGCCCACGGGAGTAGCGCCCAATAGCCGGCGAACCCGTTCGCCGTGTCGAAAATCGCCGCGTTCATGTCCGTGACCTCGACGCTCAACCGCAGCATTTCGGTGGGCACGGGCTTCGCGGAACTTGCGAGCCGACGACAGCGGGCGTGGATTTCGACGGCGCGTTTGGTCCACACGGCCCAGTGCCCGAGCAGGCCGCCCACAATCCGGCGTTCCACCACCTTCTTCCCGACGCGGAAGCGGAACGGCGTCAGCAAGTCCATGATGATGTTGTCGTCGTTGCCGGCGTAGAGGGCGATGTCGTCGCGGCCGGCCTCGGTTTACGATTTGACCAGCACCTATTTTGAGAGCGACCCACCCTTTGGCGAGGAAGA
>CAYJNU010000489.1:445-5707 GCA_964371005.1 uncultured Verrucomicrobiota bacterium | reverse complement strand
GGGGGAGGCACTGGCGGGGGGAGTGCGGACGCCACCAGGCAGCACTTCGTGGAGAATTTCTCTGGTTCTTGCGCACGGGTGCAATTGGCTGCGCTCGACCCGCATGAGATGCTGGGCCAAGCATCTGACCGGATCGTGAGTGCTTTCGCCGGCGGGCGCGTGGGGCTTCTCGATATTCCATGCGGTGCGGGAGCCGCCGCCTTCTCCTTGCTGAGCGTTATTGCTTTGCTGCGGAGTGAGAACCGGCTTCCCAGGCAGCCATTGGAAGTGTTTCTGCTGGGTGGGGACTATTCGGAAACCGCTCGGCTACTTGCAGGTGAAATGGGAGCTGCGCTTCGCCCGTTTCTTGAGGAACAAGGCATCACATTGCATCCTCGATTCTCGGCTTGGGATGCTTGTGACGCCCAAAGCACCACCGAACTACTTCATGGGTGGATGGAACACGCACGGGATTGCCGACACTATTTCGTCGTCGCAGCGAACTGCTCTGGCTTCCTGCAAACCGACGGGAAGTTCAAGGAAGCGCAGCCAAACCTCGAACAAGTCTTCCGATGGGCGCGAGCGCGGCGGTCAGATGTGGCGTGGATCGAGCCACAAACAAATGTGGCGGGAGAGAACTTGTTTCCGCGACTGCTCAAATGGGTGGAGCAGAAGCTGCGCGGGTTGTTCGTTGTTCTTGGTGGTGAAGACCAGAGGTCCGGGGAATTCGCCGAAGCGATGTTTATTCATCCGTTCAATCCTGGCTGCATCCGTGTCCATGTTAGCTTGGTGAGGTTCGAACACCACAAAGGAGGGGCTGTGTGAGACCAGAAACGCTGGCGATTCGCTGCGTGAACCAGTATCGAGCGCGAGACATTGTGACGTATCTCGGACTTCGATACTACTTGGAGGCCACAAGTGCTCGACCGGACCGATGGGCACAGGAAGTGGCCGCCGACCTCGCGAATCATCGGGCCGCGCCAGTCTATCACCTGTCAAACTTCTACAAAGAGACCTCCAATACGGGCAAAATTGAATATCGGGAGCTCTACACCCCGGCCCCAAATGATGCGTTGGCGGAAGCGGCGCTTCTTGGGGAGTGTGCCAACCTCGCTGGTCCATTCGCGTCCCGCAGTTCGGTATTCAGCTATCGCCTAGCCACCGGCGACACACGGAAGGGTATTTTCGAGCCCTATTTTATCGGATACCGGGCGCGGCATGCAGCCATTGCCCAGGTCTGTCGGGAGGTTCCGGACGCAATCATCATCTATCGCGACTTGCGCCGATTTTACCGGTCAATCACTCGGGACCAGGCGGCGAAGGCGTGGAACGAAGCATCAACAACTGGGCGGCTGTGCCAGACAATGGCGCAACTGGGCGAGACATTTGTGCATCATCACAGACGATTGCCAGGCAGCCACGCTGGCATGGTGACCGGCCCCATGTTCAGCCATTTGATTGGGAATCTGGTTCTGCGGCAACTCGACGAAGAGATGGACCGCCAGTTCCCGGGGCGGTATTTCCGCTACGTTGATGATTGTGCGCCACGAGCAAAGCACGAGCAGACGAGCTGGTGCTCTGCGTAACTGCGCAACTGATGAGGGACAAAGAAGGCCCCTCGGGACCGGCTGACAGGAGCAGGTCCCAAATCACCTTCGGCGGCGGTGGTCAAAAGCCACGGTCGTGAGCACGGAAGGAAAAGGTCCGGGAAGAACCGGATCAGATGGGCGACAGAGAGATGAACGCAAGTGAACCACTGATGACGTGTCGAAAGCGTAGGAATGAGGACCAAACCGTGGTGGAGTCGTTAACCCGGGAAGAGCGGGGACGGAGTCTGTTTCGAGCCCCGTGGCCTCCGGCATTAAGGTGGCATGAAGCTGTCGCGCAGCAGTTGAGCGGAACGTGGGAACCTTCCGCGCCGATGCGAACCGAGCGGCTCAAGCAGAAGACCTGCAAGAGCAGGAGTAGGAATGCGGTGCGAAGGGACGGAATGGCCCGTAGTAGCGAGGAAGTCCCCGATAAAGGGATGGAGCCAAGGGGTCATGAACATGGAGGTTGGTTTGCGGCGTCAACCGGCAACGGGAGGAACCCATAAACCAGCCACAATCAAAGCCGTTCTGTATCTCCAAGCATGCAGTGCTGGACGCATGGGAACGGGTGAAAGCAAACAAGGGAGCTGCGGGCGTCGATGAAGAATCGATTCGGGACTTTGAGCGCAAGCTCAAAGACAACCTGTATCGGGTTTGGAACCGAATGTCCTCGGGCAGCTACCTGCCTCCACCGGTGCGAACGGTAGCGATACCCAAAGCGGGGGGAGGGGAGAGAAAGTTAGGCATTCCGACCGTAGCGGACCGGATTGCCCAGATGGTGGTCAAAAGGCAGTTGGAGCCAGATCTGGATTGCCTGTTTCATGACGACAGCTATGCCTACCGGCGCTTCAAGGCTGCGCACGACGCGGTCGGAAAAGCCCGGCAGCGCTGCTGGCGCTATGACTGGGTGCTGGACTTGGATATCAAAGGCTTTTTCGACAACATTCCCCATGACTTGATGATGCGGGCGGTGCGCAAGCACGCCCAAGAGAAGTGGGTAGTGCTCTACATTGCGCGGTGGCTCAAAGCCCCGGCTCAGGATGAGCAAGGCAACCGAACGCTACGGGACAAAGGGACGCCACAGGGCGGAGTCATCTCGCCGCTGTTGGCCAACCTGTTTCTGCACTATGCCCTGGACACGTGGATGGCGCGGCACTATCCCGACATACCTTTTGAAAGGTATGCGGACGATGCCATCCTGCACTGCCGGACACGGCAAGCAGCCGAGCAGTTGCGCGAGGCGATTATCGTGAGACTGGCAGCCTGCGGGCTGGAGCTAAATCTCCAGAAGACCAAAATCGTTTATTGCAAGGATGACGACCGAAGAGGGAACCACGAGCACGAGAAGTTTACCTTCCTGGGCTACGAGTTCCGGCCCCGGCGGGCCAAGAACCACCGGGGTAAATACTTTGTGAGTTTTCTGCCCGCAATCAGCGACAAGGCCGCCAAGAAGATCCGCCAGGAAGTCAAGGGGTGGAAACTCCACCTGCGGAGTGACAAGACCCTGGATGACCTGGCGCGCATGTTTAATCCTATTATTCGAGGCTGGGTGCAGTACTACGGACGCTACTATCGCTCAATGCTTCATCCGGTATTCCGGCCCTTGGACCGCACTTTGGTTCGTTGGGCCTGTCGGAAATACAAGAAACTCCGAGGTCATCGTCGTCGCGCCGCGCACTGGTTGCGACGCATCTCCGTGCGCGAGCCCAAACGGTGGGCGCACTGGGAAATCGGAGTGCGGGTCGCGGTTCCATGATGGGAGCTGGATGAGCCGAGAGGTTCACGTCCAGTTCTGCGAGCGCGTAGGGGTGAGACTCCCCTGCGCGACTCACCTGGTAATCGCTGTAAATGTCGGCGAAGCGACCGAAGCCGCTAAAAAGCTCAACGAGGCGGTGGAGAGACTGGGTTTCCATCTGCATCCCGGACAAGCGGTTTGATGTCCCAGCCAGCGAGTGGCTGGAGGGTGAGGGTGACCTGGGCAGCGACAAGCGGCGTCCTTCGTGGGCGTCGTTCATTGGCGGCATGAAGCAAATGCTCGTCTCCGCTCCGGGGCGGAGGTTGGAACTGGAGAGCTGTTTCGCCGACTCCGGGCTCCGCATCGTGCCTTTGGATTATACGTCCGCCACGCGTGAGAGAGACTATCAAGCTTCGGTTATCGACCGGCTGAAAGAACGATGGTTCAGGAGCAAGGTTCAACAAACGACGCCCGAGACAATCGTGGCGGAGGGGATTGCTCTCCGCCCCACCATGAGGCAGGTGTTCGAGACTGCCTGCGGGAGACTAAATGAATCGAGTGGTTTCCAGCGCAGAAGATGGCTCCAGCGGCTCCGCTACGCGTGCTCCAGATTGATCTACCTGGCATCGAACGACGACCTGATAACAATTTGCCAGGCGCTGGACTCGATTCCTGAAGTGGCTGAGTATGCAGCCATTTTCCGTGCGCTTCACTGTCGCGATGTTGGCCCAATGCTCCCATACGGAGGTCGGGTGGCACAAGCGGCTGCGCAGCCGTTGAAATCACTTCGCCAACCGGTTGCCTGTTCTCGCGCGGAGGTTGATTGGCCAGCCGCCTCGCTAGAAGCCCTGGCAGTATTGCTGATGAACGGGTTGAAAGTGGTTGTGGCCGGAACATCTCCCCCACCACCTCGGCCGATTTTGAAATTCGCCCGTGGGGAGTCGCTCGATTCGCACGACGAATCTGATGGCGCTAATTATTTCGCGGAGCTTTGCACCCTCCATGGCTTCACCCAGCCAAGTCGGCATGTCGAAACGCTGGCGGCTGCCTTCGATGTGGACGAGTCCCTGGTTTTCGACAGCCAATCGCTACAGGCGTATTCCTGATCGGTATGAAATGCAACCATTTGCCTATTTTCGCATAAAGTTCGTCAAAAGCTTTACAAGTTTGCGATTGGATGCATATTTGGGCTGTGTTAATCGAATTGCACGTTAAAAACTTCAAGTCGTTCCGGGCCGAAGCTGTTCTCAGCATGGTGGCCTCGAACTACGACAAGGAGCTTCCAGGTAACCTGATTGACGCACCGCTGGCCGGGATGAAAGACACCCGGTTCGTCAAAGGCGCTGCGCTGTATGGAGCGAACGCTTCGGGCAAGAGCAACCTGTTGTTCGCCTTGGCAAAGCTCCAAGAATTGGTCCAGGAGTCAGCCGACGCAAAACCGGAAGCCCCAGTTTCGGTCGAGAACTTCGCTCTCGCCAAAGAGGCGCTGGCTGAACCCGTGGTTTTCGAGGTGACGTTTGTCGCAGGTGGAGTCCGTTACGAATACGCTACCGCCTTGTCTCGTGAACGGGTGCTGGCGGAAAGGCTGACCGCCTACCCCGAAGGCAAAGCGCAATTGTGGTATGAACGGAATTGGAACCCGGAAACGTCCGCTTACGAATGGACTCCGGAGCGCTCGGCCTATTATCAGCGTGATCCGAAGCGCGTCGAGTTCACCCGCCCCAACGCGCTTTACCTTTCCACGGCGGTCAAGTTGAACGATCAGCAACTTGCGCCGGTTTACGGCTGGTTCACCAAGCAACTCCATTTTATGAACCTGGCGGCTGATGGTGGAATCAGCGCTGGGTTCACAGCATCGTTGCTCAAAGACAATTCGACACAAGGCCGACGTGTTGTTGATTTGTTGCGGCACGCGGACTTCGGCGTTTGCAGCGCGCGGGCTTTCGAGCGGCCTTGGAC
>CAYJNU010000489.1:0-435 GCA_964371005.1 uncultured Verrucomicrobiota bacterium | reverse complement strand
AAGATTTCCCCGATGACATGCCACGCGACGTGGTCGAAGAGATCAAGAAACAGAAACGGCTTGAGATTTCTCTGGCGCACCGTGGCGCCGGGGAGAGCATGGTCGAGATGCCATGGGAAACGGAATCGGCCGGCACGCGGCGGTTCTTTGGTCTGGCCGGCCCTTGGCTTGACGTCCTGGCGAACGGGTATGTGGTGTGCATTGATGAACTCGACACGAGCATGCATCCTTCGATGGTGTTCGAGTTGCTGAAGCTGGTCTTCAGTCCAGAGCACAACCCAAAAGGGGCGCAAATCGTGTTCACCACGCACAATCCCCTCCTACTCGATCCGACCTTGATGCGCCGTGACCAAGTTTGGTTTGCGGACAAGAAGAAGGCCACCGGCGAGTCCTTCTTGTATCCGCTGACAGATTACAAACCGCGCAAAGGAGAGT
>CAYJNU010000488.1:0-5734 GCA_964371005.1 uncultured Verrucomicrobiota bacterium | reverse complement strand
ATGCAAGCATGACGCACACTGCGCTTGGCGGGGCAGACGGGGTCAGGATTTGATGCAATTTCTTTTGTTGCAGTTCAGCCCCGTATGGACCCGGCGAAACGAACAAGGTAGACTTCCAGCATGAAGACTGAAACCGCCGATAGTCCGCCAATTGCAACTGCTTCTGCCATACCGACAGTCGCGCTTCCCACAGCAGCGCCGACAGGTGATGTGACTACGCCCACTGCTCCCGCCAAGACAGTCGCGCCAACCGAGGCTTCTGCTCCACAGCCCGGCCAGACCGATGCGCCCCAGCCGAATGCTATGGCTCCTCCCGCAGACGCTCTTCAACCCGGCAACACTGCGCCTCCGCCCATGACGAAGCCAGGGCGCACCGTCAGCGACATGCTGGGACTCCCGGCGACGGAACGGGAGACGGACGATAACGCTGTTGCAGACGACACCGTCCTGCTGGCCTACCAGTTGGTGTTGCACGGTGGTCGCGAGGAAGTGCTCCGCATCAAATCGCAACTCGTTTTGCCGCTCGCGTTGGAGGTCGAGAACCTCGCGCAAACCGACGTGAGTTTCCCGGAGTTGTTCGACCGGGTGATCACGCGTCCGGTGGTCACGAAGTTCAGAAGCTTCTTGCAGCGCCGGTTCGATGCTGCCTCTCGCGCTGAAGCAGAAGCGAAGGCTGCTGCTGAGACGCCGGCCGCACCGACGAACGTGGGAATCCGATCGCCGAAGCCGACCAACGGCGCTTCCTATGTTTTGCCGCAGGTCGACACCCTGGCGCCACTGCCCAAGCCGCCCGGTTGGTCTAGCAACACGACACGGCAATAACTCGAAAACACGGGCCTCGCAATCCGACGCAGCATGCCGCACGAACCGCAACCGAAAGTGGCGCCGAAGGTGTTCTCCAAGACGCAGTGGGGAGAATTGATCCTGGGCGACGCCTTGGACTTTCTGCCCTCGCTGGCGGACAACTCCGTCAACCTCGTCATGACCTCACCGCCCTTCGGTTTGGTGCGGAAGAAAGCCTACGGGAATGTTGACGCCGCAGAATACCTGGAATGGTTCCGCCCCTTCGCCAGAGAGATCTTCCGGATTCTTGCTCCCAGTGGTTCGTTCGTCCTGGACATTGGCGGGGCATGGAACCCGGGACTTCCAACCCGTTCCCTCTACCACTACGAACTTCTGATCATGCTGTGCAAGGAGTTCGGATTTCACCTGGCGCAAGACTTCTTTTGGTATAACCCGTCCAAACTGCCCAGCCCAGCCGAATGGGTAACCGTGCGGCGGGTGCGGGTGAAGGACGCCGTCAACTGCGTTTGGTGGTTGTCCAAGACCCCATTCCCCAAAGCGAGCAATCGCCGCGTGTTGACGCCATACAGCAATTCCATGAAGCAGTTGCTCCAGCAGGGCTACAAACCAAAGTTGCGGCCCAGCGGACATGATATCAGCGAACAGTTCTCCATCGATAACGGGGCGGCAATTCCCCCGAACTTGATTGCCATCGCCAACACGGAGAGCAATTCGTCGTATCTCCGTTACTGCAAGGAGAACAATATCAAACCGCACCCCGCGCGATTCCCGGCCGGCCGGCCGGAGTTCTTTGTTCGGATGCTCACGGACGAGAACGACTTGGTGGTTGACCCGTTTGCCGGGTCTTGTGTCACGGGCGAGGTCTGCGAGACGCTTCATCGCCGCTTCATTTGCTGTGAGTTGGTTGGAGATTACTTGCGGGGGGCGGTTCACCGTCTTGACGTGCAGCGCAGTCCGGAACGGCGCACCGCCACACAGTATTCGCTTCATCATCCGGCGGCGTTGTGGGATGGGATTCCGAAAGACTTGCTCCCCGTTGATGGCGGCCGACAGCGAGCAACGAAACCCAAGCCGAAACAGCGCATCTCAAAAGCAAGGGCAGACATCACTCGGGACAAAGCGGCCCATGTTGACACCGGGTCAAGGCTCGATGTCCCATTCGTTCGGCTGGGGGATTTTCTGGCACACGCCAACACGGACTTGCCGGGGATTCTGGACCCACGCGGGCGGTTCGACCGTAACGCCATAATCATCGTGCGTAAGATTATTCCGCAAGCATCACCAGTGCCTGTAAATCGGGAGTTCAAGGGGCCCGAGCCGACCAATGCCAAGCCAGTTGGGGTTGCCGGGATCGATACGCAACCACCGTTGCCCAGGCCCCCGGGCGGTCAGGCTTGGCCGGCTGTGCAAAAGCTGAACTAAAAGACGCCACTCGCTTTCGGCCCGGTGATTCACGCCTCAGTAGAACTGAAACAGCGTCTCAACCCGATTGTCGGAATGACAATATGCGCTCGAACGACACTACTTCTGAATCCAGCCACACCGTCGCGCGGGGCAACGAAACATCCATCGCTTCTCCGCTCGCCCAGCAATTGCGCGAGTTCCGGGAATTCGGCACTGCAACCCGGGTCCTCGAAACGCACGCCACGCTGTTCGATGGCGAGCGCATCAGCGTGCCCACCTACGTCAACGAATTCTGGACGGCCAAGCAGCGCCAGGCCAGTTCGCTCCACGAGGTCTCCTATCGCGCCTGTTTCAAACCGCAGTTGCCGCGCTTCTTCATTGAACGCCTCACGCAGCCCGGTGACGTGGTCTACGACCCGTTCATGGGCCGGGGCACGACGCCGGTGGAAGCTGCGCTGCTTGGCCGGGTGCCATGGGGCAACGACATCAACCCGCTGAGCCTCGTGTTCACTGCCCCACGTCTCCGACCGCCAAGACTGGAGGCAATTGCTGCCCGGCTGCGCGAAATCAACCTCGCCGACCACGACGAACTCCCGGACGATCTGCTGGTGTTCTACCACCCGGACACGCTCCGGGAGGTCTGCTCCTTGAAAAAGTGCTTCCTTGGGCGTGTTTCAGCAGGCACGTTTGATGCCACCGACGCCTTCATCCGCATGGTCGCGATGAACCGTCTGACCGGTCACTCGCCCGGCTTCTTCTCCGTTTACACGCTGCCACCGAATCAGGCAGTGTCTGTCGAGGCCCAACGGAAGATCAATCAAGATCGCAACCAGACACCGCCACGCCGGGATGTTCCCAGCCTGATCCTCAAGAAGTCCAAACAACTTCTCGGTGACGTTACGCCCACCGTTCGCCAGACACTGGCCTGGGTATCGCCTCTCGCCGTCCTGGTGAACACGCGGGCCGAGGCGACGCCGCAGATCCCATCCGACTCGGTTTCGATCGTGGTCACCTCGCCGCCATTCCTCGACGTAGTTGACTACGCCCAGGACAACTGGCTGCGCTGCTGGTTCGCAGGAAGCAATTGATCCCGCGAGCTTCGACTGGCAGGACCTCACGCTGCGCCGCAACGACGGCGTGAACCTCATCAACAGCGATGTGACCGTGACGCCGCTCAGCGCGGGCAACTTCCGGCTCGCGAACTTCAACTGGATCGTCGGCTACGAGGGTGCCTACACGCTAACGGTCAACGCCTCGGGCATCACGGACCTCGCCGGCAACTTCGGGTCTGGTCTGGCCGAGCGTTCGTGGGTCATGGACACCACGCCGCCCTTGATGCCCTTCAATCTGAGCATCACCCCGGACACTGGGACGTCCTCGACCGACGGCCTGGTCAACACGAACCAGTTCGTCATTGCCGGCCAAGTCAATGAAACGAACGCGACCGTGCGCGTGTACGACACCACCACCAGCCACGAGCTGGGCGCGGCAACGGTGGTGAGCAACACCTTCAGCCAAGCCATCGAGCTGTCCGGCCTGGGCAAGCACCGGCTTCGCGTGCGGACCGTGGACGAAGCGGCGAACGTCTCATCAAACGCCTTCTTCGACGTGTTCGTGGACCTCAGCGCGCCGATTGTCTCTCTGGATCCGGTCGCACCCAATCCGCGCACCAACAGCGTCGCCAGCCAGACCGTGCGTTTTTCTGAAGCGATTGATCCGGCCACGTTCGACTGGAGCGACCTCGCGCTCACGTTCAACGGCGCCACCGACAACCTGATCACCTCCAACGCCGTCACCCTCGTGCTCGTTCAGAGCAACGTGTTCCGGGTGGATGGCCTGGGCCCGTTGACCGCGGCCGTCGGTTCGTACGAACTCGTGGCGAACGTCAGCGGCATTCGCGACTTGGCGGGCAACACGGGCGACAATTCGGCCACCAACACCTGGCAGTTGTGGGGGGCGAACAGTCCGCCGCACCTGGCCTCCGTCGGCAACCAGAGCATCGCCGAAGGCGACCGCCTGGATTTCACCCTCGGCGCCACAGACACCAACAAGCCGCCGCCGCAGCTCACCTTCAGGTTCGTGGGCGCGGTTCCGAGCGGCGCCAGCCTGGGCGCGCAGAGCGGCGCGTTCGCCTGGCAGCCCGCCGAAGCCCAGGGCCCCGGCAACTACGCCTTCACCGTCCGCGTCACCGACAACGGCCTGCCACCTATGAGCGACACCGCCAGCTTCGACGTCTGGGTGGACGAAGTGAACCAACGGCCCGTCATCGCACCGGTGCCGGAGTTGATGGTCTTCGAGGGCTTCACCCTGAGCCACGCGATCTCGGCCAGCGATGCGGATCTCCCAGCGAACCAGTTGACCTTCGTCCTCGCGTCGAATGCACCGACGGGCATGACGCTTGGTCCGCTCAACGGCCTGCTGACCTGGACCCCGACCGAAGCGCAATGCGACACCACGAACCATCTCACGATTCTGGTGAGCGACAACGGAGTGCCCAGCTACACGGCCGCCCGGGCACTGACCGTGGAGGCGCGTTGCCTGAAGCCCGGCCTGAACCTCCCGCGCCGCGCCGCCGGCGGCGGAGGGGACTTCACCTTCAAAGGCGAGGTAGGCAGCGGTTACCGCGTCGAGATCTCCGACGAACTCCAGACGTGGAATCTGCTGTTCCCAATCACGGCCACCAACCGCATCTTCACGGTCACCGATCCCGATCCCATCCTGCGGCAATACCGGTACTACCGCGCCGTGAAAGAGTGACGCGGCTTGGCTAAGCTCGCGCCTCCGGGTCAAACTCGCCGCGTGGGCCACGGCGATGACGGAAGTCTTGCGTGAACTGCACCGGGTCCTCAAACCCGGCGGTCATGTCGCCTTCGAGGTGGGCGAAGTCCACGGCAGCAAGATCAAGCTGGAGGAAACCGTTGTAACGTGCGGTGTCGCGGCTGGGTTTGAGCCGGTGCTGGTGCTGATCAATGATCAGGAGTTTACCAAGACTGCCAACTGCTGGGGTGTGGAGAACAACGACAAGGGCACGAATACGAATCGAGTGGTGGTGTTGAGGAAGACTTGAGTTGTGGCAGGAACGAACACCTTGATGACCTTTGCCCCTTACCCGGTAGCCCTCGGCGATTCCCCAAACCAGTGCCGCGTCCAGTTGCAGATGTTGCAGACCGACAGCATCACTGGCACTTCCACCAGCACGCCGACGACCGTGGCCAAGGCCGCGCCGGAGCCCGGCCCGAACAGCGTGATCGCCACCGCCACCGCCAGCTCGAAAAAGTTGCTCGCGCCGATGAGTGCGCCGGGCGACGCGAGGTTGCGCGGCACTTTAAGCCAGCGCATCAGCAGGCAAGGCAGGCCGGAATTGAAATAGACCTGAATGAGAATGGGCACGGCAATCAGCAGCACGGCCAGCCAGCGTTTCGTCAGGTTCTCCGCCTGAAAGGCGAAGATCAGCATGAGCGTGAGCAGCAGCGCACTCCCAACTCACTGATAAAAGCGCCGCCGAAACCAGAAGGCAACATGCACC
>CAYJNU010000487.1:0-5744 GCA_964371005.1 uncultured Verrucomicrobiota bacterium | reverse complement strand
GCCCGGCGGAATTGTCTGAGCGTCTGTCGTTCCGTCCGGCAGGTTGCCGGACGGGGCGGGTGAGTCGCCCGCACCACCCAGGCCCCAAACGGCCGCCGCCGCGCGGAGGTCGAAGCTGGCCGGGAACACCGCCAGCAACCGCCAGCAGCGGCGCAAGGCCTCGCTCAACAGTTCGTAGCTGACCTCGAACGCAGCGTCCACGGGCGAGAGCCGGTCCTGCCGGTTGCGCAGGCGGGCGAGGAGTTCGGGCAGCGGCGTGAGCGAGCGGTCGTTCACCGCGCCGGCAAAGACTTCCAGCGCCAGCGGCAGGCGGCCGCAAAGCTCCGCCGCGTCCTTCACTTCGGCCGAGGCCGGTTTGAACCGCACCGCGAGCCGGCACAGGAGCGCCTGGGTTTTGTCCGGCGGGAGGCAGTCGAGGTTGCGCGTGGCCAGGCCCGGCAATTGGAACTGCGCGCGGGAGGTGACGAGGAGCAGGCAATTGGGCGGCGGCAGGAGCGGCTTCACCTGCTCGGCGCTGGCGGCGTTGTCCAGCAACAGCAGCACCCGCCCGGCGCCGTTGAGGACGGAATGGTAGCGGGGCGTGAGTTCGGCGAGCGTCTCCGGCAGCCGGGCCTCGGGCCGGAACGCGTGGATGAGGTTCTGCATCGCTTCGGCGGGCGACAGCGGCTTGATGCCGGAGGCGGAGAACTGGCCCACCGGGTCCGCACCGGCGCCGCGCAGGTTGAGGTAAAGCTGCGCGTCGGGGTAACGGGCCTTGAACCGATGCGCGAGAACCACGGCCAGCGCGGACTTGCCCACGCCGCCCATGCCCTGCAAGCCAGCCCGCGCGCCAGCAATGGTCGCACCGGCAGCCTCGCCGGCGGAAAGTTGTTGTTCCAGATATGCCAGCTCGTCTTCGCGCCCGGTGAAGTGGTCGGGCGGCGGGGGAAGTTGGTGGAGCGGCGAAATACCTGTGGCCGAAGCAGCCTGCTGAATCAAAGTGCCAATGACGATGTTGTCGCGTCCCGCAGAAAGCTCCTTTGCGACGACCGCCCCCGTACCCGACGACGAGTCGGGGGCTACTTTTTTGGGGGCGGCGTGCCTCCGTTCGCCGAACTGGAAATCTCCACGTCGCCCTTGGCCTTCAGCTTGGAGGCATCCACTCCGCGTCCGCCGGTTTCAGTCACGCGCACGTTCCCGCCGGCCTCGACGCCCTTGACCCGGGTTTGCGGCGGCTCGTTTGAGCCTTCCACGTCCAGCCCCATGCCCCACGGCCCTTTGATCTTCCCTTTGCCGCGCGACCGGAAGACGGCGAAGAAGGCGACGAATACGAGCGCGAGGATTGCGAGTCCGACAACGATGGCGGTTGTCTTGTCCATAGTGTGGCCCAGTTGTAGCCCGGTGCGTTCCGGGCGTCAACGCCGCAGCGATCTCGAATTGCTATCGGTCCTTTCGCGTGCTGACAGCATCGTGGGCCGTCGTTAGGCTCGCCGCATGTCGAGTCTGCCAACTCTCCGCAACTGGATTGCCGCACGATGGATCGGGCTGGTGCTCGGGCTGCTCGTGACCGGGCCCGCGTTTGCCACGGATTTTTTCGTCCGCGTGGATGGCGACGACCAGGCAAGCGGGCGTTCGAGCAAGACGGCCTGGCGGACCGTGACGCGCGTCAATGACGCGCGGTTCAAGCCTGGCGACCGCGTGCTCTTTCAGGCAGGCAAATCCTTCGCCGGGAACCTGCAACTCACCGCAGAGGACGCAGGCACGTCCAACGCTCCCGTGGTGATCGGTTCGGCGGGGCGCGGACGGGCGACAATTCTCGCGGGGGCGTCCACAGGCATCACGGTCGAGAACGCCGGAGGCGTGCTGATCGAGAATCTGGTGATCCAAGGCAGCGGGCGCACGAACAACACCGGTTACGGGATTGCCTGCGACAACACGCTCCCGAGCGGCGAGCGCTTGAACCACCTGCGGATTCAGAACGTCGAGGTCAGCGGCTTTGGCCGGTTCGGCATTTGGGTGAGCGGCGAGCGCGCGGGTTTTGCGCACGTTCGCATCACGGACTGCGTGATGCACGACAACCTCCGTGGCGGCATGGAAGTGGCCGGGCGTTTGCCTTACGACGCGACGAACTACGCCCACGCAGACGTGCGGGTGAGCCGTTGCCGGGCGTTCAACAACACCGGCGATCCTGCGCGGCTCAACAATCACTCCGGCAGCGGCATGGTCCTCTATCAGGTGGACGGCGGGGTGATCGAGCATTGCGAGGCTTGGAACAATGGCGCCGAGTGCCGCTCCAAGGGCGGCGGTCCGGTCGGCATCTGGACCTGCGCGTCCCGGTGCGTGATCATCCAGCACTGCGAGAGCTTCGCGAACCGCACGAGCGCCGCGGACGGCGGCGGGTTTGACCTCGATGGCGGTTGCGTCGAGTGCGTGCTGCAATACAACTACAGCCACGACAACGACGGGCCGGGGTTCATGGTTTACTCCTACCCCTACGCGTCGCACGCGGATCACGGCAGTGTGGTGCGCTTCAACATTTCGGAGAACGACTCACGCAAGAGCCGCACCTACGCCGGACTCTGGCTGCGTAGCGACGGCCCGCGGATCACCGGCGTGGAGGTCTATAACAACACCGTCGTCATCGGCCCGTGGGCGGATCAGGCGACGATGGTTCACGGAAACGGGGTCGAGGCGAACATTCGGAACAACATCTTCGTCGGCACGGGCGCGGCAGTCCCGCTCCGCGTATCGCAACCGCACGACCGGTTGCGGTTCGAGAACAACCTGTATTGGCGCGAAGGCGCACCGGTTCAAGTCGTCTGGGGCGACCGCACGTCCGCGGACCTCGACGAATGGCGCGTGGGCACGGGCCAGGAAGTCGTTGGAGGCAAACCAACCGGGTTTGCTCAACCGCCAGTCCTGACCGGGCACGCGTCCGGCGTGCGTACCGGTCAACGCGTCGGCCTGCGAACGCTGCGGGCATTTCGTCCGCAGGCGGAATCGCCCGCAAACGCCAGCGGACTGGACTTGCACAAGTTGTTCGGACTTGATGTGGGCGGGCGCGACTTCGCGGGCCACCCGTTGCCAAGTTCAGGAAAGTTCCCCTTGGGCGCGATCGGTAGGCGGTGAGACTACGGTGGCACACGAGATCGTACTACCGGGAGTAACGGACCAAGCTTCCGCCCATCGCGCGGCCAGTGCGGTAGGCACGCACCGCGATTCCCGGGGTGATCAATAGCGCACCCGGAAGAACCCGCGCGCGCCCGTGAGCGGCGCTGCGTAGGAGGTGGCTCCCGTGGCGATCGCCTGCCACGGACCTGACACGTTAGACGAGTATTCCAGCGTGGCCGTGCCTGGCCAGGTGAGGTTCAACTGATTGTGCCCCACGACGGCGGTAATCCGCGCATCGCAGACCACGCTCACAGCGAAGTAGCAGGTCTGCGAAAGACCCGCGAGGCTGGTCGCGACATTCGTCACGACGGTGGTGCCAGGCGGGAACACACTGCCGGAAGGCGGTGTGGAAACCACGGCCACATTGGTCTCGTAGGTCGTGTGCGCCGTGACATTGAACTGCACAACCGCGCCCTGTCCGCCGGTACAGTTGACGGTCATGTTGGATGGACAAACGATGGTGACCGGGGAGGGGTCAATCACCGTGAAGGTCACGTTGGTTTCGCCAATGTTGCCGTTATCATCCTCAAGGCTCAGCGTCAACTCATAGATGCCGGGGGACAGCAACGTGCCCGCTTTGATGGATTGCGTCGGTCGCCCAAGTTCCGGCGAGCAGTTGTCGGCTACCGTCGCGCCACCTACGATGCTGGGCACGGGAGCCTGACCTGGGGAATTCGGGTAACTGGCCACGTTCGCGGTGATGCTTGGTGTTTCCGGCGTGACCTGCGGCGGCTGAACATCGCCGAAGTTGAAACATCCTGGATGGCCGTAGGAATCCCGCTCCGCCCAGCCGTACGCCGACGCGGCGAACGGGGATCGGCCAGAGACAGTGTGCTGTCCGGGAGCGACCGAGACGCGCGCGTAAGAATAGGCCGTCCCACCAATGGCCGTGAAGGCACCCGCGCCCACCACCGCTCCATCCAGCACGATGCCCCCGACATCGGCGGTCGGTACCACCAAATGGATATAGTTGGCTGGGAAGTCGTTCGTCGGTGTGCAAAGGCGATAGCTGGTGTTGTAATGCCGGGTCGCCTGCACCAGTAACATGAACGGATCAGAATTGACGACGCCGTCGTGATCTGAGCTGTTGGCATACTGGGCAACCAGTGCCGGCCTGGTGGTGGTTATGCGTGCCCCCGCACTCAGCGTGATCTGCTTGAATTCCGCTCGGTTTAACGTGGCGAGAAACACCCCGTTCACGAAGACATCCGTACTCGCGTAAGCGGCCAGGATGCGCAAGGTGTCTCCTCCCGAGCGCGTCGCCAATGGCGCGGTGTAGAAGTCATTCCCCCAAGTGTTCACTGAAGGCAGTTGCTCCACCAGATAGTCGCAATACCAGAGACTGGCGGATGGAATATTCGCACACAAGTGGCTGCCGAAGACGGCGATGGGCTTGTCGGACCTGATGATCGTGCCGGTCAGATCACTCGGCGCGCCGTTCGTATTCCGTAACTGGTAGGCATCCCCTGCTTGCAGGACCAAGATGTAAGGAACGTTCGCAGGGCGAACGCCGGTCGTCACCGACGGCGTGATCATGATGCGCGTGTTGTTCTCGGTGGCCACAATGGCGAACTGCGACCCGTTGAGCGGAATTTCGTCCGACTGCAGGTTCCCGAATCCCAACACCACGTAGGCAGTGCCCAAGGTGGCCGCATGCAACGCCTGGTAGCTGTCCGTCGTGAACAAGGCATGGTTCAACGCGGTAATGCTCACGTCATCCGACGTCACTACGTGGATGCCGGCGTTGGTAACCGCATCGTTCAAGTCGCCCAGGTCAGCCGCTTTGGGCAGAGGAAGCCGGGCGGTGCCCGAGGCCGGAATGGTGAAGTTCTTGTTGAAACCCAGGGCAGCAATCGAGACGACACCGGAGACACCGGGCGCACCCTGAACACACAGGCTGGGCTGGGTCGGATTGTCGAGGTCCGGGGCGTAGTTGCCAGGGAACGTCAGCCAGAATTCTCGGCCTGCGCAACCCAGATCGCACCGGTCGCGTTCCCGTATGATCGAAACCACGTAGTCTTCCACTTCGCCGTCCGTGACCCGTCCCACGTAGTTCACCGCACCGGTTTGCGTGGTGACACGGAATCGGGCATAGGTCCGGGTCGGCTTGGCATCCGCGGGAACGATGAACGAGAGGTAATTGGTGCCGTTTGCCAGGACCAACCCGGAGTAGATCTTCTCACCAGCGTCGGCCCAGCTCCCGTTGGCGTTGAAATCCAGCCAGGCATGGAGAATCAACCCTTGGCGGGACGCGATGACCTGAAGCGTGGCCACCCGGCCCTGTACCAGCACGCTCGTGAACTCCACGCCATCCTCGTCGTCCGAGGTCGAAGGATTGAGATCGTCACCGTTCGCGGCGGTAGTCGGTTGGCCATCGGCTTCCAAGTCCACACGAGAACCGAGATTGACGTCGCGCACGTAATCATGCCGCGCACCGTTGTTGGCCAGCAAGGTTGGGTATGGCGCCGGCGCATCGCCAAAATCAAGGAGTTGCTGGATGTTGACCTGGTAGTCCTCCACGTCGCCGTCGCTTGCCTGGACCGCGGGGCTGAGCCCGCCCTGATGGTTGAGCCGAAAACGGGCGTCAGTGGTTC
>CAYJNU010000486.1:0-5785 GCA_964371005.1 uncultured Verrucomicrobiota bacterium | reverse complement strand
GGCGATGCTCGTGCCGAGGAAATACTGGCTCTCATAGACCGCGCCCGCCTGAATCATCGGGTAAATGAAGTCGCTCGCGAATTCCTCTTCGAGGTCCACGATGTAACACTTGGACGCGCCGGTGCGCTTGGCCTTCGCCTCCAAGCCGCGCAATTCCTCCTCCTGCCCGATGTTGGCGCAAAAGGCCACGATCTCCGCGTCGTAGTTTTCCTTCAGCCACGCGAGGATCACCGAAGTGTCAAGTCCGCCCGAATATGCCAAAACAATTTTCATGGGCGGAGATTAACGGCGAAGCGGGCCGCAACGCCAAGAGGAAAATGCCATTCACTCCCCCGCGCTGGCCCGTGGTTTCCGAGGTTGGGTGAGCTGGCTGCCTATTCCATCGGTTTGCTGGTGGATGAAGACTCTAAAGCCTCCGCATTGGTAATGGCGGTCGTGGTGGTATGCAGTTTCGATACGGAGTTGGTGATGGCAGCGGAACGCGACACTGGTTTGGCATGGCTGCCGGTGAAGGGTTTCAGGAGTTGCGGATACTTGCCCACGAGCAACATGGTCGCGAACAGCACGGCCGGTAATGCAGCGGTCACTTGCAGCCAGCGGGTGGAAGCCGCACGGGCAGGGGGCACGTGGAAGATCTCTGATTCGGCTTTTTCCCCCAGGGCCTTTTCTGCTGCCGAAGTGTCACCGCTCCGAAACTCCTGCCACGCCTGCGTCACGGCGGCTGCCACTTGGGACTCCACCTTGCTGCGCAGCGCCGCCTCTTCGGGTTTGAGCATGCGTTGCTTTCGTTCGTCTGCCTCGCTGAAATACGCGGTCACTTCGCCATTCCATTGAAGCAGGACGTTGGAACTGTCCCGGGGTGAGAATGGGAGGGCAGCCTTGAACTGCGCCGCCTTGTCCGCCGGCCAGGGCAGCTTGGTGAATCCCTGCCGCAACAGCAGCCCCTCCGGGCGCCAGCGAAGCGCGTTGATCAGATGCCGGTCGGCGAGGAACTTGCCGAACCGTTTAAGGTCGGCTTTCTCCAACCGCGCAATTGGAATGCTAGTGGACGTAGCCGGAGATGGGGTCTCCAGCATCCCCATCATGGCGCGGAAGAAGAGGCTGTTGTCCATCCGCGTGGGCCGCCAGCGAACGATCCACGTCAGCCAGAGCGAGGCGGCGATGAAGAAGTAGGTATAGGCGCTTGCCGGTATGAGGCCAGCGGCCTTCAGTACCATGCCGCCGCCAAGGATGCCGTACCAGATCAGCATGCCGCGTTGAAACCGGCTGCGCGCACCCAACAACCGCCACGCCCACGCAAAGCAAGCCACCATGAACACCGCTAGAATCCAGTCGGCACGTTTTTGGCCGAGCTTCCAGGTCAACGCCAAGACGCCGAACCCTATCGGGAGCGTCACCAGGGGTACGATCCAGAGGGTTCTGAGGAACATGGCGCGGCTGACCTGGGCGCGAAAGCCCGCGGGGTCGCGGAAGTTCCGTTGTTCGGCCCGGCCAGCCAACGCCGTCAGTGCCAGGCCGGGTAGCGCGCCAATCAGCGAGGCGGAAAACGGCAGCAGCCACTTGAGCGGCGTCAGCTTCGCCGCCACACCCAGCAGTCCTGCGCCGGTTCCGCCCACCGTCGCTGCCTGCGCCGACGATGCTGCCAGCACTCCGGCCATGATTGCCGGAACCAGCGTCTTGGCTGGTCCAAGCCTGCGCAGGGAATCCCCGAGCCGTTCCTCCAACCGTCGTCTCAGCGCCGCCCGCGCCCGATGCAGCCGCACGCGGAGCGCGGTCTCCGAGATGCCCAACGCCGCTGCGGCATCCGTGCCGCTCTTGCCTTCGAGGTAGAACAGCACGAGGCACTCGCGATGCGCCGCCGGCAGTTCCGCCAGCGTCTGGCGCAGCGTCTCCGGTACGCAAGGGGCGTCGGTTTCTTCGGCCTCCGCGGCAGGCAACGGCGTTTCCGACGGCGGTTCCTGTTCCACCGCCCAGCGCTCGCGCTTGTTCAACTCGCGCCGGTGGCGAATGCCGAAGTTGATGGCGATGTTGCGCGCGATGGAGTTGATCCAGCCGGCGAACTTCGCGCCGTCTCCGAGCAGCGCCAGCCCGCGATACGCGCGGATGAACGCTTCCTGGGTGACTTCCTCCGCCAACGCCGCGTCGCCGAGCCGGCTCCACGCCACGGCATACACGCGTCGCTCGTGGCGCTCGACGAGTTCGCGGTAACGTTCGGCGTCGCCAGCCCGCACCGCGCCGACGGCGTGGGCGTCCTGTTCCGTGAAATTGAAAGTGGTTGTCTGCATTTCAACCGACAGACAACACTGCCCCCGGAATGTTACCGAAGGCAATCGAGAACAGGGGGTACGGAACTGGCGCGAAGACAGTGACGCGCCCAGGAGCGTGCGTTCAGAATCGCATTCGTGTAGCACAGGCTGCCAGCCTGTCCCGCCTGGCTACCAGCCC
This sequence comes from uncultured Verrucomicrobiota bacterium, assembly GCA_964371005.1. GTDB lineage: Bacteria > Verrucomicrobiota > Verrucomicrobiia > Limisphaerales > MWDV01 > MWDV01. Next base: position 3,340 of record CAYJNU010000486.1, on the reverse strand, counting down.
GGCGGAACGGCAGGAGCGGTACGCATCGATGACGACGGCTCTTTCGGGAGGGTGCTTTCCGCCGTTCCGGTCGGCGGGTTGCCGACCGGGGCGGGCAGGTTGCCCGCGCTACCCAGTTTTCAACCGCGCGCTCAGCCGTAACAATTCAGTCGGAGCGCGACCGGTTCCCGGTCGCAGCAGGTCCGAATGCCCGAGAGACGCGTGCTTCCTTTCGCGGCGCCCCCCCAGCCAGCCGCCCCACTGAACAGTGACCGCAGACAACGTCACCGGTTCCAGGGCGAAAGCCCGTCTGGCCGTGCTGCGACCGGGGACCGGTCGCGGTCCGATCGCATGGATACGGCTAAGGCTCCAACAGTGAGCGAATCGGGGCTTCTGGATTCGTCTTGCGCTCGTTCAGGACGCGCGCCAGCCGCTGCTGGCAGACCCAGGCTTCAATTTGATCCCATGGAATCCACTCTCCGGTCGGAGGCGTGGAAGTCTTGCGCACGCGGAACTGCCATTTCTCCAGGTCCTTCACCCGGTCCAGGGCGCCGAGGATGCGGAGCGTTTCAAACGCGGCCAGCGTGTCATGGGCGTTCCCCTCGATTCGCGCCCGCCGGCGTTCGTCCACGTCGGGCGGGGTGAAATAGCCTTTGCCGCGATGCAGCTTCAGGATGCGCTTGATGCAGGCTTCCCGGCCCATGCGGTCCAGCCCGCCGAGGATTTCCAATGCCGCCACCGAAAAGTAAGTGTCCTGCAGCGTCGGCCAGCCCGGGGTGTGGAACAGGCCGCGGTACTGCCGCCAGTCCTGGATGGGCGGTTGCCCCGGCGGCACGTTGCCCGAGAGGACCTGTACCGACGCGATCTGGCGGATAAGGCTTTCGCGATCCACCAGGTCGAGACAGTTGAGGTCGCGCAACCAACGGAGCTGGTTCAGGGTGAGATCGTGAATCCGCTCGACAGAATACTGCTCGCCGTTCACCGTGCAGCCCCGGCGGCCCAGCATGAACAGAGTATCGGCTTTGCGCGCAGCACGCTCGCGCAAATGGCCCGCCACATCTGCTGGGGCAAGACCGATGCTCTCCCAGTCAACCCAACCGCCAACAATCGCCGTTTGGAATGTCCAACGCTCGAACGTGCCGAAGGCGGTTGAGTGATGGTCGTAGCCCGCGTTCCTGAAAACCTCAGTGCGCAGCGCGCGTAAGGAGTCCGGCGTAAACAGATTGGTGGGCGGGAGAACCAGGCAATTGAATAGCGCAGTAGTCGGATCACCGGCGCGAGAGCGCTGAGCACCGCTTTTGGTCGGATTCGGATTCGTGCTGACCGTGCCCAAGAATGCGCGGACTTCCGGTTCGGTCAAGGAGACCGGTTTCACATCGCGTATCCAAGGCGGTTGGAAGTGATTCAAGCCGCTCAGGATAAGAATGGCCAGCAGCAGCACCATCAGAAGCCGGGGACGCCAGCGGGCCAGTCCCGACTGTGCGGGCGGCACGTTGAAAACGGACTCCTCTGACGCTTGGCCCAATGCGGTTTCCGCCGCGCTGGCGTTCGCAGCACGGAAACACTCCCACGCCGTAACGACTGCAGCGACAACGGTCTCCTCCAAGTCTGGCGGGAGAGAGTTGTTGCCACGAAGTGCATGCAATACGTAACGGTCGACGTCGCCAAGGGTCGCGGTTACGCTGCCGTCCCATCCGAGTAGCAGCACAGAGGCGTGTTTCCATCCAGCGAGATCATGCATGGGACCCCGGAAGAACGACCATTTAACTGGCGTCAGTCGGAGTCGCAAACCTGATTCATCCCAGCGGTAATCGTTGGCGAGCCAGCGGCTGCCCAAGAGTCGGGCGAACGCGAGCAGATCCGCCCTGTTCAGCTTCGAAACCTGCGTTGGCAGGAGTCCGCTTCGTGGGAGTGCCAGCAATCCCTCGGCTGCACGTAAGAACAGGCTGTAGTCCATCCGAATCGGCCGCTCGTGGACGAAGATCGTGGTCAAGATGGCCGGACCAAAGACGACCGGGAACACAAGCGGGGTTGGAATCAAGCCGACTCCAATCAAAATGCACCCCGTCATCGAGACGAGCCCCCCAGCCGTCGCGGCAATGAAGTATCGATTACGGATGAGGAACGTTCGGCGCCCGGCGATTAAAGCCGGAACGAATCCAAGACCGCCTATGAGCAGGTAAACACTTCGGTCTCCCAAGACTGGACTCATCCAGTGAAACAGGAGGATTGCTGTAAGAAACAAGAGGACCATCCAAAGAAACTGCCGATGAAGCAGGTCGCGGAATAGTCGAGCGCGGAAGCCTCGCTGATCGCGGAAGTTCCGAAGCTCCATGCGAAAGACCAGCCAACTCATCAACAGACCCGGCAGGAAGGCGATGAACGAGAGGAACGGGAAAACGATCTTCAGCGGCGCGGATTTCAGGAGCGCTCCGACCATGGTGGCCCCCGCTCCCCCAGCGGCGGCGGCCTTGGCGGACGATGACGCGAGCACCCCAGCCATTACAGCGGGAACAAGCGTTTTGGCCGGGCCGAGTTTTCGCAGCGAATCGCCAAGGCGTTGCTCCAGCCGTTCACGCAAAGCGGCGCGGGCCCGATGCAGTCGCACGCGGAGTGCGGATTCAGTGATGCCGAGCGTTGCGGCAGCTTCCGCACCGCTTTTGCCTTCGAGGTAGAACAACACGAGGCACTCGCGATGCGCGTCCGGCAGTTCCGCGAGCGTCAGCCGCAGCGTCTCCGGTGTGCAAGGTGCGTCGGCTTCGGCGGCGTGCGGATGCGGCTCGTGGAGTGGCGATTGCTCCAAAGCCCAGCGCTCGCGCTTGTTCAACTCGCGCCGATGCCTCAGACCGAAGTTGATGGCCACATGCCGCGTGATGGACGCAATCCAGCCCGCGAACTTCGCCCCGTCGCCCAGCAGCCAGAGCCGCCGATACGCGCGAATGAACGCCTCCTGCGTGGCCTCCTCCGCCAGGGTTGCGTCGCCGAGCCGACTCCAGGCCACGGCATACACGCGACGCTCGTGGCGCTCGACCAGCTCGCGATACCGCTCCGCGTCGCCCGTGCGCACAGCGCCGACGGCTTGGGCATCCTGTTCAGTGAAGTTGGCTGCTTCTGTCTGCATCTCATGCAGCAAGACAACGCTGGCGGCGAAATGTTACACGTCAGGACCTGTAGTGGCGCAAGCCTTCGGCTTGCGGGCGTGCCCCAAGCCTCTGGCTTGGGGGTGTGCGTCTGCCTTCAGTTTGTGGGTGTGCAGCAAGCCCTTTGAGGCAGAATTTCATTTCACTGGCAACCTGAAAGGTTGCGGCTGTCGTGTAGCAGTCAAAGTTAGAAAACGTGTGCGAACAAAGTTAGAATGGGT
>CAYJNU010000485.1:0-5793 GCA_964371005.1 uncultured Verrucomicrobiota bacterium | reverse complement strand
CGACCCCGGGGCGACCCCTCCGCTCAGTCCCCGTGCCGCACGCAACTGGCTACCAGCCTGTCCCGGCGGGCTCCCCCCCCGACGGAACGGCCCTGACCGTTCAAGCCCATGAGGGCGGTTGAGGGGGCGGGGGCGCTCTGCCGTTCCGGTCGGCAGGTTGCCGGCCGGGGCGGGCAAGTTGCCCGCACCACCCGTCTTTCGTAGCCATCTTTCAAACACGCTCCTGGAACTTGCTTCAGATTCCCTGGCCCCCTTTTCCCTCAGATTGCGGATATAGAGGGTAGAAGCAGACACAAACTTGGTGAAAGCAGTATGAAAACCGAACACACTTCAGCCGCTGTCCTTATCTCGATGCTGACTCTCCTCGGCGTCAACCGGCCCGCGGTGGCCCAAACCGGCTGGGGCGGCGCCCTGTCCTTCGACGGCGTGAATGACTACGTCCAGTCCCAACAGGACGTGGCTCTGGCCAATCGTTCCTTCAGCGTGGAGGCCTGGGTGCAACGACGCTCCAGCGACACGATGGACATGGTCGTGAGCCAGGGCGGCGGAGTCTATAACCAGTGCCTGATGTTCGGGTTTCACTACTACGCCGGGAACCAGTTCCTGTTCGATTTTTACGGCAACGGTGTCGGGAGCGGGACGGCGGATACCGACACGGCCTGGCACCATTGGGCGGGGACATACGACGCGACCACCAAGGTGCGCTGCCTCTATCGGGATGGCGTCTTGATCGCCAGCAACACGAACACGGCGGAGCACTACCAGGGTTCCGGGCCGCTCAAGATCGGGATTGGGCCCGGGGGAGAGGCGCCGAACGAATTTGACGGCTCGATTGACGAAGTCCGGATTTGGGGCGTGGCGCGCAGCGCCGCGGAGGTCTCGGCCAATATGAATGGGCGTCTATCCGGCGCGGAGGCGGGGCTGCTGGCCCATTGGCGATTCGACGAGGGAACCGGCACCATCGCCCACGATGCCACCAGCAATCACGTCAACAGCGTTTTGGTCAATGGCCCGACTTGGACGGTTAGCTCTGTGCCGCAAGCCCCGAGTGGTTGGGGTTTGGCGCTGAACTTGGATGGCGCGGATGATCACCTGTTGACTGACCAGCCTGTTTCGCTGGCCAACACCTCCTTCACCCTTGAAGCCTGGGCCAAGCGGGACGGCACCGGCCGCGACTGCATTGTTGGGCAAGGCACGGGGCAGACCAACCGCGGGCTGTTCTTTGGTTTCAACGAAAGCAACCTGTTCGGCATGCACTTTTGGCAGAATGATATCTACGACACCAACAACATCTACACCGATTCCAACTGGCACCATTGGGCGGGCACCTACGATGCGACAACCAAGGAACGGCGGCTTTACCGCGACGGATTCCTCCTCACCACCAACACAAGCACAGCGGACTACCTCGGCACTGGCCAACTGGTGGTCGGATCGTTTCCGAATCGCACGGACTGGAATCTGGATGGTGCCGTTGACGAGGTTCGCATCTGGACCAAGGTGCGGAGTCAGGGGGAGATTCAAGCCTGGATGGGCCATCCGCTGACAGGCTTTGAACCCGGGTTGGCTACCTACTATCGGCTGGACAGGAGTGAAGGCGTCGTGGCCTACGACGCCACGCCGAATCATCGGAACGGCACCCTCGTCAACCGACCGCTGCCAGTCCCCAGCACTGTGCCGCCACCGCCCGCCATCGCACTCTTCGGCGACAATCCCTTGACCAACGAATTTCACGTGCCGTTCGTGGATCCGGGCGCAACCGCCGGCGCGGGACCTGCCAGCCTCGCAGCCTATGATCATCATCTGGCGCTCAATGCCGACGGCTCGGTCATCGGCTGGGGAGCCAACTACTACGGCCAAAGCACCGCTCCTGCGAGCGCAGCGAACGGGGTTGTGGCCATTGGCGTGGGTGGCTTTCACAGTCTGGCGCTGAAAACCAACGGCTCGGTCGTGGCATGGGGGTACAACCGCGATGGTCAGACCAACATTCCAGCCAGCGCGACCAGTGGCGTGGTAGCGATCGCCGTGGGCTTTTCACACAATCTCGCGCTCAAGGCCAACGGTTCCGTCGTTGCCTGGGGATGGAACGGCTACGGTCAGATCAATATTCCCGCCAGTGCGAGCAGTGGGGTGGTGGCGATCGCGGCGGGTTCTGCGCACAGCTTGGCGCTCAAGGCCAATGGCTCGGTCGTCGCCTGGGGATCGAGCAGCCAAACTGACGTTCCGGCCAGTGCGACCAGCGGCGTGGTAGCCATCGCCGCGGGCGGCACGCAGAGTCTTGCGTTGAAGAACAACGGCGCCGTCGTGGTGTGGGGGGACACCTACTACGGCCAGACCAATGTTCCACCCAGCGCGACCAATGGAGTGGTGGCGATTGCAGCCGGATACAGCCACTGTCTCGCGCTCAAAGCCGATGGCTCGGTCGTCGCGTGGGGAGCCAACTACTACGGCCAAACCGACCTTCCCCCCAGTGTGGCCAGCGGCGTCGTGGCGATCGAGGCCGGCCGCTACCACAGTCTGGCGCTCAAGGCCGATGGTTCGGTCGTTGCCTGGGGTTTCCTGACGGATGCCGACCAGGCGGTCCCTCTGATTCAACGGACGCTTTGCCCCGGCCTGGTCACCAACGGGACGGTGAATGTGGAGGTGCCGGACACTTATGTGTTGACCTACACCCGAACCCAATGCCTGGGGAATGGGCGGTACGGCGACCCGCCGGGTGGTTGGGGGGCCGGCCACGACGCCGCCTGTCCTGCCTGCCGAACTGGTGCTGACTGCACCCACGAATACTTGTGAAGTCCTGCTCCCCGTCATCACCGCCACCGATACTTCCGACCCTACGCCCGTGGTTACTGTCTCCCCGGCGGTGGGATCGCCTCTGGTTTTGGGCCGCACCAATGTTCTTTGCATTGCCACCGATGCGAGCGGCAACAGCCGCACCGGGGTTGTCTCGGTGGTCGTCCTCGGCGCCGGCCAAAGGCTGGCACCCGCCGGGGAATTCTGGACGTTGCATCGGAGCGAGCGCAGACGGCTCAATGTCGCGTCGTCCGCGGATGGCTCTAAACTGGTGGGAGTGGAGTCGGGAGGCCGGATTTACACCTCGAGCGATGCTGGGGCGAGTTGGACCGCACGCGAGAGTGACCGGTACTGGCAGTCGGTCGCCTCCTCGGCGGACGGGGCCAGGTTGGTGGCAACGGACTACTTCGGCGAGGGAGACGGCGGGCGGATTTACACCTCGACCGATTCCGGCGCGACCTGGACACCTCGCGCAACCAACCGGCATTGGGGGCCGATCGCCTCGTCGGCGGACGGGACGAAACTGGTGGCAGTCGAGTGGAGCGGGCAGATTCACACTTCTTGCGACTCCGGCACCACCTGGATCGCGACCAGCGCACCCCACAGAGAATGGATGAGCGTGGCCTCCTCTGCGGATGGCTCGAAGCTGGTTGCGGCCGAGCAAAACGGCGCGTGTTACACGTCGAGCGACGCCGGCCTCACGTGGACTGCGCATCTCGTATCTTGGAGTACTCTTGTCGCCATCGCGTCGTCCGCCGATGGCACGAAGCTGGCCGCTGTGCTCGAAGAAGTCGGCCTGCTCACCTCGACCAACGCCGGAGTGAGTTGGGCCGAAGGCTCAGTCTCTGGGACGTTTCAGGCAATTGCCTCGTCGGCGGATGGGCGGAAACTGGTGGCGCTCGGGGGCGGCGGCCAGGTTCGTTTCTCCGCCGACTCGGGCGCCACATGGGGCGCGGTCTCAACCTCGATAAACTGGTCTTCGATTGCCTCCTCGGCGGATGGGAACCGGCTCGTGGCGGGAACGTCGGACGGGAAGATTTACACATCAGTTGCGACGGTTGTGCCGCCGTTGCCTGCGCCGACCTTCGTCGGCGCGACTGACCTCGCCGTGGATCTTACAGGCGAGGAAGGTACGGTCGTGACTTTCAATGTCACCGCGACCAACAGCAGCGCATGCACGCCAAGCGTTCCGATCATCTGCACCCCGCCTTCCGGCTCGGCTTTCCCGGCGGGCACAAATTGGGTCACCTGCGTGGCCGTGGACGCTTACGGGGTGATCTACACCAACACTTTCACCGTTGCGGTGCGCGGCATTCAGCCGCCGACAGACATCAGCCTGAGCCACTCGACTTTGATGGAGAGCCAGCCTCCCGGCACGACGGTCGGCACGCTCAGCGCCATTGACCCCGAACCCGGTGACCGGCTCGGCTTCACGCTCGTAAGGGGCCCAGGCGACACGGACAACGATTGGTTCACGATCTCCGGCAACACGCTGCAAACCGCGGCGGTGCTGAGCTACGAGTTCAAGAACAACTACAGCATCCGGGTGCGGGCCACGGACTCGGGGGACTTGAGCGTGGAGAAGATTCTCACCATCGCAGTCACGGACGCAAACGATGCGCCGGTCCTCGACGTCACCAAAGTGCCGACGTTGGACTTCATCCGGATCGGGGCTGGCGCTCCAGCCGGTGCCGTGGGCACACCGATCTCCAGCCTCGTGGACATCGGCGGACCCTTGAGCGATGTGGCGGACGATGATCCCGGTGCGATGACGGGAGTGGCGATCATCGGTGTCGATACGAATCACGGCGCCTGGTTTTACACTCAGGACGGGGGGACAAACTGGGCCAACCTGGACACACCAAGCGAGTCCGGCGCGCTCCTCCTATCGGCGTTGACCAACAACCGAGTCTATTTCCAGCCGCACGCCAACTTTGTCGGAACGGTGCCCGCGGCACTTACCTTCCGGGCCTGGGATCAGACGACCGGAAGCAATGGCGGAACGGCGGACACCACCAGCAATGGCTGGACAACCGCCTTCTCGGCCGCGGTGGGCAGCGCCGATCAACCGGTGGATTGGGGTTGGGCGGTGCAGTTTGACGGTGCCAACGATCATGTGAACCTCGGTCACAGTACCAACTTGGATGTCGGCAACACGCTGACCATCGAAGCGTGGGTCAAACCCACCAGCCTGGCTGGCCGCTACGGCATTTTCTCCACCCGGATGAACAACCTCGCTGGCTCATTTCAACTGGAAGTAGGCGTCGGCAACGGCGGCGTGAATCGAGTGGCCGTCACGGGAGTTAATACATGGATGGCGGAGACGGGGAACAACGCAATCTTCTCCAACCGCTGGACGCACATCGCCTACACCCGCACGGGCACGGGCGCGAATCCCCACAAGCTCTACGTCAATGGCGTGTCACAAACGCTCCTTGCGAACGTGAGCTACGGCTTCGTCAACAACACGACCGACAAGCTCATCGGGTCCGGCACCAGCGGCAGCCAGTTCTTTCCCGGTCAGATTGAGGAGCTGCGCATCTGGAACGTGGCGCGCACTACGGCGGAGATCACCAACAGCATGCTTACCACGCTGGTGGGTAATGAACCCGGATTGGTAGCCTATTACCGTTTTGATGAAGGCAATGGGCTGACCGCCTTTGACGCCACCCCCAACCACCTCGACGGACGGTTGACGAACGGGCCGATCTGGGTGCGTTCCAGCATCCCCGTGAGTTTGACGCCGGTGGAAATGATCGTGGGCAACACGCGGCATATCCAAGGCTACTGGCCGGGCGGCGTTACTCGCAACGCCACACCAGCGGTTCCCAACATGGTGGTCGGCGGTCTCTCGGATAATGTCCAGCCCGCCAGCGGGACACCGGGCGTGAAGCTATGGAATCAGGGGGCCAACGGAGCCAACGGCGCATCCAAGTACGCGGTTGGCCAGAACGCCTGGTCCGGAAGCGCGGGAAGCACGGTCAACGTGACGATTGACAG
>CAYJNU010000484.1:0-5806 GCA_964371005.1 uncultured Verrucomicrobiota bacterium | reverse complement strand
ATGTTGAAATAGCACCGTGAACAAACTTGACAGCGCCGGCCTGTTCCTTTGAAGTGCCTTCTGCAAGCTATGAGGAATCCAGTCACAGTGGTCTCAGCCAGCGCAACCGCGCCGCGGCGCCGGAATCCGTTTCGACTTCGTTTCGACTTCGCTCCGCTTCCTCCAAGTTCGCCTCCTCATGGACACGAGCCCGGATTACGCGGACCGCGCCGCGTTGTGCGCCCCGGCCATACCGCGCTCTGGCAAATACAAAGCCACCGACCGCCAGGCCGACAACCGCCTGGGCTTGTGGAGCATTGGGGTCAGCCTCGCGGTGGCACGATAACGGGTCCGCGGTGAGAATTCGCAAGTCTGTTTTCCTAACCTCATGACCACCAAGGCTGTTACCCAAACCAACCATGCATGCCTCCATGCATGGCCTTCGTCCCAATAACAATGTTCGATGACTGAAAGGAGAGGCAATGCCATTCGATAAAACAGAAGCGTCTCAACTACTGGCGGACTGCGGCAGGCGCTGTTGCATATGCGGACGCCTGCACCGCGTCCAAGTGCATCACATAGTCCCGGGTGACGACAGAATCGAGAATGGCATTCCCCTCTGTCCTCCTTGTCACGACGAGGTACACATCGACTACTCACAAGGCCGGACAACTAGGGTCTATACGCCAGTCGAACTGAAGATGCACCGCAAACGGACAATTGATCTCACCAAGAAGGAAGGAAAATGGAAACCTGGTAGTGCGGAGTGGCGCAAGGACAAGAAGTTGATAACCTTCTTTGCCCAGTGCCTCGATCGGCCCGCCTTCAGAACGTACTTCCACGGAGAGATCAGCTTTACCGCTTTCGATGAGGCAATGCAGGACACCCTCCTTGCTCTAAATACGGGGTATTGGAAGACAAGAGATGGAATCGTGCTGGAGCGTTCACTTGGCAAGTCGTGCGTGGTCAACCCACGATGGCGAGAGGAACTGGACAAGATCGCAGCCATAATTGAGGAGATTCGCAAGCGATTCGCCGATTCCGTCGGACTGAACCGAATGCTACTCCACCTTCGAGGCCGACCGGGTTATGGCCCAGATGATGCGGTTCTGCGAGGCGACCGAGACCTTGGTCGATGGATGGATGCAAAGCGTCAACAGGCCATAGACACAATGAACGCCATCTTGAGGGACCTCCGAATGCAACCCCTCGCGAATTTGCAGACATGAACATCGAACAAACCGGCTGCACCGAACCCCGCGATGCCGTCACTGTTGCGAGTCGGGCGTCACTGGCGCGGGGTCGGTGAGCCGGAGCGTTCGACATAACCATGAAGCCGTCGTCCTACACTTTGAACTTCCTATGTTTCCGGTGTCGGAAGGCGTACAAGCAGCGAGCATTGCGCATCGCCTCCGGACGGTATGTGACATCGGATGTTCAGCGGGGTTCTGCAAGAGCGGCAGAGGCTATCGAAGCGGAGCGACACGAATGTCCACAGTGCCACACCCAGATGGTCTGTGCTGGTCGCAACGTCGTCGTTCCACCGGCGCAAAAGGAAAAGGAATGGAGTGCTTTGGAAAGAGAAGTCCTCAGTCGAACCCGCTGCACCGAACGCCGGGATCGCGTCATGGTTGACAATGCACGCTACAGCCACCGCGCCGCGCCGGGCAGTTGACCGGTTTATGAGGGCTTGGCAGACGCGGCGCAGGTTGGTGCTGAGGGGCACTTTCGTTGTGGCTGTGGCTGTGCCCGCCGTGCGCCGGGCTGTGGAAAGGGATTGAGTTTCGCCCGGCGGCCCGGTTAAATCTGCGCCACGCTGCGGATATGGAACTGGTCAAAACCCTGTTGCGCTCGCCGGGACGCCGCATTGCGGCCATCGCGGCGGCGGTTCTTGCGCTTGATCAATTGACCAAGGCCATCGTCTTGCAGTCGCTGGGCTACGCGCAGGAAAAGGTCATCATTGAGGGCTTCTTCAAGTTCGTCCACTGGGGCAACACGGGCGCGGCGTGGAGTCTCTTCCGTGGGAACAACAGTGCGCTGGCCATCATCGCGCTCGCGGCGCTGGTGGTGTTGTGGCTGACCCGGCATCACTTCGACGTCCGCACCTTCGCCGGCCAACTGGCCTTTGGCTTCATTTGCGGCGGCATCGCCGGAAACCTGGTGGACCGCGTCCGCGTCGGGCACGTGATTGACTTCATTTACTTCTATCTCCGGCGCGCCAACGGCGACGAGTTGGGTTTCCCGGCGTTCAACGTGGCCGACAGCGGCATCTGCGTGGGCGTGGGGCTGGTCTTCCTGCTGACCTGGCGGACGGAGCGTCATACCAAACTGGCGAAACCGGTCCCCACGGCAGACGTGCCGCAAACACAGCCCAAGACAGACTAATCGACGCGCCGTTTCCTGGAGCATGGGAACATTCAACGTTCAACATTCAACCCTCAACCTCCATCGGAGAGATCATTTGGTTGGGCTTTGGGCGTTGCACGTTGAAGGTTGGATGTTCGGTTGACTCCAAGCGCAAATGTCCACCCGCACTGAAGCATTCACCATCGAGCGTTCACTGCCTGCCGAGCGGTTGGACACTTTCCTGCGGCAACGGTTCCCCGCCGTATCTCGCGGCGCCATCCAACGGCTGATCGAGCAGGGCTATATCCGCGTGAACGGCCAGCTCACCAAGCCCACGCACGCCCCCCATGCCGGCGAAACCGTGCAGGTCGAGTGGCCCGAGGCGCGTCCCGCCAAAGCCCAGCCGGAGGACATGTTGCTGGACGTTCTCTATGAGGACGAACTGCTGCTGGTGTTGAACAAACCCGCCAGCCTGGTCGTGCATCCTGCGGCCGGACACGAGGAGCATACGCTCGTGAACGCGCTGTTGCATCACTGCGCCGGGCAACTCAGCGGCATCGGCGGCGTGGCGCGGCCGGGCATCGTGCACCGGCTCGACAAGGACACCAGCGGCGTCATGGTGGTGGCCAAGACGGACGAAGCGCACCTGGCGCTGGCCAACCAGTTCGCTGCGCGCCATGTCGAGAAGATTTACCACGCCATCGTCTGCGGTGAGGTGGCACAGGAGCGGGGCGAAATCCGGGCGGCGATTGCGCGGCACCCCTCGCATCGCAAGCGCATGGCGGTGCAGGAAGGCGCCGGCCGGGAGGCGCGCACCGGTTACCGCCTGCTGGAGCGATTACGCAGTGCGACACTGGTGGAGGCGCGGCTGCACACCGGGCGGACGCACCAGATCCGCGTGCATTTCCAATTCATTGGCCATCCGTTGGTCGGCGACGAAACCTACGGCGCCCGGATGAATCGGCGACTGGAGGAACTGGAACATTTCCGGGCTGAACGCCAGATGCTGCACGCCCGCCACCTGACGTTCACCCACCCACGCACGGCGGAGCGGCTGACGTTGGATGCCCCCTGGCCGAAGGATTTCGAGGATGCGCTGGTGGCGCTGCGGTAACCGACCAGGTCAGGACCGCGAACGAACCTTGCGCAGCCGAATGGCGAGCAACCCGCCGCCGAGGCCAATCAGCGCCAAGGACGACGGCTCGGGAACGTAGATCACCAAGTTGTCCAGCGACCAAAGCGGCCCCAGGGGCGACACCGACAGGTAATACATCCCCTTGAACTCCGGGGGGAAGTAGAACGTCTGGAACGCGGGCCGCCCTTGGCTGTCCACAGCCCCGGTGACGGTGAATTCCGTTGTTGCGATGATGCTCACACCCCGGGTGTAACCAGAAGCGACAAACTGAACTGTCACGGGATCAAGACTTGGGGCGCTGTAGAGGGCCAAGTCCACCGAAACCGCTGCAAACGTCTCGGTGACGCCGGCATACGTGAAGAACAGTTCTTCACTGCCCCCAGGCTGCAAATAGGGTGTGCCGTTGTGTGGGAAGAGAAGCCCGCCCGGCCACCTCAGAGTAAAACCACCGCCCAAAGCACGGACGCCGACGCCCGACTCGGGGTAATAGGGAGAATTCGTTGTGCCGTATCCTGCAGGCTTCTCAGGAAGCTGGTCGAAGGACAAGCGTATGGTGCCCTGCGCCTTGATGTCGCTGGAGGAAACCAGCAACAACGCGAGTGGCGTGGTGATCGCGATGATCTTCTGCATGATGTGTCTCCTTTGCATGGTTTGCAGTGTTCGTAAATGCGGACAGATGTGGCGGGGTCCGGTAACCAAAGTCAGTCGCACCAGTCTTCTTCCGGATTCCCGTACACAGACACAGGCACCGACTTGTACGGGAACCGGCCTTCGTCATACATCGGCTGCAAATAGCGGCGCGACTTCGGCGCACAGGCAGAGAGAGGGAGAGACGACAGTGGCAAGATGTGCTCCATAGCTAGGCCTTGATTGTTGGCCATAGCTTCTAGCAGCCGGAATCGTTTCTGGGTAGTCGCCAGTTCTGGGGGCAACGTTGCGGCGGCTGGGGGTGACCGGTCGAGGCCGGTCCGAGCAGACACGGCTCAGTTCAACTCCACCTGGCCGCGCGCTCGCTCGGTTTTCAACTGGCGGCGCGTGAGATCAATCTTCGCCTTGATGAGTTCACGATTCTCCGCGCCCTTCTTCGCAAGCTGCTTCTCCAATTCGGCGATCCGCCCTTCGTAAGCCTGCAGCCGTTCGCGTAAAGGAGTCTGGACTGCTTCCAGGCGTTTCGCGAGTTCCGCCATCTCCTCGGCGGCCTCGTGCTGAACTTCGATCATGCGCGACCGTTGCGAGAGGAGTCGCTGGACCAAACGACTGCCCGTCCAGCGGGCAAGCTGTGCGGCAAAGCCTGCGCGCAACGAAGCGGACTCCCCTCCGGATTCTCGGGAAATCAAGGGGGCGTCGTCCGGCGAAAGCAGGAGACGATCGGCCTCCCCCACATGCACCGGCGAACGCGAGACCAATTGCCGGCGGTGGGAAACCCAGAGGCCCAAGACGGCCACCAGCCCAGCCAAGCCGACGACCCCACCCAGCAACCACCAGTTTTGCCGGCTCACGTGCCGGGCCACCGACTGCGCCGCAGCAACCTGCTGCTGCAGCTCGCCCACCGCCAGTTTCTCGCGCAGTTGCGCCAGCGCCGCGAGCGTCCGACTGTCAATGACCTGGCCACGTTTGACGATGGCCTCACCAGCTTCGTAGCGATGGGCCACGTAGAGCGCGTCGCTTGGGGAGGTGCGCGAAGGCGGCGTGGGTACGGTTTCAACCGCACAGTTCTCGCGCAGGAAGGTGGCGGCGTAGGCCGCCATGGGACGTTGTTCGGGAGGAAAGCTCTCCATGAACGCTTCGCGTGCATGCGCCACCGTGACGAGGCTGGCGCGGGACGCCAGCAGGGCGGCCGGTTCGAGCTCAGCCGGTGTGGCGGCTTCGCCCTCGGCCAGACACAGCAGTTGCACGCGGTCACCGGTCCGCACATCGGCGGGCAACGCATCCGGCAGGAGCGGTCGCAGCATGACCGCGCGCAGCTTGTCCGCCAAAGGCTGGAAGACCGGATCATCGTCGAGCCCCAGCGCCCAGGTGCGCACCAGGTTGCCGTCCAGCGGAAAGCCCTCGTGCTGTTGCTGAAACTGGTTCGTGAGTTGCAGGAAGCGTTTGGACGTCAGGTTGCGCGCCGTCACCTTGGTCAGCGGATATGCCGACTTCATCGCCACGAGGAAGTTGCTGCGCAGGCTGGAAACGGCGGCCACGAATGCGCCTTCGGCTTCGACCGCCGCTCCGAGGTTGAAGCGCGCGATGAGCGGGCTCGCCTGTCCTGATCCCGCCCCGCCGGGCTCCGAGGCGGCGGGCTCGAGCACGACGAGCGTCACGGGCGTGACGACGTCTGCTTGGGCGATGTCACCCACCCGC
>CAYJNU010000483.1:5378-5816 GCA_964371005.1 uncultured Verrucomicrobiota bacterium | reverse complement strand
ACCGCTACTATCAATCTGCAAATTATTAGGTTGCAGAATTTGATCGCGAATGACAGGGGTTTACGGGCCGAAGCCATTCATCCCCCACGCGGCGTCGCTCCATCAGGCTTTCGCCCATTGTGAAAAATTCTCGACTGCTGCCACCCGTAGGTGTCTGGACCGTGTCTCAGTTCCAGTGTGGCTGGTCGTCCTCTCAGACCAGCTACCCGTCTTAGCCTTGGTGGGCCGTTACCTCACCAACTAGCTGATAGGCCGCGGGCTCATCGCGAAGTGTCAGGCCTTGCGGTCCCCAACTTTGATTGCCATACGATGCCGTCCAGCAACCACATCCGGTATTAGCTCGCCTTTCAGCAAGTTATTCCAGTCTTCGCGGCAGATTACCCACGTGTTACGCACCCTTACGCGACTCCAACTGCCGAATATTGCTACCCGACAGCC
>CAYJNU010000483.1:0-5368 GCA_964371005.1 uncultured Verrucomicrobiota bacterium | reverse complement strand
TGTCTTATCCACGCCGCCAGCGTTCGTTCTGAGCCAGGATCAAACTCTCCGTAAAAAACGTTAGCTTGATTCCCCGGTCCCAGTTGTTAAACCAGCCGGGCTTTGATGGTTAAAATCTCCAGAATCAGCCAGCCAACTGGCTTAATCTGAAGGGGCTCTCACTTATCGCACAATTCAATTCTCAAAGAGCAGTTGAACGGTTTGAGCGTTCACAAAATGCGTGCTTTGCACTTCTCGTTCATCCAGAATCTGGGGACGAAAAAGCCTGAGCGCCGAATGATCCACCTAACCCGGCATCTCAGAAGCCTGTAGTTAAACCTGAACAGGAACATCCTGTTTTGAGTCACCCGTTAAGCGTGATTCGCTTTGCAGGACACTCGTTCATCTAAAGAACACGCATACAGTAGTAACTTGACGGCGACGGCGCAAGGTGTTTTTTAAAAAAAGTGTTGATGTGTGCATAACTTAATAGCCGTCACCATACAACATTAGTTGTTAATACTCCAAAAACTAAGCGTTGTCTCCGACCGCGCCGAGATGAGGGGATTCACCTCAGAAGGGAAACACCCCCGACGTCACCACGGCGAGGCAGGGGGGGTGAGTTTCGTGCTTGAATCCATGCAGGGAATGCTCTCGCTATTGCGCCAGCCTTGCTGGGGGTCACGCACGATTGCGTCGACTGTATGGTGCTGAAAACCTACTGCCCTCTAGGCAGGATCGGCCGACGAGTGCGACTTGGTGCCGATGAATTTGAGGCTCATAGGCATGTCTGGACGACGCACATCTGCGCAACTTGCGAGGCGCATTCTGCCGCAGCGTCACCGCCTACTGTGCCCCGCGCCAGATTCCGCTCATCACAACCCAGGTCGAGGAGCGTAGCCACGAACTGGCCGAGCCCCGGACGACTCCTGTGCCTCGTCGTCAGGGGCGTCACCCCTTCGCCCGCATAGGGAGTCCGGCGCAGCGCATCCGGGCAGATCATCAAGATGCACCTCCGCAACAGAATGCCCTCAGTGAAGCAGTACAGTTCAACTTTCACCGGCTCGATCCGCGCTGCGTGTAGGTGGCGCGCCGGAGGTTTGGCGATGAGCCTTTTGGCGCTCAAGGTACCTCAACCGTCACGAACGGGGAGAGACAGGCGAGTCGCCAGCACTTGCCCGGGGCTGAGCGCTGTAACTGCTTGGCAGGTGGTAACCACTTTTGCACGCTCGACCAACTGGCCACGGGGTTGCACCCCTATTCCCCTATTCCCAGACAGGCATGAGAAGGATTTGCGGGTCTTCGTGCGCCGCGACCGTAATCATCCATGTGCGGTCCTGTGGAGCATCTGCGACCGCCTGCAGGCGGACGGGCAAGACTTGGCCTTTGTCGCGCTGACGGATGCTGACCAGTGGGGCGTGATGGTGCCGCGCGCAAAGGACTCCGGTCCATTCTCGATCGCAGTCCCGGGCGTGATCATTGCCGCGGACAACGGCGATACCACGAGCCACGCATCGTTTCAATCACTGGAGCGCGCGGCCTACAACGGTCGCTGCCTGGTGGTTTTGCACGCACAATGAAGAACCGGCCCGGGCCAACCGCGCTCAACGCCCGTGGGAGGGTTTACATCACACGCGCATCTCCCTCCGCAGTCGGGCGGTGCGTTGAGCGGCACTAGGCCCTGTTCATCCGTCAGGCAGGCAAGGCGACAGGCTCGGCCTGGATTTTGTTGAAACCCTGAGCCAACTCGAGACTGAGGGGCCCAAGTGGCACGGCACGGAACAGGTCAAACCGGCGGTCAACCGGAGGCTCGCGGGCAAGGCTCCTGCGAGTTGTTTCTGCTCACGCCGGCTGCTGCTGCGTCAGGCAATGGAGCGAGCCGAAACCCAGCACCAGATCCACCGCGTGGATACCGACGACCGGGCGATCCTTGAACAATTCACCCAGGATTCCGAGCGCGACCCGGTCGTTCGGGTCGTTGAACGTCGGCACGATCACGCAGGCGTTGCAGATGTAGAAGTTGGCGTAACTGGCCGGCAATCGCCACTCGCCGTAATGCAGCGGGGCGGGCAGCGGCAGCGGCACGACCTCGGGTCTGGAGCCGTCTTCCAGCCGGAGGGCTGGGATGCGCTCCCAGTTTTCCGCCAGCGGCTTGTAGTTAATGTCGCGCTGGTTGGTTTCCTTAATCAGCACCAGCGTGCGCGGGTTCACGAACCGGCAGATATCGTCAATGTGTCCGTGCGTGTCATCGCCCACCGGGCCGTTGCGCAGCCAGAGCACGTTGTTCACGCCGAGATAGCGTTTGAAGGTCTCGTCGTACTGCGCCTTTGTCAGGCCCGGATTGCGCACCTGCACTTTCGGATGCTGATAACACTCCTCCGTGGTAAGCAACGTCCCGCTCCCGTTTACCTCAATACCGCCGCCCTCGACCACGAAATCCTTGCCCTTGGACTCCGCATTGAACAGGCGTTTCTTGAGCAACCGCGCCGCCGTCTCCGGCACCTTGCGATCCTTCTGCCAATCGTCGTACTTCGCCCAGGCGTTGAAATGGAAGTGAACGATGGCAGTTTCTCCGCGCTTCCCCTGATCCCGGGCCGCTCCCTTGTGGACAGGGAGAATCGTCGTCCACTGGTCAATACAACCGGCGCGCTTGCGTGGCCGTTCCCCGCGCCCGTCGGATGGGAGAGTGGTCGGGAGCGAGGGTGACTGCCGTCTCACAAAAATCGGCCCGCTGTCGCGCGTCCAGCCGCGGTTCGTCGGGTGAAGAACGAACTCGACGCGCTTCAGGTCGCAGCCCGCGCGTTTCAGGTAGCTCTTGGCCAACTTCTCCTCCGCCTTGTGCCGGACGAGAATCCGCACGAGTTCGCCCGCTGAAATCTTGCGCACCATCTCGCCATAGACCCAGCGGATGGTGTCCAGCTTGTCGGGCCAGTCGGATTCGTTGTGCGGCCAGGCGAGCCAGGTGGCTTCGTGTCGCTCCCATTCTGCCGGCATGGAGAAGCCGAGTGCGGCAGGCGTCTGCGTCAAAGGTTCGAATTCGTTTGCCATGATCGGCGGGGAAGATAATCGCGGACCCCGGGTTGTCCATCGTCGTTTACAGCGCGCGCTGCATTCATTCAAAGGTCTGCCGTCATTGGGGCTGGGTTTCGCGGGATTTCTCCTCACTACCGGCCTCCGTGGTTCTGCTGCGTCAAGCTGCCTATTGCCTGCCCGTTGTCGAGATGGACGATCCTCCGGCTCAACTCCGCGCCAACTGCTTCGCGAGCCGGATTGCAGCCACCATGCTGGACGGGTTGGCGATGCCCTGGCCGGCGATGTTGTAGGCGGTGCCATGATCGGGTGACGTGCGGATGAAGGGCAACCCCAGTGTCCAATTGATGCCACTGTCGAACGCCACGGTCTTGAGTGGCGCCAAACCCTGATCGTGATACATCGCCACCACCGCGTCGTATTCGCCGCGCAGCGCGGAATGAAACACCACATCCGCACTGAGCGGGCCGACGACCCCCAGCCCGCGCGCTTGAGCCGCACGGACTGCTGGGCCAATGGTGGTCAACTCCTCGTCGCCCATGTGGCCTCCCTCGCCGGCGTGCGGGTTCAAGCCGCACACCGCCACGCGTGCCCGCGGCAGACCGAGGTCGCGGCAGGATTGCGCCGCCAGGTCAATCGCCAGTTCCACTTTGGGTTGCGTGATGCGCTCGGGAAGCTGCCGGATTGAAACGTGCGTGGTGACGAGCGCCACGCGCAACCAACGCCCGCGGTCATCTTGTCCCAGCAACATCATGGCGGTACGTTCGGCGCCGGCGAGATTGGAGAGCAGTTCCGTTTGGCCGATGAACGACGCGTGGCCGGCGCGGATGATGGCCTCCTTGTTCACCGGCGCAGTGACGAGGGCATCCAACTCGCTGCGCAGACAGCGCTTGGCCCCGTCTTCAAGCCAGGCCACCGCAGCGTCGGCAGCGACGGCGGCGCCTGGAGCCAAGCCTGCCGGCAGGGGCAGCGGCAGCGGGTTGGCTACGATTAGTCGTCTGCCTGAATCCGGCCCGCCCTCGGTCTCGAGTGGCAGATTCAGACCGAACCGGGCGTTAAGTCCACGAAGCAGGTTTTTGTCGCCGAGGATGAGATAGCGCGTGTCATCCGCCGGCCACTCCGCGGCAAGCGCCTTGAGTGTCACTTCCGGGCCGATGCCAGTCGCGTCGCCGAGGGAGATGCCGATCCAGCCGGTCATGGGAAGCAGTCGGGTCGCAGTCTTACGATATCCAGTTGGCCGGGGCCAGACACCGCCGGCGCGTCGCGAAGGTCAGAAATAGCGGACGAAGGTCTTCGCCCGGAGCTTCTCGATGTAGCGTTGCTGCAGGCGGGCGCGCTCTTGGAGAAGCAACGTCCGTTCGATATCCTCGCGGAGTTCACTCAGGGCACGGGTGTGCGCCGGGCGGGTCTCCTCAACGAGCATGAGGTAGCAGGCTTCCGGCAGATCAATGACCTCGCTGTGCTCACCGGCTTTGAGTTTGAAGGCCACGTCCGCCAGTTCCTTTTTCAGGACAGATCTCTCGACCCAGCCCCAGTCGCGGACTTCCCCCCTCTGTAAACCCTGCGAGTTCAGCGCGGCAATCTCGGCGGCCATCTCGGCGAATGTGGCGCCTTCCTTGATTTTGTACAGGATTTCCCCGGCGAGGGTCCGCACGCGTTCGGCCTCGGCACTCGTGGGCTTGTTGAGGATGATCATGCGCAGTTTGACCTCGTCTTCAACCTGGTACTTGTCGCGGTTTTCGACGTAATACTTCTCGATCTTGTGCGGCGACATGACGGCTTCCTGGAAGACGTTCTTGGAGCGGAGAATCTCCACGATGATCTGATCGCGCAACTGCTGGCGGAATTTCTCGCGCGTCACACCGTCGGCCTGCAGAGTCTTGGCGAACTTGACCGGGTCGCCACCGAACCGTTCGCGGATGCGCTCAGCCACCGCCTCGTCCACGAAGCTCTCCGGCAGGTTGTAGCCGGCTTGGCCGAAGTCGCGGAGGATCAACTGCCGCTGCAAGAGTTGCTCCAGACTGTTCGTGCGCACCTCCGTGAGCTTGGCGCGGAGGGTGGAAGGACTGGTGCGATACTGGCGTTGGAGGTATTGCGCTTCCTGCGCCGCGGCAACCTCCACCTCTTCGTAGGTGATGACCGAGTCATGGACAATGGCCTTGATGCCATTGATCAACTGCGCCTGGGCACCCAAACCGGCCATCGCCAGCACGGCCACTGACACGATCCAACGAGGTGTTCTCATTTCGATGGGGCATGGTAGCAGCGCGCCCCGGGCGGTCAAGCGCCCTGCCCGACCGCGCGGCAATTCTCATTTTGCGGAGCGCGGCTGTGTGCGAAGCACCAGCCGCAGCCGGGG
>CAYJNU010000482.1:0-5818 GCA_964371005.1 uncultured Verrucomicrobiota bacterium | reverse complement strand
GAAACGCCCCATTTTCCACATCTCGCTCTATCGAAACTTGAAACACCCTCTATAAGGTCACACCTATGAAGTTGATCGCCATTCAAGATTTGAAGCAGCCACGGCAGTTGAAGGAGCGGCTGCGGGCGGAGAAGGAGCTGCTGCTGACGAGTGACGGTCGTCCGGTGGCGGTGCTGGTGAACGTGGACGCCTCGGAAGACCCGGAGACGGTGATCCAATCCATCCGTGATTCGCGCAGCCGGCTGGCTTTGAGCCGGGTGCGGGCGGCGGCGGCCCGCAGCGGGTCCGCCCGGCTGTTGTTGGTGGAAATCAATCGTGAGATCGCCGCCACCCGCAAGGCACGGCCAGTTTCCCGGAAATGAACCGCGCGGTGTTTGACACGAACGTGGTGGTGTCGGGATTCCTGTCGCCCGCCGGACCGCCGGGCCGCATTGTAGAATGGTTGCGCAATGGTGAGGTGCAAGCCGTGGTGGATGACCGGATCATGGCTGAATACGCCGAGGTGCTGGCGCGACCGGTTTTTCAGTTGCCACTGTCAGAAGTGGAGTTGGTGTTGGCGGCCATCCGCGCCCGGGCATTCTGGGTTGAAGCTGCGATAGTCCATACGGTGCATAGCTTGCCAGACCCCGATGATGCGCCATTTCTGGAATGTGCATTGACGGCGGGCGTCCCGCTCGTCACCGGGAACACCCGCCACTTTCCGAAGACCGTGGCCGGCGATGTGCGAGTGCTCACCCCTGCGCAGTTTGTCGCAGGCTTGGGAAGCGGGTCGTTGTGAATGGTCCGGTCAATCGGATTCCCATCCCGCCACACGGTTCAACCTTTGACGCGGTGGCCTGCACTTGGCGGCGAGCTCGTTTTCACGAAGTCCCGTTTCGGTCACGGGACTCTTCCGGCGCGGCTTTCGGCCAGAAGTTGCCGTGAGGCGTCGCCTTCAGCCCTGTCAGTTCATCGTGATCACGATGAAACTCGAGATTCGATTTGGTTGCGGCGTAGCTGTCTTGCTGGCGTTGTTGGCCGTGGTTCTCGCTGGATGCAGCAAGGGGAATTCAACTCCCAAGGCCGGCACCACCTCGTTGGCCGTCAGCCAGAAACTGGCAGCCATCAAGGCGACAGGCGACCCGATGACGCTGGAGGAATTGAACAAGTGGTACCCCGAGCCGCCCGCCGCCGAAAACGCAGCCGGACTGTACGCGCAGGCTTTCTCTGCGCTCACTGCCGATGACCCGAAGTCGGCAACGTTCCTTTCGAAGAATCAGAAGGCGCTCGCGTTGTTACTCCAGGCGGCGGAGCGCAAGTCCTGCCGCTATCCGGTGGACCTCCGCGCCGGTCTTGACACCAAGCTGCCTCACTTGACGAATATCAAGAAATGCGCCTCCCTATTGGAGAGCGAGGCCATCAACCAGGCCGGCCGTGGCCGCACCGACGCGGCTACCGGGGCGCTTCTGGCCGGCGTGCGCCTGGCCCGTTCGCTCGAAAACGAACCCATCCTGATTTCCCGCTTGGTTGAAAACGCTTCCCTGGCGATTACGGTCCAGGGGCTCGAACAGGCGCTCACGCGTAAAGCGTTTGCCCAGGACCAACTCCTAAGCTTGCAGACAGCGCTACAGGACGCCGAAAACGCTACCCCGTTCCGACGCGCTCTGATCGCGGAACGCTGCAGTGCCATCTGCTGTCTTCAATTGCCCGCCGCAGAACTGGCCCGGCTGTTGAGCCAGACTGGCAACAAGGCCCTGGCCACCGCCGACGTGGCCGCACATCTGAAATCACCGGCGTTTCAGGAGGACTTCGAGTTCACGCTAGATTTCTTCTCCAACATGCTGGCGATGGCGGAGCTCCCTTTTCCGCAAAGCCTGGATGCTGACAACGGTCCGAAGCCCGAGACTGCCGCGGCCCGGAAGCTCTTCCTCTCCGCCATGTTGTTGCCGGCGTTGGGCAACCTTCCAACCAAGGAAGCAGAGGCGGCGGCCCGGATTCGCGTGGCCCAAACGGCGCTGGCGGTGGAACGCTACCGGTCCGAGCACGCCAATGCGCTACCCGGTTCGCTGAGCGAACTGACGCCGGCACTGATCAAGCCGGTGCCCGCCGACCCCTTTGATGGCCAACCCTTGCGCTACAAGAAACTCCCGGTCAAAGGCTACGTCATCTACAGCATTGGCAAGGATCGGAAGGATGACCAGGGCGCTTCTGGTCCCGTTCACGAAAAGAGGTCGCAACCGCTCGACATCACTTTCACCGTACCGCGGTAGAATTGCCGCCGGCGGGGGTGGATTGCATTCGACGAGGAATTGAATTGGCGACGGGCTTGCCGCGCAAACGCAACCGCGGGGTTGCCCACCATGACAGGGATCGCTGAAATCGAGAGGCGGGCGGTGATGCCGAGTGCCCGCCCCGGCGACGTGTTTGCTTGCGAAGACGAAGGCAGCTCTATGCCCGCATTCCGTGAATCCGGACTTTCCTTCACGGTCGGGAGATGCCTGAATGGGCCGCGCAACTGAGCGGAGCTGTGAACGACGACTCAAATCCTTTGCCAACCCGCCTCTCCGACGAGGACGTGCAGCACCGGCACGAGGAGATTCGCCGGGGATTGGCTCGCTCAAACGCGGTCACGGCGGTTGCCTTACTGATCGCCCTGGCGCTTGCGTTCATCGCGGTGTTCTATGCCCTCCAGGCGCATCGTCATGCGCAATCCGCCCAGGCCGCCACGTCGCGCGCCACAGAGGAGCTCTGGAATTCTCAATTCGCCCAGGCCCGCGCCTTGCGCTGGAGCGGCAAGGTGGGACGCCGGCGGGAGGGTTTACTGGCCATTCAAAATGCGGTGCGCATCCGACCAGCACCCGAACTCCGCGATGAAGCCATCGCCACGCTGGCGTTGGTGGACGTAGATCCCGGCGAGTTTTGGCAACCCATGGCCTCGCGGGTGGAGGCGGTGGGTTTCTCTGCCGGCTTGGAATACTACGCCTGGGGCGACGGCGCCGGGCGCGTCGAGGTTTTTCGCACGGAGGATCGCAAACCGCTTGGGGAGTTTGCCCTATCCAACCGCATGGTGATGTCGCTCGACTTCAGTCCCGACCACCGTTTCCTCGCGGCGCGATTCCGCGGCGGCGCGTTGCGAGTTTGGGACGTGGAGAAGGCAAGGCCGGCGTTCGCACTGGAGGCAAGCCTGGCTGGTTTCCACGGGCACAGCGTGCGGTTTCATCCGCTGCAACCCTGGTTGCTGGCAGACGCAGCGCTGGGCGCCGTGCAGGTGATTGACATGAAAACTTGGCAGGCCACCGCCCCGCTGGAAGTGGGCGAATACGTGGCGGCACAAGCCTTCGATCGTGAGGGCGCGCGGCTGGCGATTGCGGCGGAAAGCCGGATCGAGATTTGGGATTGGGCCACGCGACGCGTGCTGCGAGTCGTGACGCTGGGAACGAACGAAGACCACGCGGTGATGGACCTGGCATGGCAACCCGGCGGCAACATCCTGGCGGCGGGCCACGCGGACGGGAAAATCACCTTGCTGGACGCTCGCTCCGGCGAACGCCACACGATCAAGGCGCACACGATGGTGGTCACGCGCGTCCTGTTCGATCGTCGCGGCGAAGTATTGGTTTCAACGTCGTGGGACGGCACCACGCGGTTTTGGGATGCGCGCACCGGCCGGCCATTGCTCACCACGCAAGCAGGCTATGCGGTCGCGTTCGATGCCGGCGGACACAAGCTCTCCTATTTCAAAGAGCGGCTGGGCATCGGCGCGTGGGACTATCGGGCGGCGGCGGGCTTCGCGCGGCTGGCCGTGCCGTTTGGCAACACGGACCGCATCCTGGGCGTGGATTTCAGCCCGGACGGCCAATGGCTGGCGGGGACGACGACGGAGGGCGTGCATCTCTGGCGGCGCGAGACCGGCGAACATACAGCGTTCCTGGCGCTGACCAATTCGCAACGCGCGGCGTTCCTGACGAACAGCCAGTCGTTGATCGTCAGCACCAGCCAGGGGCTTTATGAAACGCACCTCACGAATGCAGCGGCCGGCGCCGGCGTTTCCTTGAGTGAGCCGGCGGTCCTGCCCGGGACGGAGGGGCGCGGCTTCTGGCTTGGCTTCATCACGCAGGGGCGGCCCCGTTGGTTCGCGTCTGCTGCGCCGACCCGTATCGCAGCGGTCAATCTGGATTCGACGGCCACCCTCAAACAGTTTCTTTGGCGCGGACCGCGGCGTGCCGCGACGATCAGTCCGGATGGCCGCTTCGTGGCGAGCAGCGTCTGGAAGGGCGGCGGCACACACGTTTGGGACACGCAACTCGGGCAACGCATCGCCGCGCTCGGTGACGAAGGCGGCTTGGCGTGGTTCAGTCCAGATGGCCGGCGTCTGGCGGTGGGCGCTTCCACGGAATTCTTGTTCTACGACACCGCCACCTGGAAATGCTCGGCTCGCGTGGAACGTGATGTCGTCAGCGCGCTGAGCGGAATCCTGGCGTTCAGCCCGGACGGTGAACGCATCGCCCTGACCTATGGCGTGCGGCAGGTGCAGTTGCTTGGCCCGGATACAAAAACAGTTCTGGCGAATCTCAATGCGCCGCATCCAGAACGCATTACCGCGTTGAGCTTTGACCAAACGGGGACGTTGCTGGCGGCGTCCACGGACAACCGGGAGATTCAACTCTGGGATTTGGGACGGCTCCAACGCGAGTTGGCAGCGTTGGGATTGGATTGGGAGAGCGATGGGCAAAGAGCGCCGCTTCAAGCCGCCGTAGCAGCGGACGTAAGTCCGCTCCATTCTCCCGGCAATCAGAGCGGACTCACGTCCGCTGCTACGAGGGCCACGCGCACATCCTCGTTCATCGGGCAGAGCCGGGCGTTGTGGCTTTCTGGAACGGGGGCGTGTCTGGCGGGGCTGTTTGCCTTTTACAGCCTGCGTCACCATCGCCGGCTGATCGCGGCCTATGCGGAGGTCGAAGCCATCGCCGCGGAAAATCGCCGGGAACTCAAGTCGGCCCAGGCCCAACTGCTCCACAGCGAGAAGATGAAGGCTCTCGGCACGCTGGCCGCCGGGATCGCGCACGACTTCAACAATTTGCTTTCGATCATCCGCATGGCCGGGCAGCTCGTTGAGCGCGAAATCAAACCCGCCGGCAACGTGAAGCAGAATCTGGAGGACATCGAGCAAGCCGCCGTCCAGGGCAAGAACATCGTGCGCTCGATCCTGGGCTACAGCCGTGAGCCCGGCGATCCGAACCAGCCCTACAGCGTCAACGCCGTCGTGGGCGAAACCCTGGCCATGTTGAGCAAACAATTTCTCAGCGGCATCGTCCTCACGCTGGAACTTGCGCCGGAGACGCCCGCCGTCAGTGGTGACAAAAGCCGGCTGGAGCAGGTGCTGCTCAACCTGATCGTCAACGCGTCCGAGGCCATGCACGGCCAGGGCAAGTTGACCTTGATGGTGCGTCCGCGAACGGATGGGCGGGCGCGGCTCCTGTCCCCGCGCCCTGCCGCCGCGTATGTCGAGGTGATCGTGCGCGACTCCGGCCCCGGCATCCCGCCGGAGACTCTACCGCGCATCTTCGAGCCGTTCTTCACCACAAAACAGAGCGGCAGCGAACACGGCACCGGCCTGGGGCTGACGACCGTTTACAGCATCGCCCAGCAGGACGGCTTGGGGCTGGATGTCGAAACCGCGGTGGGCAAAGGCACGTCGTTTCGCGTGCTGCTCCCGGTGGGCAACCCACCCGTCCTGAAGGCCTGATGGCCGGCGCGCGGGTGCATCTTGACACGGCCCCCAACCCGTAGCGTCAGGCATCCTGCCTGACGTAGCCGGCGGCTTCCAGCCGCCCGGCTG
>CAYJNU010000481.1:0-5828 GCA_964371005.1 uncultured Verrucomicrobiota bacterium | reverse complement strand
GATCGGCGGTCTCTCCATCTCCGCGTTCCCTCTCTTCAGCGGCTTCGTCAGCAAATCGATGATCGTCCAGGCCGGCTTCGAGGATCACAAGCTCTGGGCCGCCTTCCTCCTCATGCTCGCCTCGGCCGGGACCTTCCTGCACACCGGGTTGAAGGTTCCGTACTTCATCTGGTTTGGGAAAAACCACTGCTCGAAGGAAACATGGGAACGCGCCGCCGAGCCGCCGTGGAACATGATGACCGCGATGGCCGTCACCTCCGTGCTCTGCATCTTCATCGGCTGCTACACGCCGTATCTCTACCGGATGCTGCCCTTCCCGGTGGATTATCATCCTTACACCTCCTACCACATCTCGGAGACGCTCCAGGTGTTGCTCTTCACCGCGTTAGGCTTCTTCCTGTTCCTCAAGAAGCTCGTGCCCGAACCGACGGTCAGCCTCGACACCGACTGGTTCTATCGCATGGGTGGCCGCGGTTTCCTGCGGTTCGCCCAAGAGCCCGTCCAATTCGCGGATAACATCGTGGGCGAAGTTTACCGGATCGGCGGCTTGATTCCGCTCAAGATCACCGCGTTCGTGGTCGGACTGTTCGACAACTACGTCATTGACGGCATCGTGGATGGCGTGGGCAAGAGTGTCCGCGGGGTCGGGGGTCGGCTCCGTACCGCCCAGCGCGGCGCGCTCCAGGAAAACCTGACGCTGGCCTTTGCCGCCATCGTGGTGCTGGTACTGGCCTTCATCTTTTTCTTCTAGGGCTGCGCGATGAATCTTCCCCCCAATCCTGAAACGATTCCGTTCCTGAGCGTGCTGATCTTCGCGCCGCTCGGGGCGGCGGCGGTCGCGGCGTTCCTGCGGAGCGAAAGCGCCCTGCGCGTCTGGACGCTTGTGTTCACGCTGGCGGCGGCGGCGTTCTCCCTGCCCCTCTACTACAAATTCGACATCACCACGGCGGCCTTCCAGTTCACCGAACACGCCGCATGGATTCCCTGGCTCAAGGTCAATTACACCGTTGGACTGGATGGCATCAGCCTGCTGCTGGTATTGCTGACGACGCTCATCATGCCGCTGTGCGTCCTTTGCTCGTGGAACTACATCAAGACCCGGGTCAAGGAATTCATGATCTGCCTGTTGATCATGGAAAGCGCCATGATCGGCGTGTTTTCCGCCCTGGACTTCATCCTCTTCTTCGTTTTCTGGGAGGCGATGCTCATCCCGATGGCGCTGCTCATCGGCGTTTGGGGCGGACCGCGCAAGGTCTATGCGGCCCTCAAGTTCTTCATCTACACCATGGCGGGCTCGGTGTTCCTCCTGGTCGCCATCATCGCGCTCTATCTGAAGACCGGCAGCTTCTACATTCCCGACGCCATGGGTCAGGGCTTCAGTTCGACCTTCCAATGTTGGGTCTTCCTGGCCTTCGCAATCTCGTTCGCCATCAAGGTGCCGATGTTTCCGTTCCACACCTGGTTGCCGGCCGCGCACGTCGAAGCCCCGACCGCCGGCAGCGTGCTGCTCGCCAGCGTTCTGTTGAAGATGGGCACCTACGGTTTCCTGAGGTTCTGCCTGCCCATCGCGCCCGACGCCACCCATTATTTCCTCCCCTGGATGCTGGGACTCTCGGTGGTGGCCATCATTTACGGCGGGTTCGCCGCCCTGGCTCAAAGCGACCTGAAGAAGCTCGTTGCCTACTCCAGCGTCGGCCACATGGGTTTCGCCACGCTCGGCATCTTCGTGCTCAACAAATCCGGCATCGAAGGCTCGTTGCTGGTGATGATCAACCACGGCGTGACCACCGGCGCGCTGTTCATCGCGGTGGGTATCATTTACGAACGCCTTCACACCCGCGAACTCGACCAAACCGCCGGCCTGGGCAAGTTCATGCCCATCTTCGCGGGCTTCCTGGGTTTGTTCTGCCTTTCGTCCCTGGCGTTCCCCGGCACCAACAGCTTCATCGGCGAATTCCTGGTGATGGCCGGCGGCTTCGGTTGGGCCAAGGACCTCGGCCAATCCTGGGCGATCAAGCTGATGATCCTCGTTGTGCCTGGCGTGGTCCTGGCCGCCGCCTACAATCTCCGCATGCTCCAGCGCGTCGCCTACGGCGGCACGAAGAACCCAAATCATTCCGCGCTCAAAGACCTCGGGCTGCGCGAAATCGTGACGCTCGTTCCCCTGCTGGTGTTTGTCCTCTGGATCGGCCTCAAGCCCGAACCGTTCACCCGCGTCCTGCACGCCAGTGTGGACCATCTCCTCACCCAGGTGGAACGTCCGGCCGTCGTCGCCGACCGAACAGGACTCTCTCCGGTTGCCGCGGCGGAATTCCGAAACCCGAACCTCGAAGCCCGAAACAAGCCCGAATGACCGAATCCCGCACAACTTTTGCGATGACGCACCCGCACGGTGGATGGCGCTCGGTACATTCTGGTTCCGATCATTCGCTCCTTCGGACTTCGGACTTCCTTCGGATTTCGGATTTCGGACCTCGGATTTCATAGTCTATGGCCTTCCTTCCCGAATTGATTCTGTCGGCCGGCGCGTTGGTGCTGTTTATCCTCACGCTGGGGAACGACGGCTTCCGCAACGCCCGCCGGGCCGCCACCGCCACCGCCGTGGTCCTGATCGTCGCCTGCGCCTTCAGCCTGGGCCAGCAGGCGATCCTGTTCAACGACGCCTACCGCGTGGACGCCTATTCCCAATGGTTGAAGCTCGTTTTCGCCATCGGCTACCTCCTGATCATCCTGCTCAGCGCCGATCTCCCGGATATTCGCAGCGACGTGAAACCGGAGTACTTCCTGTTCCTCACGCTGGGCGTCACCGGCCTGACCTTGATGGTCAGCAGCATTGACCTGATCACCCTGGTGGTTTCGCTTGAACTCTCCTCGTTCCCGCTCTACGTGCTGGTGGCCATGCGCCGCGAGCGCGAAGGCCAGCGGGTGCAGATGGAATCCGCCATCAAG
Organism: uncultured Verrucomicrobiota bacterium; assembly: GCA_964371005.1. Classification (GTDB taxonomy): domain Bacteria; phylum Verrucomicrobiota; class Verrucomicrobiia; order Limisphaerales; family MWDV01; genus MWDV01. The sequence goes on along the minus strand of CAYJNU010000481.1, from coordinate 2,879 downwards.
TACATCATCTTTGGCATGATCGCGACCGGCGTCATGCTCTTCGGAATGAGCTACTTGTTCGGCCTCACGAGCACCACCTCGCTGCCTGTGATGATGACCCGCCTTCAACCGGTGATGCATACCCCGCTTGCCATCGTCGGTTTGGCGCTGACGTTCGGCGGCCTGCTCTACAAGCTGGCCGTGTTCCCCTTCCACTTCTGGACCCCGGACGTTTATCAGGGCGCGTCCAACGAAACAACCAGCCTCGTCGCCTCCCTCCCCAAGGTCGGTGCCGCCGCCGTTTTGGTCCGTTTTGTCTCCCTGGCCATGCCGGAACACCAGACCGTTGCGATGCTGCTGACCTGCCTGGCCGCGGCCTCGATGTTCTATGGCAACCTGATCGCCATGCTCCAGAAGGACCTGAAGCGCCTGCTCGGCTTCTCCGGCATCGCCCACGCCGGCTACGCGCTCATCGGCTTCGTCGCGCTCGACTCGGCCGGCTACACTGCCGCGCTCTACTACATCGTCAGCTACTTGTTCATGGTCCTCGCCTGCTTCCTCGTCGTGTGCAAAGTCTCGCCCGACGGAACGAACGTGGGCCTGACCGACTTGGCGGGCCTGCATCGCCGATCGCCGTTGCTTGCCGTCACGCTGATTGTGGGTGTGTTTGCGCTGGCGGGCGTGCCGCCGTTCCCCGGCTTCATCGGCAAGTTCGCTTTGCTGAAGGCCGCACTTTCAAAAGGCCATCTGGTACTGGTCATCCTCGCCGTGATCAATAGCGCCATCGCGATCTACTATTACCTCGGCATCGTGCGCGAAGCCTGCTTCCGCGACCCAACCGGCCAGCCCGCCATCTCGTTGAACGTAGTGACTCGCACGGTGTGCGTTGCGCTCGTTGTCGTGATCCTGGCCCTCGGCGTAGCACCGTCATGGCTGCTCGGGAACATTTCCTCCTCGATTGCCAGCATGAACACGCCGCTGGCAAAACCTGCCGCCGCCCTGGCTATAGCCGACTCGTCCGCTGTAGCTCCGCTCGGCCATTGACTGCCAGCGTGCGGCCAGTGTCCCTCGGAGTCTTCATCGCCTCGCCGACTTGGAAAGCAAGTAGGTTCGGAAACCTGCGTTACCAAGCAGGCGTCACCAGTCGGTAAAACCGTGTGCCGATTGAGCCTTGGTCGTCCAGGACGGACTCCAGGCGACTTACGGGTGCGGCGGGTACGTTTGCCAGCTTTCGCCAGACAGGATTGCTCAGAGAATCTGAGCAGAGCACCGAGTAGCTATGGTTTGCAACGGCACGGAAGGTCATCACCGTATTCGAGCCAAAGCTGATGCGGTCCAATCTGAGAAAGTCGCCTGCGTTCAGATAATCGGTTCCGGCCCGGTATTCCTCGGCATTCGTTGCGCCATCGTCATCAGCGTCCTCCGCGCCGTCCGTCGGACTGTCCAAGGCCAAGCCCCACTGGAATTCCACCGCGTCAGGGATGCCATCACGGTCGGAGTCGGGCGCGACCAGGGCATTTGCGGATCCGGGGGTGGGCGCGGCGGCGCCCCAGTTCAACGGGTCGTTGCCATAAAGCGTGGGCAATAACCTTTGCAGGGACCGGCCGCCGGCTTGTTCGTCAATGACTGGCCAGGGCGATCCGGCTGTGTAGCTCACCCGGTCCGCCAGAACGTAGGGAACGAAGCCCACATCAGGACTGGGTGGCTGTTGGGGTTTGTCTGGCCGATAAAGCTCCACGCGGTTGCCCTCGTTGGCCAGCTTGCCAGAGAACGGGCCGCAGATTTCCACGGCGGGGTTTATGGCATGGCGCGCCCTGAACTCCGCCAGCGCCGTCGCGTTCGCCGGGTTGAAATCCACAATCAGCAGGCACGCGCCCGCCGTGAGACTCACGCCGGGAGGGAACGTGTAATCCACGCCGCCACCGAGTTTCCAATGATTCGTCGGATGAGCCGCGTCGAAGAGAGACACACCTGCCTCCGAGTTGTTCTGGAGTTCGATATACTCGCCGCCGCCCTGCTCGCCGTTTAACGGGTAATAGTGGATTTCGCTGATGACCACCGGGCCGACGACCGGCGCGGCGTTCGGCAAACCCGTGCCCGTGCGGAACAACGCAAGGGAAGGTGGATCGTCCACGCCAAACGACCTTCGATTCAGGGTTGCGAAGTCGAAGCCAATGCTCGTCTGAACGCGTCCGAACGACGCACCGTTGAAGGAGGCGCCAAACTCCGTGCCGATCCGGTCACCGGTCTCAACTCCGGCGACGGCGGCCGAGAGCCAAACCCCATCGTCGTGCGCGGAGTTCAGTGTAAACGCGTTGGTCGTGCCGTTGTTAAACTGGTTCTCGTAGATCACCTTGTAACCGTTCGCCGGGATCGTCGTGCCGGCGGGGATTTGATGTTTGCGACGGTCCACCTTGCTGTTACTCAGGAACCAGCCACCGAGGTTCAGCGGTGACGCGGTGGGATTGTGGAATTCAATGGCGTCCTCCAATGGGGGATCGGTATGTGCCAGCACCTCGTTGAGCACCACCGTTTGGAGCAGGCGGTAGTTGCTTTCGCCCGGTGTTGCCGAACCGGCGAACCGCTCCAGAGTGACGTTGCCATCGGGGAGTCTGCCTTCCGAGACACCGGCGGTCAGCGCGCCAAAGCCCACCGCGTCCACGAGACTGTACGACAAACCGTTGACCCGGTAGATCAACGCGGTGTCACCTTGATGGTCAAAACTGAAACTGACGTGATCACGGCCTCGTCCGGCGTCGCCATCGGCCACCCATTTCACGAAGCCGTTCGCCGCGATGAAACTCAGCGGCGCGGGGCGGAACAAACCCTGGCCGACGAGCGAGGGATCGTCACTGAGCGAAATGGAGCTGAGGTCCACGGGTCGGTTAGTGGTATTGAAC
>CAYJNU010000480.1:0-5841 GCA_964371005.1 uncultured Verrucomicrobiota bacterium | reverse complement strand
GGCTTCGGCTGGGCGGCGGCAGCGGCAGCCAATCCCGCCAGTTGTTCCTCCCTGGCGCGCTCGGCGTTCAGCTTGAGCAGGCGGGCGAGGACTTCGTCACGGATTTCGTCGGGCCAGCGGTAGCGCCAGGGCTTTTTGCGTTTGCGAACGGTGGGTTCTTCGGCCTCGTCCTCTTCGTAGTCGAGGATGAAGTCGCAGGCGGTGGGGAGGTCGGCCCAGCCGTAGGCGGCGAGGACGGCGGCATCCATCCGGGCGTGCAAGTCGCGCAAGGTCTGGATGTCCGGGGAACGCTCTTGGGGGTCGTGGAAACGGTTGTAGGTTTTGGTCAGGCCCTCGTTGTTCCGCACCATCAGCGCGGCGCGGAACTCGTAATACTCCCGCCCCGCCGCCTCCAGCGCCGCGTTCGTCTCCCAACCTGCTGGGAATGGAAAGGTGGAGAAGCAGTCAGTCGGGGTGTATTGCAGGTCGTCCTTCAGCGTGGAACTGAAGCAAACCGCCCAAATTTCATGGAGACGGCTCTGGAGGACAGCAAAAGCAGCGCGGCTGTCGAATGCAAATACAACCGTCTTCTCATTCATCACGACGTGACTGGGCAGAAAAGCGAACGCGAATGCGTTGCCTATGCGCGACCGGACTATGGCGCTGCGGAGCAAGGAAAGAGCCCGGCGGCCCTCGATATTGCGCCGCCCAAATAACCACCACTGCTTGCTGTAGCTTCCGGGTTTGCCATCTCGTTCCGGACGGACTTTGCGCTCAACAATCTCCATCAAGTCTGGCCATCGCCTTGCCTCTTCTTCAGTCATCTCGCCGAAGTCGATGACGAAACGCTGGGGTGTATGCGTGGGGCTGTCGTTTACTTCCTCGCCTCCGATGTATGGAAAAATGCGTTGAGAATTGCGGGGATCGCGGGCCGTCAAAGCCTCCATGTCAGCCAGAGAGTTCGCCGCTGCGTTGGTATCTGAATCATCAAACGTGAACCCCATGCCAAGAACGTAGCTACCTATAAAACATTTCCCTGCATTGCTCTCAAGGCACGCCGGGCTTTCGTGTCCCCCAGCATGGAACAGATACGCGGTGATGATGGGAACGCTGCGACCATCAAGGTCGAAAGGGCCAAGCAGGGCTTCCTTCGCAACCCAGACTACACTGACAATGACGGCCGCTTGGCCAGGCCACGCGAAACGCCGCTGCGCTGAGTAGATGCTGCCATTGTGGTTGCAGATCCAGCAAAGCCCTCCATTCCTGGTGTCTCCTTGGCCAATCGTGTTGGTTGCTATGAGTCCCATGCAACCGTGTGGGCGAAGCAAACTGAACGCGTGGCGGAAGAAGTGAGCTACAAGGTCAGCGTTGCCGTTCGTCTGATCGTGCGCCGCCAAAAGCCAGTCCAGGTATTCTCTGCCATTGCTTGCTGAGATATGCTTCCCACCTGCGAACGGCGGATTTCCCACGAACGCATCAAAGCCAGGATTCTCCCTCTCGAACACCTCCGGGAACTCGATTTCCCAGTGGAACGGCGTCACCGGGAATTCACCAGTCCGCAATGCGGCCACTTCGGCGGTGGGGCGTTGGCTGAGGTCGCCCTTCTCCAAGTACGCGGCAATCCGCTCGGCCAGTTCGACGCGCTTTTGCTCGCGGGCTTTGTCCTTGTCGGCGCTGAAGTAGGCGGCGATGGCGGCGTCGCCGATGAACCGCACGAGGCCGAGGAGTTCGTCGGCCTTTTCGAGTTTCTCGCGCTTGAGTTGGGGCGTGCCGTAGTCGTCGCCCATGCCCAGCAGGTTCTGGCGTTCGCGCAAGGCGGCGGCGGTGCGCTGGGCGACATCCTTGGCGAAGAGGAGCGTCTGAATCTCCGGTTGCCAGGTGAAGCCTTCGATTTGCCGTCGGGTGAGGCCCACGAGCGAGTCGCCAGGGCGGATGGCGTGGTCGAGGAAGGTGAAGGGGTGGTCCTTGGCCAGCGTGGCGAGCCAGAGGGAGAGCTTGGCGATGTCCAAGGCCATCGGGTTGCGGTCCACTCCGTAGAGGCAGCGTTGCGCGATGAGGCGCATGGCGAAGAGTTCCTCGGTTTCGTCCGGCGGGATGGACGGGCGTCCGCCGTGGTGACGCCAGGCTTTCAGGAGTTCCTCGGCCAACTGGCGGCAAGTCTCGACGAGGAAGGCGGCGCTGCCGACGGCGAGGTCGCAAATTTTGAGGGCGAGGATTTGCTCGGGCGTCGGGTGCGTGCCGAGGCGCTGGAGGATGCGCTGAAGCGTCTTGCGGACGATGGGCTGGGTGAAGGAGCGCGGCGTGTAATGCGAGCCGCTGCGGCGTCGTTCGTCGGTGGGCTGGAGGACGAGTCCGCCTTTGGCCACGGGCGATGGGGTGGCGTTGCGGGCGACCTTCCGTTCGAGCGCGGCGAGGAGGTCGTCAATGCTGGCGGCGGCTTTGAGGGCTTTCTCGGCGTCGCCAGTGAGTTCCTGATCGGTGCGTTCGGCGAGCCACTTGGGGCGGTCCTTGGCCGGTGCGGCGAGGAGGTCGTTGAGGTTGATGGTGGTGGCGGCGGGGACGCTGCCCTTCTTGGCCTGGCCCTTGATGGCGATGGATGGCCCGGCGGCGATTTCGAGGCGGAAGCCCATCACGGTCTGATAGACGCTACCGATTTCCTCCACGTCCAAGGTGCGGTAGCTGAGGCGTTCGCCATCGAGGATGAGGAGGTTGTGCAGGACGCGGAAGAGAGTGCCGTCGCTGACCAGCGGGATGCTGGATGCCGGATGCTGGATGCCAGATGAAGTTTGGGCCTCGTTGTTTACCCCACGTCCCTCACCCGTCGCGCTCGCGCCACCTTCTCCCCTTCCGGCAGTCGAGGATTTCTCACCTTGCTGGAGTTCCTGTTCAGTCTTGTCAAAGAGAGGCGACTTGTCGTCGCGGAGTTCGGTTTCCAACCAGTTCTCTGGATAGAGAAACACCTTCCGGTTCGCTTCCCAAACCCGACCTTCTAGGAACTTGAACCGGTCTGGATCAAACAGGTTTCCCCGCCGCGGCGGCATTTGCATTTGCGGATGTTTGCAGCCGTCATGCACGGCACGGAAGAGGGCGAGGAGTTGCGCCCAAGCGCCGTAACGTTGGTCCATCGTGTCCGGGTAATGCTCGGCGTCAGAGCGGAGGCGCTCGAACAGGCCGTGGACGGAGTAGTTGCGAACGTAAAGGCCGGTGGCGCGTTTGGTCTTCGGGTCGGTGGGCACGATGCCCCGGTCTTCGGCGAAGAGCAGGAACACCATCCGCATGAGGACGGTGAGCAGGCCGGAGTAAATGTCGTCGGGGTTCTTTGCCAGGACGGCACGGAGTAACTCGCCCTTGGCGCGTTCGTCGGCGGCCTGGAAACCGCGCAGCAGTTCGTAGAGGGCGTCGAGGACCTGGCCGGCCAGTTGGGTGGAGACGGTGCTCTGGTATTCACGGCTGCGAGCAAGCAGTGCGGGCAGGCGGGCCGGGCTGGGAGCCGCGGCTGAGCAGCACTCTCCCAGCAGCATGTGCAACGCGGCGAGAATGGGCCGGCCCGCCACTTCGGCCATGTAGCGGACGGTGAAGGTGATGTTGCCGGAGTTCTCGCCGTGCGGGGCGTAGATGAGGCGGATTTCCGTGCCGTTGGCCAGCAGGCCGATGGGCACGCGGGTTTCGCGAAGCAGACGCTCCATGCGTTGCGTGGGTGACGCGGACCAAGCGCGCTCGTCAGCGGCGGTGCGGGCATCGAGGTCCGTGGCAACCGGGAGCGTTTGCGCGAGCAAAAGCCAGGGCTGGTCGGCGTCCTTCGGACGCGGGTCTTTGAAAGCGAACGACGGCGAGATGGATTCGCCTTCCTGCAAAGCGACCGTGAGCGAATCCGGCAACGGTCGGGCCGAGCCGAGGCCGTGGAGGCAATCCTCCGGCCACTGGAGGAAACCACGCGCGAACGCCGCGAAATCTGTGATGGCCGGCACCGGGTCTTCGCCGTCGGGCGTGGCTTCCTTTATGAACGGCAGGAACCGCTCCTGCATCGGGAGCGTGTTCCGGTCGAGCACCACCTGCGCGTCCACCAGCGCCGCCGGCGACACAACCAAACCTTCCTGTTGGACGTAGCCCAGCCAGGCTTTGTGGTCGCGAATCGCTGGATCGGGAGTGGGCATGGGGTTGGACGCTAGGTTCCAAGGATGGCGCGCTTGGCGTCGGCGAGTTCTTCGTCGCGCCGGTGGTAGCCGCAGTCGTTGATGAGTTTCTCAGCAGCGGCAAGGTCGGCGGCAGGCGATTCCCAGGGATATGTCTTTTCGCGGAAGAAGAGGCGGGCGCGGTGGAGATGGATGTCGGCCATGTGCAACCGCATCGGGCCGCGCTCGGCAATTTCCCAGGCCTCATCGAGGTCAGCCTGCGCGCTCTCAGGGCCGGTGTTCGCGCTGGTGAGAAATCGAAGCCAGGATCGGGAGAGAAGAACATCAGGTAGCATGAAACGCAAGCCACCTCGCTGAATACCATTCATAGCAGCAGCAAAATGTTGATGGGCCACTTCCAGTGGCAAATTCGAAGAGCAAACCACTGAGCGAGTGAGAATCGAACGACAGATTTCGGTTTGCCCCAATGTGAGGTGGTCCAACGCGCTGCTGAGGATGTCTTTCAACCATTCGTTCACCCAGCCCAGCGTTCTTTGTGCGCGTTCCGTGACGGCACGGCAGATATTCAGCGAGTCAGAGGTATCGAGGTCAAGTCCCGCAGCTAGACTCAGCTTCCAAGCGTCCCTCTCTGCCCCATTGAGAAGCAGGTCACAGTACCGGAATCCTAGAAGTGAGTAAAGTTGAGGCGTTTCCGGCCTTGTTTGGATCAGCATGGCCTCAGTCTCGCTAAACCTCTCGGCAGCCTCGCTGGCCCTGCCTGCTTGGTGTAAGGCATCTGCTAGGGCAGTGCGCAACGCGATACTCCAGAGAGCATGCTGGCTTCGATCAGCGAGGGCAACCGCCACCTCCCCTTGCTTTACAGCCACAGGAATATCCCCAAATAGTAGTAGGGTTTCACCTAGGTTGCAGGCGCACTGCGCGGCAATTAACCAATTCCGATCGCTCAGATTTCTTTCAAGTGCATGCCTGAGTGGGGTTAAAGCGTCTGCAACAAGACCCAGCGCACGGAGTTGAATGCCCGCTTGGTTTAGGAGACAGGCCTGAGCTTTGCGGCTCAGGCTTGAACATGGCTCGGTCCACTGTCTGTCAAAAAAGCAACCGACCGCCGTTAAATCGGCACCGAATGCTCCATGCTCGTTAGTACTGTAGTATTCGTTGTTCCTCAGAATTCGATTCCAGTACACTCCGTCGCAAACATCCTGATGGAGCCCAGCGCTGCATCCGTGAGCCACTGCATCGTAGAGTCGCTGAATGCCTTCAAGAGTGTCGGGGCGATAGACCGTGGCTTCCTTGAGATACTCGTAAATCCGTTGATGAGCTTCCTTCCAGGCATTGGGGTTGGTCTCGCGAAGCTGTGTCGCAAAGTACTCACGGATTATCGGGTGGGCTTCCAAACACGGGCCTGTTTCCCTAGCCTTGAAGTCGTCAAGCGGAGGATGCAACAAAGCAACTTCAGACGGAACGCATATGTCAAAGCAGGGGCGGATGCTTGTTTCATAAGAGACCCCTTCCGCGTCAAGACGATCCTCATGCTTTGGCTGATCGTGAAAGCCCATCACATTCTCAGGCTGGTAAGAGGGCGTTAGGGCTAGAGTCTTCTGTGACGATTGGCCACTCTGGGGCGAAGTGTTTAGACCAGAGTCGCGGAGCGCTTTCAGTAGTAAGCGAACTGAGCCGGAAGCTTTGAGGTATGCTGTTTGGAAGAGACTCTGCGTACATGATACAAGGC
>CAYJNU010000479.1:4534-5862 GCA_964371005.1 uncultured Verrucomicrobiota bacterium | reverse complement strand
GTGTAGGGCCGATGCGCCAGCGCGTTCGCCAGCAACTCGCGCACGACCACCTCGTCGTAATGCGGCACGGACTTGCGGAACAACCCGTCTGGCAGCTCATGAAATTCTTTCCAGTCCGGCACTTCGCGCCAGACCGCCTCGATCAACTCCAGCGGATTCAGGCTGTAATCGTTCCAGACCTGCTTGCGCACCTTGCGCCCGCGCTCATCAAACTTGATGCACTGGATTTCCGGCGGATAGAGCAGCGCCGCCCGGTCCTCGCGCCGGCCAAACCACAGGATGCCCAGATTCGTCAGCAGACCGTTCCGCACGAAAAGGTAATGCTCCAGCAACTCGCTCTCGGCTTTGCCGCGCACAAACTCCGACACGCGGTCCGACGCCCGCACCCGCCTCACGAAATCCGCCAGCTTCGCGTCGTCAAACCCCTGTGCCGGGACACGCCGCGAGGTCTGTAATTCCCACACGAACGAGTTCTTCTCAGCCATCAACCGACCCAGATCGTCGGGCATGAGCCGCCGCGTCTCATCCGAGACCCGGATGAAATACCGGCCGTCCGAAGTGGCTGCGATGCTCTGCTCGTTGCGAAACACCTGAGCCTCCACGAACTCGCCGCCGTTTTCGGCAGTCTCTTTGCGAATGGCGACACCGACGTTGACCGTGATCTGAGCGAGACGCTTCCGCATCTTGTCGGGAAGATCATCCGTCACCCTTTGGCTCGCGGGCGGTTCTTCCTGGCCATCCTCGATGCCGAGCAGAATCGTGCCGCCCATCGCGTTGGCGAAGCCGACGCAGTCGCACGCCAACCCGTCCGCGTCCGCGTGCTTGCCGAGCGCGTAACGCAGCGATTTCTGGTCAAGGTTTTGCCCTTCGATGCTCATGCTGGATGATTCTGACAAATCTCGTTGTTTTCAGCGAGTTCCGCCTCCCAGCCAAACGCCGCGAACAACCCGATGGCGGGCTGCTCGACAAGCTGGTCTCCGGTGTCGGCGTGGGGCATGGCTTCAGGGCACCACGTCTTGGTCTCGCCACGCCTTCAGCACCTTGGCGAAATCAACTTCCTTCGGGGCTTCATTCCACGACTTGTAAAAGGAGGCATCGTCGCTCACTGGCGCAGGGTTGGGTTCGGTAATCTTGATGCGGGTTGGCATCATCACCGAGTCACCGAGCAGGATGCACTCCCCACGCCGGAGCGTGGAAAACATGCTCGCAATCCCGCGCACGGAATCGGGAAGGAGGCTCTTGACGTACGCTTGGTCGTCCGGGTTCGAGATCCGGAGGCAGAGGAAGCTATTGCACTGTGAAAGTATCGTGGCGGACACTTCGCGAGG
>CAYJNU010000479.1:0-4524 GCA_964371005.1 uncultured Verrucomicrobiota bacterium | reverse complement strand
TGATGGCGGTGAGGCTGATTCCATACTTCCGCCCCTCCTTCGCTATCCGCTCGGCTGAGTGCTTCGCGGCATCGGTGGCTGGGTCGCTGTCGTTCAAATAGATGTGCGCCTCGTCGGCAAAGACAGCGATTGGAAAGCGTGTCTTGTGGGCACGGCGATGCCAGTAGGCGAAGTCGAAAAGGCAGCGGAGAATGAGCGAAATCACGGACGAGCGAACGTCGAACGGCACGGGGCTCAAATCGACGACCACAACCTTCTTCCTCGCTCCCTTAGTTTCCCCGAGCAACCGACGGAACAAGTCTTCCATCGAGGCACTAGAGTTGTATTTCTTTGGCTGGAAAATGAGGTCGTATCGCTTGTCGTTCAGGCGAGAATCGATGCGCGTCAACAGCCGCGTGAACTGACCAAAGAGAGGGCCTTGTTTCTCACCTGTCTTGCCGGGGACTTTCTCGGTGTCGAGGCGGCGAAATTCAGCGAGGATGCTCGCGAAATCAAAAAATACCGGCGTATCAATGGTGATCTTCTTAATGCCAAGCCCTTTGTTCTCTGCGTGGTTTTCTTTGGCTGCTTGCAGCAGCGTCTTGAACATTGCGATTTGATTTGGCGCGGCGGACTCGCTGCGGTCAACCATGAGGCCGAGCAGTTCTTCGGAGTTCATCAGCCAATAGGGCAACTCCAGGTCGGTTGCCGAAATCACGTCGGCAGAAGCGCCAAATGTCGCCGCGTATTCGCCGTGCAAATCGAAGAGCACGATTGTCGATTGCTGGAACGTGCACATCTTCTGAATCAGCGATGCGACCGTCCAAGACTTGCCGCCGCCCGTCTGTCCGAGGATGGCGGCGTGACGCGTAAGGAAGGCATCAAGATTGATTTTCGCCTGTTGGCTCGGAACGAGCGAGAGTCTGCCGATGTCAAAGTCACCTTCGGCGTAGCTCGAATAAACCTTGTCAATCAACTCCGGTGCGACGGCAAACACCGGCGCGTTCACAGTGGGAAGAACGTCAGAGCCGCGTTCAAACTTCCCGGCTGCGTCCATTGTCCCGACAGCGATGGTCGCCAGACCGCGACTCGCCCGGTCGAGAACGAACGCGCCGGCAGTGTCAGCGTCGCGGAGTTCCGATGCCGTGTTCTTCGCCTCGCGCATTTCAACGCTGGTGACCATGCAGAGCAGTCGCCCTGCTGGCAGCGCGATCATCACGAACGTCCCAGGTTGGCCAATCAGCACAGGCATCGGCCCAGCGCCGCTGGCAAGATGAATGGTCATGGACTCGGGCACACCCATTTCCGATCCGGTTGACTGCTCATGGTCGAGCAGCGACACGAAGATTTCGTCACCCGTGACGCCCACAACTTTTCCAATCTGGTAATCACTCATAAAGGATTCCGGTTAAAAGAGCTTCACGAACTCACTGAACTTCCAAAGGTCTGTGCCGGGTGTCGCCGCCTTGCCGCCCATGAACACCTCGTTTGAATAGCCGCCGCCGAAGGACGGCAGCTTCTTGAAATCGGCCACTCCGCCCGGCTCAAATTGGTTCAATGTGAAGAGCCGGATACGTCCGGTTTGCAGTGCAGGCAAAACGAGATGCTGGTTGATGTGCTCGTCGCCAAAACTGAATCCGCAACAAAGGACGTATTTGCATTCTCCACCGAGCACGCGGCTCATGTAGGCAAACAGCGTCTCGTGGGGAGGTGCGAGAGCCTCCATGACTTTCTTCCGGCGCGGTAAAACCATGATGCGATTTGCAGCCCCGGTGAGGGCGTCGGGATGCCGCTCAAAAATCTGTCCGGCGTCAGATGTCCATGAAGTCGAACCGTGGAGCTTAACCAGCTTTACCGTGAGCTGGTTGTTTGGAGTAAATCGATTGCCAGCAACCTCGCCAGACGTTGCCCGGAATTGGCCGGGGTTGAAGAAACGCTCAGTGCATCCAGAAAAACCGTTTTCGACGAGCACGCCAGCTTTCGCCGCTGCGACCTCAAACAGCAGGTCGTAATTCGTCGTGAAAATCCAGACCGTGCATGGGCGACCAAACGTCCGCTTGGATAGAGCGCGAAAGAATTGGACGTGGTTATCAATCTTCGGAGCTTTGACTGAGAGGATTTCTTGAACCACCAATTCCCGAAACTTGGTTTCGAGTGCGGTGCAGCGCGCATCCTTCGAGTTGATGGCATGGGCGATTACCAAGTCAGCAATCTCCTCGATGTTCGGCGTTGCCGCCGTGTCATCGTAAGCCGCGCCGACAGCCTTGAGGACTTCGTCGAGAACAGTGCGTTCAGCCGCCGTGAGCGCACCGACAACCTTGCGAGTCAGGCCGCTCATCATCGGATAGCCCGCCTCAACTGACGTGCCAGCGCCGAAGAGGAAGCCTGTGCCTTCCAGGGAGTGCGTGATGTTGGGGAGAATGGTCGCGAGATCCAGGCTCATAATTTCAAAGTGCAGTCACCCGACAGCAGACGCGGCCGCAGCAGGTCGTGCGTCCGGCGGAAGCAATGGGTTTGGCGGGTAACGAAGTCCTTGTGAGCGGCCGCCACTCGGCACAGGCGGCGGGATTGCCGAACCTGGAGGACTTTGCGCCACAGACATCGCACTTCGCGGTTGGCGGCGTCTTTCTTGGATGCGGCAATCCAAAGCATGGGGGCGATGATGCGGCAACATCCGACGACTGGCGAGCCGGTTTTCGACTCCTCACCCCGGCCCTCCCCAAGCGCGGAGAGGGTCAAGACGTTCGCGTGGCTCGCGTCGTTGGCGGTTGAATGCCTCGCGTTCAGAACAACTCGAACATGGAATCCTGCCCCAGGTGCTTGAGGTATCTGGCGGCGAGTTTTTCAAGAAGTTCAGGAGGGCCGATGGAAATCCAGTCGTCCACACTGCCGCGAAAGCAGTAGCGCTCGGGCGCGAACAGGCGTTGCTCCCGGTCCACCAGGATGAATCGCATCACGGCTTGATAGGATGCGAATCGCTCGCGCAACTCCTCCTGCTTCTGCCGGTCGCGCGGCGGAAACCTTCCGAAGAGTCCTGACAACGCGCCGACATGGTCTGCGCTCTCGAAAACGGTAAGGGTGTCACCGCGCACTTCGACTTTGTAGTGATTGTTGCCGCGCCGCGTGGCGACCCCGCGCTCGATGCAGGCGGTTTCCTCATCGCGAAGGAGTCTGGGTTGAGTGCGTCGCAGGAAAACCTGGCCGTGGACGGATTCATAAATCTCGAAGCCGTTAGGCAATTGGGCGGCCAGTGAGCCAGTGGGCCGGGTCGAAAAGAAATACTGGATGCCGCCGCCGCGTTTCGGCCCGGTGTGGAGGTAATAGGTCTTGCCGGTGCGGCTGGTGTGCTGAATGGCCATGTTCCCGCCTTTCAAACCACGTCCTGATAGCTCTGCTCGATGCCCAGTTGCCGGAACTTCTGGAAGAAAAAAATGAAGCGCGTCTCGGCGAGCGCATCGGGCGGCACTTTCTTCGTCTTTTGCCGACAGGCTTGGACGATTCCCGGCACGCGATCCGGTTCGAAGCCAAAGCTGAACCCGCTGGTCATCGTGATGTCGCGCACCGTGATGAGCCGGCAAAACAACGCCAGCTTTATTCGAAAACGCCGCATCGAATCACTCAAGCCGATGTCCGTGAGCCACACGTCGGGGCGGTCGGGTTCGAGCAAATCGCGCAGCCGCAAGCGGGGTTCGGCGGGCGCAACTTCTTCGATTTGGAAGAAGGATGCGCGGGCTTGGCGGGCGGCCTGGAGGACTTCGGTTTCCAGCGCGTTCAATCCCGCCGCCGCCGGGTCAACGTGTTCGACCAGGGTTTTGCCGTTCACGCGATACTCATGCGTCCAAAAATCGAAAAAGGCGTTTTGCGCCACTTCGCCGTCAAAGACCAGCGTGCGCCCCGTGACTGGCAGCGTCATCCGTTTGGCAATGCGGATCGGGTTGAAGTCGAGCTGCCGCGTGGCGTCGAGCGCCTTGGAGTGCATCGCCTTTCCGGCGGCGCGAATGGTCTGGTATGGGGTCATGTAAGTCGCACGTCAGCCGATTTTTGCCGAAAGGTCCGGTCCATCGCAAGACTGACAGGAGAATTGTGTCTGCTCCCGTGGTCGGGCCGCCCGGAGTTTGCGTGCCCCGAGTTTCTTCTCGGCGCTCCGGAATCCGTGTCCATCCGTGTCCATCCGTGGTTTCGCTTCTCTCACCCACTCTTCGGCAAATCCTAACGGTGGCTTCTGAATTACCGATTAGCGGCCCACGCGGGCGCGGCTAACTTGCGCCCACGTTATACAAAGATATGACTGAATCAATCTGGCTCTGGGTCGGGTTCAATGTGTTCGTCCTCGCGATGCTCGCGCTGGACCTCGGCGTGTTTCATCGCAAGGCGCACATCGTGTCGCTGAAGGAATCGCTCACCTGGACGGTGGTCTGGGTGGCGCTGGCGCTGGTGTTCAACGCGGGCGTGTGGCATTACGCCGGCTCGACGAAGGCGCTGGAGTTCTTCACCGGTTATCTCATCGAGAAATCGTTGAGCGTGGACAACGTGTTCGTGTTCGCG
>CAYJNU010000478.1:4496-5876 GCA_964371005.1 uncultured Verrucomicrobiota bacterium | reverse complement strand
CCGTTGAAACTAGCATGCCTACGCAAAGACGATTCAAAATCCTGCGAAATCGCTGATCAGTATCCGGTCGGTCCCCATCGCCGCCACGGATAGGCCGAAGGCCTCGCCGACCTCCGGTGTGGGATTAGTGAAGGTGGTGAGCAACGCGCCGTCCGTGGTGAACAAATACGCTGCCCCGGTACGGAAAGCTCCCGTATCGTCGCTCCAAGCGCCAATCAGCACCCGGTCGGTCCCCGCCGCCGCCACGGAGTGGCCGAAGTAGTCCCAGCTTGCTGGCGTGGGGTTGGTGAAGGTGATGAGCAACGTACCGTCCGCGCTGAACAGATACGCCGCCCCGGCGGAGCCAGTGCCCGGGTTGTCCCCATCCGCCCCAATTAACACGCGATCGACCCCCACCACCGCCACAGAGCAGCCGAACCAGTCGCTGTCTGCTGGCGTAGGATTGGTAAAGGTGGTGAGCAACGTGCCGTCAGTGCTGAATAGATACGCCGCTCCGGCATTGTCCACGCCAAGGTCCTTGGCACGCGCCCCAATCAGCACTCGGTCGGTTCCCACCGCCACCACGGAAGAGCCGAAGTAGTCCCAGGCTTTCGGCTTGGGATTGGTGAAAGTGGTGAGCAGCTCGCCGGTGGTGCTGAACAGATACGCCGCCCCGGCAGGGCCAGCGCCCGTGTCGTCGTAAGTCGCTCCAATCAGCACTTGGACGGGCCCCACTGCCGTCACGGAAACGCCGAATTTGTCGTTGTTAGCCGGCGTGGGATTGGTGAAGGTGGAGAGCAACGCGCCGCTGGTGCTGAACAGATACGCCGCCCCTGCATTCGTCCCGCCCGTGTCGTCGCCAGTCGCCCCAATCAGCACCCGGTCGCTCCCCACTGCCGCCACTGAATCGCCGAAGATGTCGCCGGCAGCCGGCAAGGGATTGGAAATCGTCAGCATCGTGAAGCCCGCGCTTTGGGCCAAGGCGGTGGAGAGTTGAAGATGGAGCGCCGAGCTAACGGCCAGCGCTCCAAACAGGTTCAACACGATTCGTTTCATAACGGGAGCAAGTCAGACCAGTTCTCCAAACATTTTTAACCTCGCAAGCACACCGGGATCATCTGTTCATTTTGCCAGATTACAAGGCGAAACCCGCCGCCGACGAAACCGGCGACGGCCTGATGCGCGTGCCCGCTTCATGAACCGCCTTCCGTTCGGAGTCCCGGCTTTGGCCGGTTGGGGTCGCGCGTACCGGCTAAAGCCGGGACAAACATGCCAACGTTGTGGTTTATGGCCTCGATGCGCGAATTCGAGATCGTGGAGACTACCCCTCAACCGCCCGAGCCACCGCCAGATATTGGAGTGGGGGGGGGGCGGCCGGCGGGGGGTGGGGGGGGGGGGGGG
>CAYJNU010000478.1:0-4486 GCA_964371005.1 uncultured Verrucomicrobiota bacterium | reverse complement strand
GCCCTCTGGCGCTTTGGCTGCGGTGGGCGTGGCCCAGCAAAGCGCCAGAGGGCTGGCGCACTCCAAGACGCTCGCGCGTGATTCGGTTCACGGCCCCGATACGAGTCCAATGTTGGAGGTCGAGGCTCACCCTGAACCTCGTAGCAGCGGACGTGAGTCCGCTCCATCTGAAATCCGTGGAAAGCGTGAGCCGACTCAGGTCGGCTGCCACGGTTGAGGGGTTCAGGGCGCGAATCCTTCGGGGAATTCTCACCCGGCGTGCGGCGTCCCTCACCTACCCCTTCGGGCCGCCCTCTCCTATCCAATGGGCGAGGGACGACGTACTGACCGGCGGTGGCTGGGTGAACGATTCTACGCCGGAAGGCGAGTTCCCGGAAACCGTGAACAAGTCCAAGGCCATGCTCAAAGCCGTGGCGCTGGCGGAGTCGTTTGCGCGGGAAGCGTGAATCCAACGTGCTTCCGGCGCCCTCGCCGGAAGGACTGTTTCCAGCTTTGAGGGGACTGACTCCAGCCACAGAGATAAACGCCATCCCCCATCGCGCAGTCCCTTCTACTGGTGAGTGGTGGACAAGCAGCTTTGAGCCCTGAGACCGTCTGAAGCCATCGGTGGGTGCGGCGGCGAACAGAAAGCCAGACAACGCCGCCCGACGAACTTCACCGACAGCGAAACCGAAGAGCAGGAGCAGGCTAAGCTGCGGTCGCAAGCGCCACGCGAATTCGCGTTCAGCGGGCTGACGGAGACGTGGCGCCTTGAGATTCGACTGCGCCAAGGTCCGTGCGGTTGGTGGTTGTAGAGAAGGACGCGACGCATGTCCTGCCGAAACCCCTGATTCGTCCCGGCACAGTGCGGCATGTATTGAGTCACACGAGCGGCCTCACCGGATCGTCCGAGCTGCAACAAGTCACCGGCTCGGACAGCACGCCGCTGGAAGCCCGCGCCCTGAGCTCGGTGACCGGTCCGCTGCAATGGCAGCCCGACAATGGGCCGCCCGCGACTTGTTGCTCAAAACCGCCACGCAAGTTTTTCAAAAAGACGCCAGATGAGACGGTGGTTTGCCCCAAGCGGGGCAACGGCCGGCATGGACCACCCCGTGAGCCACGTAGCGGAGGTAACGAGGCTCAAATCTTCTCCAGAAAACAGCCCAAGTCAGAGCCTCCTCATGTCGGCTACCGCGGCTCCTCAACCGCCCCCCAGCACCTTCTTCCGCCAATTCTGCACACTCACCGCATCGAACCGCTCGCCTGCGAAGACGATTTGCCTCACCGCCTTCCCGCCGGCGCTTTCGCGTTTGAGGTAGGCGCTCACGTCCATCCAGCGGATTTCACCATCCGACGTGCGGATGACCAGCATGACGGCGTAGGCCTGCTGCTGCCAGTAATCGGCCCAGCGCGGGTTCTTGATCTGAAACACCTCCGCGCCATCGCGCTGGCGTTTCTTGAGGTAGGAATCGCCGGACTTGAGTTGCACGTAGAGACGCTTCCCGGAGGCGCGGCCCTGGTTGTCCTTGAACTCGATCTCGCCATCAATCCCGTGATCGCTGTTGGTGTAGCCGCGATAGATTTGCCCGGCTTCGGCCACGATGAATCCCGTGTGATGCACCGCCAGCAATTCGCGGCTCTCGCTGTCAATCACCGCCTGCCCTTCGACCTGCATCTCGCGCACCTGCTCCTTCACCGCCGGCGACTCGAACTTCTCCTCGATCACATCGCGCAGGAGGATCGGTTTGCCGCAATCCGGGCAGAACACCTTCCCCTTGCCGCCGGGAGCCAGCGCCTTGGCGATCTTCGCCTGGTCGCCAAAAGCCTGCCCGAAGGCGTCGCACTTCTTGTCCCCGCAGAAATAGCGCCTCAGCCGCGCCACGTTTTGCGCGTGCTGCATGAGGTGATCATGCACGTAACGCAAGAACAGCACCCGGGAGTTTCCGTCCACGTCCGGCTCAAAATAAACCTCCAGCCGCGAACTGCCCTCCGCCTCCCGCGTCAGCGTGAACCCTAGCTTCGTTCCGGTCTGCGTCTTAAAGTCCGCAGCCGACTTCCAGAATTCAGTGCTTTGAAACGCCACCGTGTGATGCAGCCGCACCGCCAGCGTCGCGTGAATGTCATCCGCCGGGCCGTCGAAGCGATACGTCACCAGCACGCTCGGGTGACTCGGCTGCTCCTTCCGCTCGCGCCGGAAGTAGCTCGGAAAAGTTAGCATCGCCGAGCCATCGCAAGGCTGACGCAGACACCACGCCCGGCCGATGAAGCTCTCCAGCATTGCACGCAACACCACCGCCTCGTCCTCCCGTGGCAGACGCTTGAAATCCTGGTAATCCAAATCCCCGGCCAGCAATTCGTCCTCGCGGATGCAGCCCAACTCCTGCGGATGCTTCCGCACCTTCCGCACCACGGCGGCGGCGTAGCGACTGAGCAACTCCGGCCGCAGCAGGATGAAGCCGCCAAAGTCCAAACGCTGTATCATGCCCGGCCCTACAAGCAGGCTCACCACCGCCTCCAACTCCGCCAGTTCGAAATTCTCCCCCCGCAGCGTCATCTCCATCCGTTGTTTCAGTTCGCCAAGGCGGATCAGGACCAAGCCGCTGTCGCGCAGGCTCAGGATTTCCTGCTTCAGCCGGCGGTAGAGCGCGGGCGACGTCGTCTCCGGGATGCTCTTCCAATCAATGGCCTGCACGATGGCTTCGCGCAGTTGGTCGCAACCTCTTCCGGTCTTCGCGCTCGTCTCATGCAGCGGGCCGAGGAAGCCCCGCTCATCCATGAAATTCTTCATGCTGGCGGCGCTGACCACGATGCCACCACGGTCAATGCGTGCAGCGGCGAGCAGCTTGGCAAAGGGTTTCCGCGCTGACCTTTGGAGTTCATGGTCCCACTGACCCAAACCCTCAAAAGGATTCTCGTTCTGCGGATTGAAAACCAGCACTGCTGCTGCCGTGTCGTCCATGTAGAGCTGATGCACCATGCGATAATCCACCTGCCCCGCGAAATCCCACAGCCAGATTTCGCGCTCCACGCCGGCTTTCTTCTTGTCGTGTCGCAACGGCCAGTGCGTCGCCCAGGCACCGTCGGTGGAAGGAAGCGGTTTGTCTTCCTCGACATTGATGCCGTGAGCGAGATAGTTGGAAAGCCCCGTCTTGCCCACGCCGCTCTCGCCGACGAGGAGGACTTTGGCGTTCGTGTATTGGACTTGGTCTGTCGAGAGCGACAAGGTTGGTACAGTGGCCTTCGGTGCTCGTGCTGCGGAAATGTATTCGGATAGATCCCACACTTGGATGCCGCCCGTATCATCTCCTGAGAAAGCGCGACGCCCATCGGCACTCCATGCAACGGTCCTTACACCTCCTGTGTGGTTGATACCGGCTGTGTGGCCTTCAAATACGCCGAGGCAGCGCCCCGTCTTGATCTCCCATAGACGCACGGTGCAATCTGGAGAACCGGAGAGTGCATGGCGCCCATCGGCACTCCAAACCACACTCCGAACCCAATCGGTATGGCCTTCGAAGGTCCGCAGCTTTTGTCCTGTGTCCATGTTCCAAAGCTGCACGGTCCCTTCGCCGGTTCCCGAGAGGGCAAGATGCTCATCAGCGCTCAGCGCCACGTTTCTGACCCAAGTATTGGGATGTTTGAGCAGGCGTACGCAACGACCCGTGTCCAAGTCCCAAATCCGCACGGTCCCGTCCTCCGAACTAGAGAGCCCGCGACGTTGATCGGCACTCATCACTGCGTTGTAGACACGATTCGTGTGGCCTTCGAGCACCCAAACGCAACTTCCTGTCTCAAGGTCCTACAATCGTGCTGTATTGTCATAGGAGCCAGAAAGGACATAGCGTTGGTCGGTGCTGAACACCACACTATAAACCTTGCTCGTGTGACCTTTCAGGACTCGCAGGCACTGACCTTTCTCCACGTCCCAGACCCGCACAGTCTGGTCATCGGAGCACGAAAGGGCACGACGTCGATCGCTGCTCCACTCAACTCCCCAGACTGCGCCTGAGTGGCCTTCAAGCGTTCGCAGGCAACGCCCAGTCTCTACGTCGCACAACCGTAACGTTGTGTCTCCGCAGCCAGCGAGGCTTACCTTTCCATCTGGGCTAAACGCGTACGCATAGATCTCGGCGCCTCCGCAATCAATGTGGACAGACTTCGCTGCGGCCTGTCTGAGCGGGACCTCAGTTCCTGCCGTCGTTGGCTCCGTTGACAGGCGGCAGCTTGCTAAGAGCTTGGCATACTGCTCCTCGCGATCCGCCGGGAGCCAGTTGATGTAAAGGAATTGCGCCAAGGAGCCTTTGATGGGCGCGTCGTCGAGCCGCAGGGGAATGAAGCGGCGCTCGTGGTTCAGCGGGTCGCGAAACCGGAACGTGCCGCCCTCCAACTGCGCCCAGTCCGAGCCGAACGCATTGGCCGACATGCAGAGCACCAGCACGCGCGAGTGCTCCAGCCCTGCCTCGATCTTCGCCGGGATGCTGTCGCCGGGCTTGAGCACCCATTCATC
>CAYJNU010000477.1:0-5878 GCA_964371005.1 uncultured Verrucomicrobiota bacterium | reverse complement strand
CGGGAAGAAAGGGCCGCCAGCGCCTGCTCCGCCCGCTGGCGTTGCGCTTCCTTGTCCAGCTTGTCCAGCGCGAAGGAGATGTCCGCCGACACTTCCTCCAGCAGCCCGATTTCCGCGGCATTGAAGAAGCTCGGTTCGATCGAGCAAATGCTGAACGCGCCGCACACCTCGCCGCGGAAATGAAGCGGAAAGGCGGCGCACGATTGGACGCCCATTCCGGCCAGCTTTTCCCGGCAGCAGGCCGCGCGCTCATCCGTATTCGAGTCGTTGCAAAGATACGCCTGCCCCGTCCGCAGGGTTTCGGCCATAACCCCACAACCGCGAGTCCAACCTGGCATGGTCAGGTTCGAGTCCGGGCCGGAAGCCTGGTGGGCCACCGCGGTCAGAACGTCGCCGTCCGCCACTTTCCACCCGATCCACGCCGCCTTGAACTGTCCGAACTCGACGACCACCCGGCAAATCTCGGCGAACAGTTCCTCGCGCGTCTGGCAACGCACGATGGTCTGGTTGACCTGGCTGAGCGTGGCGTAGAGCCGGTTGAGCCGCTCGATTTCCGCCTCGTGTGCCTTCCGCTGCGTGATGTCGCGAATGATCCCCAGCTTGTAGCGCACGCCGCCAATCTCGACCAGGCGGCTGCTGATCTCGACGGGGTACGTGGTTCCATCTTTGCGCCGATGTCGCGTCTCGAAGGCCGCCTGGCCAGTCGTGGACAGGTTTTCCGCCCGGCGGGTAAAATCGCTGAGCAACTCGGGCGGGCGCAGTTGGGGCAAGGTCATCGCTCGCAGTTCGGCGGCGGCATACCCGCTGAGTTCCAGCATGCGATCATTGGCTTCGAGAATTCGATCCTGTTCGTCCGCCAGCAGGATGGCGTCGTTGGCGCTCTTCATCAGATGCTCGAAGCGTTCCGCCAGGACCCGGCGGTCGCGCTCCGTCGCGAGCTGGGCACGGAGGAAATGTTCGTTCTGGCGGCGCCACAGCACCGTCACGCCGAGGGCCGCGACCAAGAGGAGTGCCAGCGCCAGACCGACCACCGCCAGCGCCTTCTGCCGCAGCGGTGCATACAGCTCCGCCTGATCCACCTTGGCCACCATGACCCACCCCGTGTCCGGCACGGTTCGCGCCGTGGCCACCACCGTGACGCCCCGGTAATCCACGCCCTCACGCGCGTTCTGGTCGCCGCGCAAGCCCATCGCGGCCGGCAATTGCGGATCATTCAGTGGGCGGCGCAACGTCAGGGTCGCGCCTGCCCGATGCCGCAGTTCGTTGAGAAACAGCACCTCGTCACCTTCCTGACGCACGAGCAGCGTCTCGGCGGTGGGGCTGGCCGTGGGCCAGGATTGGATCAGCGGGAACAAAAAATCGTGCGCGTTGACCTGCAAGACGAGCAGGCCGGCGCTGCGATCCGCCGGGGACGTTTCCAGGCCCGCCGCAGGGACGGCGTCGTTCGCTCCCTCCCGGCGAACAACGAGCGGGATCAACAGGTCGAGGTGAACATGCTCGTCCCCGGGCGACTGATGCAGATCAGTCATCACGACGGTCTGCGTGCGCAGGGCCTGCTCGGCCGGGCGGCGCACGGCGTCCGCCAGTGCGTGGTTGGTACTGGGCGGATGCACCAGGCGGACGTTGAGTTCCGCATCCAGCAGGAGCGCCCGTTCGTACGATCCGCCCGTGAGCAGGGGATTGAGCCAGCCGGTGAACATCTGCCGGGTCCGGGTTGAATCCGGTTGGGCCAGCGCATCCAAGGCACGCCGAGCCGCGTAAGGCGTAAACCGGACCAGGTTCGCGTCCGCCAGCCGTTCCTTCCGCCATTGCCCGATTTGCTGAACCTTCAAGTTGGCGATGGTTTCCAGTTGGGTGTGCGCCGCGAGCCGTGCCTCCGTTTGCTCTCGGTCCAGATACTGGAGTCCCACGACGGCGATGCCCGCCAGCAGCAACATGAAGAGGGACAAGAACGACCATTCGATGCGGTGGCTGGGGCCGGCCCCGGCCGCCTCCCGCTTGCGGAAAAACATGCTCATCGGCCAGGCATCGTGGCCGGTACCCAGGATCGCAGCAGCACTCACGAGAACGAAAGCCACGGCGGTCAGCAGCGCCATCGGAATCGTCCAGCCGCCGTACAGGAACGGCTTGCCCGCCAGATAGCCGGCGGCGATGAACCCGCTCACCGCCAACCCCATCAGCCCCAGCCAACCGCCCAGAGACCGCAGCGGTTCCCAGCGGAGTCCCTTCACACGCCCACACCACAGGCCCAATGCCACCAGCACGAAACACCCCGCCGTCAGCGGCGACATCCGGCCCACGGGAATGTCCCCTACGGTTTCAGCGGTGCCGGACAACCAGCGCTCGACAGGCAGGGCGAAGTCGAAGAGAGATTGGGCGCCAAGCAGGGCGCCGCCGCCAAGCACCAGGAAAAGGGAGGCCACCTCCACGATTCGCGCGGCGCGATTGGCAGATGGTCTTGCCCGCAGAAAGGCCGCGGTACTGAGCAGCAACATCAGGAACGCCGTGCTGGGCGCCATGGGCACATACTCGGCGCCAAAGGCCACCAACCGCCATTGGCCACAGCCCCACGCAGCCAATCCGGCCAGCGACAGCGCCCCGGCCGCCACCGCGCTAACCGCGGCGACCCTGGCCAGGAAGGAAGGGTGAGGGTGAATTTCTTTCACAAGGAATAAATCTCGGTGCTGGATGGCAATCTCCCCTTCACGTCCGCTGAGGCGGCGTGTCCATGAAAATGCGACCGTAGCTCGTTTGTGGCTGCTCGCGAATCTCTCGCCGCCAACATCTCGAATCACACCGTCCGCTCAGGAATGACGCGTTCGTTTCCATGTTTCCTGGCAAGCAGTGAAACAACCGGGCTTCAAGCTAAAGGTTCCATCGGCCATTTTCGAGTAACTTCAAGAAGTATATCGGGCGAAGTGAGGGGGAAGATTCTGACAGGGCGGTGACGCCCGGGCCGAGCGGCCGGAAGCCGCCAGCTACGGCAGGCTGGAAGCCTGCCGCTACGCCCGCTGCGCCCGCCGTTGTAGCGGCAGGCTTCCCAGCCTGCCGTATCCACCGGCTTCCAGCCGGGAGTCCTGCGGGATTGTCCCCGGGTTGGCTTGGTTGGCCCTGAGCATCCCAACTCCCGAACCCTCCTTCCGATAACATTGTTCGCGAGAGAAACCCAACCTCGGCACGGGGAATGGAATCACGTCCACGATCATCCCCGCTTCGGCGTCCGGGATCAGCGTCTCAGCGCTTGCCGACTCATAGAGCCAGCGATACCGAACCTCCGAAGCGCGCAGAGCCCCCCTTTGCGCGCTTGCGCCCGCCGATGCCGGCCGGGAGTTTCTTCTTCTGAAGGGTCACGAAACGACGACGTTCCTTTGTGGTTCTTGACTGGCGCTGCTGTCCTCGAAGCGGCGCGGCAGAATTGTACCTGAAACTCCTCGACGATCAGGCTCCTCCAGTCCGGCATCCATCATCCGGGCCGGGAGTTCGGGCTTCCGAGTCAAAGTCCGCCGGCGAAAGGGACTGCAGAGCAGTTTGACGAGGTCGGCCGTCTTCATGTGGCGACCGAAGCTGCGCAGGAGTCTCGCGGTTCGGATCGGACGCTTGAAGATTCGGTGCAGAAACAGCAAGCCGTAACCTTTCGCACGCAACCGATTGACGGTCGCGCTACGGAGGGTGGTGGGGTCAATATCCGAGCACTTGAACCACTTGTGCCAGTCCCGCTCGTCATCAAGGATTCCCCGTCCCACATACTCCTGCCACAGCGGTGTACCGCGATAGACGCACAACCGGTTAAAGCCAAATGTGTCCAGTTCCAGCCGCGCCGCAAACCGGAAACTCTCCAGGATGTCCGCCTCGGTTTCGTCGGGCGAGCCGACGACGAAGAAGCCGTGGACGCGGGCGATTCCCAGCCGCTTGGCTTCCCGGACGGCGTGTTCCACCTGGGCGGGAGTCTGCTTCTTGTTGAGCCGGTCGAGCACCTTTTGGGTTCCCGCCTCCACCCCAAACGCCAGGAAATCGCAACCTGCCCGGCGCATGACCGGCAGTTGCCCGATGCCAACCGAATCCGCCCGGCCTTCGCAGCCCCAGTGAAACTCCAGTTTCCGTTCGATGATGCCGCGGCAAATCGCGTCAATGCGACTCCGGTTGATCAGGAAGTGATCATCGGTCAGGTAGATCGAGCGGTAGCCCTGGTCATTCAGTTGTTGCAGTTCCCCGAGCACGTGCTCTGGCGAGCGGCTTCGCCAAAGACCCTGGCCCAGGGACGGGATATCGCAATAGATGCAGGAGTACGGGCAACCGCGCGAGGTTTGCACGGTGCAGAACTTGTCCAGCGAGAGCACCGCTGGCACGTCCAGGGGTAGGGACTCGATGTAATCAATCGGCAGGCTGGTCCGGTCGGGATAGGGAAAACGGTTCAGATCGCGAAGGAGTGGACGCGGAGAGTTCTCAACGACTTGCCCGTCGCGGCGCCAGACCAGTCCGGCCACGGAACCGGGGTCATCGAGGTGCTCGAGGTAGTCCGGCAAAAGCTCCTCGCCTTCTCCCACCCCCACGCAGTCAATGTCCTGGCAGTCCTGCACAATGCGATGCGCATTCAGCGTGGCGAAGGGACCACCCACGATGATCGGCCTCTGCGGCCCCGCGGCCTTCAGTTGCCGAGCCATGCTCTTGAGGGCCGGGTAGGTGGTGGTCGAGAGGACGGAGAGCGCAATCACGTCGGGCCGTTCCCGAACTGCCGCTTGCGCGATGTTTTCCGCCTTCATCTGCGGGTGGCAGGTATCAAACATCCGCGCGCGGTGCCCTCGTTGACGCAGGACCGGGGCGAGGGTCTGAATCCCCAAGGGTGGAAACGCCATCATCTTGACCCGCCCACTGTTGGACGTTGACCGATCCAATTCTTTGGGCAGCACCCGGCAGAAATTGTCATCGCCGACGTAAACGAGGAATGTGTTCATGGCTTTGAGCTTTGCCTGCAGTCCACTTTGCATACGCTCGCGCTCGCAACCGTCCGCGCCAGTGATTGTTGCATTCGCGTCAACAGGACACAATACACAAGCACGCCTCCAAAGTCCTATGGGGTGTTTACCCCATCCCCGCCTTGCTTCTCGCTTGGACAGACAGCGAGAAAGAAGGGCCACGGCTGAGGGGGGCTCAAATGCGCCGTGGACGGACTCCCGCGAGCGGTTCAGCCCTTGTAGTGGTGAAACACGCTGGCCAGGAGGATCAGTTCGGGATGTGCGGCCGAGAGTTCGGGCAGGATCAGGCGGTCCTCCCACTGCACCCTCCACTGGCCGCTGTCGATGGCCAGGTTCATGAGGATGTCGCGCTGGATGTCGCCGACCAGGGCGGTGTGATAGGTCAGGCGCACGTTGACCTGCGCGGTATACGGGCTGAGCAGGGAGGAGAGGATTTCGTAATCGAATTTGCCTGTGCCCATTTCGTTGAGCGCGTCGTTATAGCGTTTGGCGAAATTTTCCTGTGTGATCGTTTCCTGGCTGAGTTTGGTCAGCAGGGCATACATGCCGCCCAGATCGTTGACCTTCAACGCGTCGAAATAGGCGCTGACCGCCGCGCGCTCATCCGGCGCGGGCGTGAGGCCCATGTGCGGCGTGGGCAGGCCGGGCGAAGGGGTGGCTGTCGGGAAAAGCGATGGCCCACCTCCGCCGTTCGCGCCGCACGCGCCCAGCAGAAATGAGACGATCAGCAGAACGCCAAGGGAACGATATAACTTCATTCTTCACCTTTTTTTACTATCCAACGTTTTCACCACGCAGGATCGCGCGCGAGACGGGGCATTGATAATCGAGATGGGTTTGACAATTGTTGGGAACATCCGCCGCGGGGGACAGGTCCAATTTGCGCAGGGTGCGCACCAGGTGAC
>CAYJNU010000476.1:0-5883 GCA_964371005.1 uncultured Verrucomicrobiota bacterium | reverse complement strand
GGTGTTTTCTTCCTGGCTGCCATGCATCGCATCCTCTCTCCGCCGGTGCCCCAAATCCAGCCCGGAATTGCATACCCCATAAGCCGCGAATTGGCTCAACGTGAATAACCGTGGGAGTCAGCTCACGGAACACCGACCACCGACCAATTCCGCCCTGTCAGGGCCGTACAATTCCCAACCTCTGAATCCGCAGGCTGCAACTGCGGCTATTCATGCCCTACCCCATTGGGGCTGGCCTCGCGGCGACCAGCAGCGTCTCCACGTGGGCGGCGCTTGCTTCCGGCAGCGGGCTTGGAAAGAATGCAGTCCATGCAAACGGTTTCCCGCATCGTGACCATCGTCGTCGCCGCTGCTCTAATTTCAGCCTCAACGCTGCCGCTCCCAGCCATCGAGCATCTCGACCGCGGCGTGGTGGCGCTCCCGCAGAAGGACGGCAGTGTGTATGTCGGCTGGCGGCTGCTCGCCTCCGATCCGCCTGACATAACGTTTCACGTTTCACGGGCCAAATCAGTGGATGGCCCCTGGCAAACCCTGACGCAGAAGCCTGTCGCGGATTCCTGCGATTTCGTGGACGCCCGCGCAGACGGGAATCGGTGGTTCTATCGGCTTGAACCTGTCGCTTCCGAAGGCCAGTGGCGTGTGACTCGACCCGTCCAAGCTGCCGAGACCTCTTGCCTCCGCTTCAAGCTCCAGGGAAATTACCGCGCCCAGAAGGTCGGCCTCGCGGATTTCGACGGCGACGGGCAGCTCGATTACCTCGTCAAGCAGCCCGACTTCAACACGGATCCCTATCAGCAACCCGGTTACTGGAAGAAGAGCGAGGATACCTACAAGCTCGAAGCTTACCGCCACGATGGCACGTTCCTGTGGCGCTACGACATGGGCTGGGCCATCGAGGAGGGCATTTGGTATTCGCCCATCGTTGTTTATGACCTCGACGGCGACGGCAAGGCGGAGGTGTTCTGCAAGGCGGGCGACGGCGACCCGCGCGAGCCCACTGGCCACGTGAAGCGCGGCCCGGAGTATCTTGTCATGCTCGACGGCCTGACCGGTCAGGTGAGGAAGCGCCTGCCGTGGCCGAGCCGCGAGGGCTTCGACGACTACAACTACTATTCGCGCAACCTGCTCGGCGTCGCCTATCTCGACGGCAATCGTCCACATCTCATCGTCGAGCGGGGCACGTACAAGATCATCAAGGTCCAGGCCTACGATCCGATGCTCGCGCTCAAGTGGTCGTGGGAGGCGAGCGGCGAATACCAGAAGCATCGCGGTCAGGGCATGCATGGGATGCACGCCGCCGATCTGGACGAGGACGGGCGGGATGAAGTCGTGCTGGGCTCGTCGGTGCTGGACGACGATGGCAAGCCGCTGTGGAGCACCTTCAAGGGACATCCGGACATTTGCTACGTGGCAGACGTGGCCCCGGCGCGGCCCGGACTGGAGGTCTTCTACGGCCTGGAGACTCGCCAGCGCAGCAACGCGGTGTGTGTCGTCGAGGGACGCACCGGGCGTGTGCTCTGGGGCTGCCCCGAGCCGACCGTCCATGTCCACGCGCAAGGCATGCTGGGCGACATCATCGCCGAGCATCCGGGGATGGAAATCTATGCCGGCGAGGCCAAAGGAGGCACGAACTACTGGCTTTACACCGCGCAAGGCAAACGGCTTTCCGACCAGAGCCTCGGCGAACTGTCGCCCAAAGCCATCTTCTGGCTGGATGGTCCGACGAAGGTCTTCGTCGTCGGGAAGACGATCTACAAGTGGCCGCGCGAGAAGGTTGGAGAAATCGAAGGGCGCATCGTCGCCATCGCGGATTGCATTGGTGACTGGCGCGAGGAAATCATCACTGCGCTAAACGGCGAAATCCGCGTTTACTCAACAACCGTGCCGGCCACAACGCGGCGCGTTTGCCTGA
Organism: uncultured Verrucomicrobiota bacterium; assembly: GCA_964371005.1. GTDB lineage: Bacteria > Verrucomicrobiota > Verrucomicrobiia > Limisphaerales > MWDV01 > MWDV01. Next base: position 3,971 of record CAYJNU010000476.1, on the reverse strand, counting down.
TGCAAGACCGGCTTTACCGCACCGACGTGGCCATGCAGACGATGGGTTACTTCTACCCGCCGCAGTTGGGCGGCACGCCGTTGGAAGCGCGGCGGTGAGGGACGTTGACTTGGCTGTGCATTGACCACTGGAAAGGCTCGGCGCGGTGAAGTTGCATGCGGATGCACTCCCCCAACGCAGCGACGCAGAGGACGCGGAGGAACGCCGAGAAGTTCGTTTGGCAGGACTTCGCGTGGCTCTGCGTTCTCGGCGTCTCTGCGTTTGAACCTGCCCGCGCCTTGGCGGCTGCCACGGACGGAAGGGAGAAGCTTGCCAGTGTAACCACAGCGCAGCTTTCGGCGTTGATATTTTGACGAGTTCCAGAAAGACATGCTTCATGCGGACCGAAGAAAGCGACCTGACCCCGCTCCTCACCCAGGTGCGGGCGCAGGACGAAGACGCCGCGCGTGCGTTGGTCGAGCGGCTTTATCCGCTCGTGATTCGCATTGTGCGCAGCCATCTGCCGCGCCGGACGCTGGAAGAGGACCTGGCCCAGGAGGTTTTCGTAAAGCTGTTTTCCCGGCTCGACCAATATGCGGATCGGGCGGGCATCCCGTTCGAGCATTGGGTTTCGCGGCTGGCGGTGCGCACCTGTCTCGACGCGTTGCGCGCCGAGCGGCGGCGGCCAGAATGGCGTTGGGGCGATCTCTCGGAAGAGGAAGCCGCGTGGTTGGAGTTCATGCTGGCCGACACCGCCGCGCCCCTGGATGCCACGGCTGCGTCTGCGCGCGAGGTGCTGGAGAAGTTGCTCGGCCAACTGCCGCCCGACGACCGGCTGGTCCTCATGCTCCTCGATCTGGAGCAGCGGTCGGTGAAAGAGATCGCGCAACTGACCGGCTGGAGCGGCGCGCTGGTGAAGGTGCGGGCCTTCCGCGCCCGGCACAAGCTGCGGAAGCTGGCGAAAGTTTTCAAAGCTCAGGAAAGATATGAATGACTTCGACTCAAAGTGGCAGCGTTGTGTGGCGCGAGCGCGTAAGGCGTCTCCGCGCGACGAGGCTGCGCCTTTTGGTTTTGCGACACGCGTCCTCGCGGCGGGGCTTTCGCCCGCGGCACCGGCGCTGGAATCGGTCTGGCGGCGGATGGCCTTGGGCTGGTTGGTCTGCGCTCTTGCGGGTCTCGCAGTGTGCGCAATCCTCGAATTCCCGCACCTGCGCGATTCGCGTCCCTTGGACCCGGGCGTTGAGAACACCGTGGCGCAATTGGCCTGGCGACTATGAGCATGTTCAGACATTGGAGAATCATCCTGTGCCTCGCGGCCATCGTCATCGTGAGCGCGGCGGCGGGCTGGCTGGTGGGGCATCGCTCCGCGCGGCAGCAACTGGAGAAGCGCAACGATCTCGAGAGTTGGAACGTACACGTAGCGCAAGTCTTCGAGCAGACGGTCAAACCCAGTCCGGAGCAGGGCGCCAAGATTCAGGGGCACTTGGACAAGGCGGTGCGCGAACTGCAAGCTATCCGGAGCGATACCATTGCGCGCAGCACGAACGTGATCTGGCGGCTGGTCGGCGAGGTGGAAGCGGAACTGACGCCGGAACAACGCACGGCGTTCGAGGCGATGAAGCCCAAGCCCGGCGACCTCACGTTGGATGTGCTGAAGGTCAAGCCGCCCAAAGAAGAGAAACCGTAAGCTGCTCGACCACGATGACCACTGCACAAAGAATGGCCAGGTTCGTTTGGCTCGGCATGCTCATGCTTCCATTGACTGGGCTGGCCAAGCGGGTTCCTGCTCCAGTGATTGAGCCTGTAATTCACGAAGGCGTCCGCTACACGGTTCCGAACGACAGAGGAACGGTTGGATATGTGGCGGCCTGGGATGTCACCACTGGCGAGCAGCTTTGGAAAAAGACCGTCTATTGGAAGTGCATCTGCCCGTTTTTTGAGCACGACGTTCAATGGGTATTCGTCAAGCAGATGCGACTGGACGGGGAGCGCTTGATCCTCGTAAACGAGAGGGACAAGACTTATGCGCTGGATCTAAAGACGCGGAGCGCCAAGAAACTGAAACGGCAAACCCAAACCCAACGAGAACCGAGCAAGCCGGATGCGGCGAACCCCGCAATCGCGCTTCTGCCGTGTCTGGGTATCAGTGACGCATGGCGCTGACCCGGGATGGCCGTCTGCGTTGGCTGAGCGCGCCGACTTTTCTACCGGGAGGCTATTCAGGTGTGTAACCGGTGTGCCCTCCTGCGCGTTGTGTATGGAGTCGCGTTTGTCTGACATCATGAAACTCCTTGAACATCCCGGTGACGCCAGCGTCAGAACTTCTATGAAATTAAGACCCCCGACTGGTTGGCGTCCGGCGTCTCCTCCGGAGCGTGGCTTTACGCTGATCGAGCTGCTTGTGGTCATCGCCATCATTGCGATTCTGGCGGGTTTGCTTCTGCCGGTGTTGGGGAAAGCCAAAGCCAAAGCCCTGGCGACCGCCTGCTCTGGCAATCTCAAACAACTGCAGGTCTGCTGGCAGATGTACACCGAGGATTGCGCGGACCACCTACCCGCCAACACCGCACTGAACGAGGACGACATCGGCAATCGCGAGGCTTGGGCGACCGACCCTTACTCGTGGCTGCAAGGCAACGCCTGGACCGACACCACGCCCAACAATTTGCAACGGGGCGTCCTTTACCGCTACAACCAGTCCCTCGGCATTTATCGTTGCCCGGCCGACAAATCCACCGTGCGCGACCAAGGGGTTGTCCCGCGCAATCGCAGCGTCTCGATGAGCATGTACATGAACTTCCGGGACAAACCGAGTGATCCGGGTTATGAGATCTGCTGGCATCGCTTGGGCCAGATTCAACGGCCGGGCCCGAGCCGAGCCGCTGTTTTCATCGAGGAACACGAGAAGAGCATCCAGCAAAGCGCATTCGGCATCAACGCCCCGGACGCCCTCACGATGTTCGGCTCCTCGCTCTGGACGTGGATCAGTTTTCCGGCGACGCGCCACAACAATGCCGGGACGCTCAGTTTCGCTGATGGCCACGTCGAAACCTGGCGCTGGCGGGAGGGGAACACCCTGCGGACCGCCCAGCTCAACGATTGGATCGTAGCGAAACCCGCCATCGCCAACACCGACCGCGACTTGAGCCGTTTCTTCAAGGTCATCCCCGAAAAAGTGCCGGTTCAGTAGCGACCGGGCCTGCCTGTTCGTCTCGCAGAACAACTGCCAGACCAGACTGGTGAAATCCGTGGCCAGCAGGACACACACTCCGTTGCGCGCCCCGGCCGGCGACTCGCAGAATCGTCAGCGCCGTGCTGGTTGTAACCGCCGCTTGGTTTGGGGCGTTACCAGTTCTGTAACGGCAACAACCATCAAACTAAACATGAAACGCAATCTCATCGTCGTCGCACTGCTCACCGCCCTTCAACTCGCCTCCGCACAGGAGCGGCTTTCCCGCGAGGAAGCGCTCCAGTACGCCAAGCTGGTCAGCGCCGACACCGCGCAATTCAATGGCACACCGATTCCCACCAGTGTGGACCTCACCCAGCCGGTCGCCCTGCGCGACGGCGAGTTCGGCGGCATGGTGTTGCCCGAGGCCAGACTCACGGCCGAGGCGCTGGCCAAAGCTGACGGCAAGGTCGTGGTCATTGGGCAATTGTGGCTGCTCCGGCTGACGTTGATGAAAGACGGCGAAGCCGTGTCCGCCGAGAAGCTGCGCGTGGCCACGGTGAAAACCCAAGACGGCGAAGAATTCAAAGTGCCACAGTGTGTCCTCGGCGTGCAGCGGGATAGCGCTGGCAAATTGGAGTTGCTCGTGTTCGGCAAGGATAAGAACCCCGTGCTCAAGGCGCTGCTCAAGGAATCCGAGGCGAGGCAGGAGACCCCGCTTGAAATGGATGCCGAACGGGGCAACGACGGAGCGAAAGTCAGCCTCAAGATTCTCGGGAAATACGAGGCCAAGTTTGACGTCACAGAGTTGATGCTCTAAGCC
>CAYJNU010000475.1:0-5900 GCA_964371005.1 uncultured Verrucomicrobiota bacterium | reverse complement strand
AACGGCACGAACCACCAACAGTTCACCTACACGCCACAGGACCTGATGGAAACCTACCGCAGCCCGCTCGGCGCGACGGAGACGTTCACCTACAACAAGGACAAGGAACTCATCCGCCGCCAGTTCCCCTCCGGCCATGCGCTCCAGTGGGACTACGCGACCAACGGCCAACTCGCGAGCCTCCAGACGCCAGAAGGCAGTCACACCTTTGCTTACCACGCGGCCAACGGCCTCCTCGCCGCTGCCGCTTCGCGCGACGGCCAGCAAGTGGACTTCGCCTACGACGGCAGCCTGCTCACCAGCGCAACGTGGAGCGGCGTCGTCACTGGCGCCGTGAGCTATGCCTACAACAACGACTTCCGCGTGACTCAACTGGCCTACGCGGGTCTGAGCCTGCCGCTGGGCTACGACCGCGACGGCCTGCTGACCAATGCCGGCCCGATCAGCCTGACCCACAACCGCACAAACGGCTTCCTCGAAAGCATCGCTGAAGGCGCGTTCACCATCGCCTACCAGCGGAACGAATTCGGCGAGATCACCAACGCCATCGCTTGGCACGGCGCGGAGCTTTATCGCGTGGATCGCAGCTACGACGCGCTGGGCCGCATCACGCGCAAGACGGAAACCATCGCCGGCACGGCCGTGACCTGGGATTACGCCTACGACACTGTCGGCCAACTCGTGGAAGTGAAGCGCGACGGCGCAACGGTGGAAGCCTACGCCTACGATGCAGTGGGCAACCGGATTGGCGTGACCAACACGCTCACCAGCGAGACGCTGACTGCCGCCGATTACCACTACGACGCCGACAACAAACTGCTGCAAGCCGGCATTCGCACGCTCACCTACGATGCGGATGGCCGCGTTCAGACCGCGCGGCTCTCAGGCGTCATGACCACGTTCCACTACAACACCGACGGCACGCTGGCGGGCGTGGACCTACCGGGTGGAAAGCAGATTACTTACCTGCATGACAGCCGGGGCCGGCGCATCGCCCGTGCCGTGAACGGCGTCCGCACCCACGCCTGGCTCTACGGCGAAGGCCTGATGCCACTGGCCGAATACGACCGCAACGGCGCGCTCCGCACCACGTTCATTTACGGTGGACGTTGGACGCCGGTGGCCTTCATCCGCAACGGCGCGACCAACCACATCGTCACCGACCAGCTTGCCAGCCCGCGCTTGGTGGTGGACGCCAGCGGCACGGTCATCAAACGTGTGGATTACGACGCCTTCGGCAATGTGGTGCTCGATACCGCGCCGGCGATTGACCTGCCCTTCGGCTTCGCCGGCGGCATGGCGGACCCGGACCATGAGTTGATCCGGTTCGGCGCCCGGGACTATCACCCCCGCACGGCCCGCTGGACGGCGAAGGACCCGATTCTCTTCCGGGGTTATGGCGGCAACTTGTATGCGTATTGTCTCAATGGACCGAGTAGTGCGTGGGACCCGAGCGGCACCCAGATGATCACGTTCAGCTCGAGCCCAATCGAACCGATCGGAGGACTGCCGAAAACGTCTCCAATTGGCACGCCGAAAACTTCAACCGGTACCAGTGATCCGTGTCTCAGCAGGACTCAAGTACCGAATCGGTGGCAGATTGACGCGGCCGTCTCCTTCTGGAAGGGGTGGGCGAGGCTGCTAGAAGCCATGAGGTCCATCGGAAAGGGTAACAAAGGGACGCAGCCTGGGGAAAGTGAGGGTTTCGACGCCACCGCGACACAACCTCCTGCTTCGACGCAGCCAAGAGTACCAAGTTCCTGCAATTGCATGTATGGCCGCTGCACAGGTACGTGTGAATCATGAGCGAACCAGGACAACCAAACGAGTTAACGATAGCACTTCCGCCGCACGGGCGCGGGGTTCAGTCTCACTCTCGGCATATCATTGATTCATGCATGAAGACAGAACCTATATCCCTCGCTCGATTTCGACGTGACTCGGCGCCGGCCACGGCTGTCCCTTTGCTATTGCTGCTGGGGCTTGTAGGGCCAGCCTCCGCCCAGACCGTGCCTACGCCAGACTGGCTGGCCAAGGCACTTGTGAATGCGCCGACGTTCACTTCCCCGTCGAACGCACCACCTTCGTCGCTGGCGACCAACAGATCATCCCCGGGCCCTGCCAAGACGGCAAACGCTTACGTCCGCGGTTTGACCGACCAAGACGTGGCGATGGCCAACGCCGTCATCGCCGAGAACACGCTCACATTGAGCCTGCCGGGGATGGGCACTTCGGTGGGCGGCCCTGACCCGTTGACCGTGGCAAGCGGCAAACGCTGCTTGAATCGGTGCGGGAGGAGTGTTCTAATCGCCAACGGTTGGACAGGCTGCATCGTCCCACCTTCAGAGAGTCGAGCGAGCAAAAACGAAAGCCCAGAACAAAGGTGTCGCCATGACGAAGTTCATCGTGCTTCCCCGTGTTCTGTTCCTGTTCTGCCTGGGCCTCCAGGTTACACAGGCACAGACTTCCTCCAACAACGGTCCCGCCCTCACGGCACACCCCACCGGACCATCTGAACTCCAACTGACCTGGCCGAACACCAACGGCACGTTCGTGCCCGAGACGCTGGATCGCCTCGGGAACAGCAGTCAGTGGCAGGCGGTCGCCGGCTGGCCACGCTTGGAATCGAACGAGTATTCGATCGCCGTGACGATCACCAACGCGCAGCAGTTCTTCCGATTGCGGCAGGTGGCCACCAACGCGCTACCGCCCAATCCGGTTTCAATCGCCCCGCCGGCTGACCCGACGCTCCCCACCACGGTCAGCGGGAGCACCGAATTCCTCTACACCGGGACCACCGCCGTCCAGACGAGCGTGGCCTCCAACGCCATCGCGCCGCACCAGGCAGGCGTGCTGCGGGGCCGCGTGTTGGACCGCCAGGGCGCGGCGCTGCCGGGCGTGGCGATCACCGTGCTGGGCCACCCGGAGTTGGGCCAGACTTGGAGCCGGCTCGACGGTTGGTTCGATCTCGCGGTGAACGGGGGCGGTTACCTGACCGTGAAGTATGAGAAAGCGGGACACATCCCCGCGCAACGGCAGGTTTCGGTTTCCTGGCAGGACTATGCCGAAGTGCCAGACGTGACGCTGCTGGTGCGAGACGCCCAAGTCACCACGATTGATCTCTCCTCCAGCGCGCCCGTGCAGGTCGCCCAAGGCAGCGTGAGTTCGGATCAAGACGGCCCGCGCCGTGCCACGCTGCTGTTCGCGCAAGGCACGGAGGCGAGCATCTTCCTCCCGGACGGCACCCCGCAGCCCGTGACCAACCTCAGCATCCGGGCCACCGAATACACGGTCGGCGCCGGCGGTCCGCCATCCATGCCCGCAGCTCTGCCGCCCGATATCGGCTACACCTACTGCGTTGAGTTAAGCGCCGACGAAGCGGTGGCCAACGGCATCAAGGTCGGCGGCAAGGATGTGGTCTTCAGCAAGCCGGTGGTTTTCTACGTGGAGAACTTCCTCGGCTTCCCGGTCGGTGGCATTGTGCCGGTGGGTTACTACGACAACGACCGCGCCACCTGGGTGCCGCACGACAATGGCCGCATCATCAGGATTCTGAAGATTACCGGCGGCCTGGTTGAAGTGGACATTGACGGCGACGGCGCGGCCAACGACGCGGCAAGCCTGACCGAGTTGGGCATCAACGACGCCGAGCGCGCGAAACTCGCGAATCTGTATTTCCCGGGCCAGAGCCTGTGGCGCGTCTCGCTGCCGCACCTTTCGACGTGGGATTGCAACTGGAACTGGGGACCGCCGCTGGATGCCGTCGCCCCCACGATTACCGACGCGATGCTGACAGCGGCGGTGGACTCCACGGCGGCACCCCAGCAGTGCTCTCTGCCAGGCTATTCTGTGATCGGAATTCAGAGCCAGACGCTCGGCGAGTCAGTCGGCGTCGCCGGGACGCCTTTCCGGCTTCACTATGCGAGCCACCGCACGTCGGGCAGAACAGGGGCCTATGCCGCGAATATCCCGGTGAGCCGCGAAACGGTGCCCCCCTCGCTCAAGCGGATTGAGTTGGAAATCGGGGTGGCAGGGCAGGTCTTCAAACAGAGCTTCCCGCCCCAGGTCAATCAGTCATACCACTTCGTCTGGGACGGACGCGATGCCTATGGGCGGCAGGTGCAGGGGCCGCAGACAGTCGAAATCCGTATCGGCTACGTTTATGACGGCTTCTACCAGGAGGCCGCCCAGTTGTTCCGCACCTTCGGGTATCACGGCAATGGCGTCCCGATTTCCGTGGCCCGAAGCGAAATCATCCTTTGGCAGGAATTGAAGACCACATTCGGCACCTGGGATGCACGCGCGCAGAGCCTGGGCGGCTGGACGTTGAACGCTCACCATGCCTACATCCCCGGGCAGCGCCTGCTCCATCCGGGCGATGGCGGATCGCCGCGGACGATCGAGGACTTCGCGGACACGGTGGCTGGAGATCCCGCCGGTTCGTACTACTTCCCGGACGGGGTTCCCGCCACGTCGGCCTACATTAACCACCCCACTTCCGTTGCCTTCCTCCCGGACGGTTCTTACTACATCGCGACGGATCGATCGCGTGTCTTCCGTGTCACCCCGGACGGCATGATCAGCAGCGCCGCCGGAACAGGCTCGGCAGGCGGGCTTGATGACGGCGCGCCGGCGACAAACGCCGTCGTCTTCCCGTTCGGCGTGGCGGTCGGGCCTGATGGAAGTCTCTACGTCTCCGAATGGGAGCGCATCCGCCATATAACCCCTGACGGCATCATCCACACGGTGGCCGGCATTGCCGGGCAAGCGGGGTTCAACGGTGATGCCGGCCCCGCGACTCAGATGAAGTTGAACCGCGCGAGCGGCCTGGCGGTGGGGCCCGACGGCAGCATTTACATCAACGATGAGGATAACAATCGCATCCGGCGTGTCGCGCCGGACGGCACTTTAACTACAGTGGCTGGCGGCGGCTCGACGGATGGCGATGGGATTCCCGCCACGCAAGCCATCCTGTTCGTGCCTCGTAATATTTGTCTGGGGCCGGATGGCAGCCTCTTCATTTGCGAGAGCGGGGGGAACTCTCGCATCCGTCGCGTGGCGCCGGATGGCAGGATCAGCACCATCGCCGGCGGAGGTTGTGGCACGAATCACTGGGACGTGAACGGGATCCCCGCCACCCAGGCCTGCCTTTACTCACCCAACAGTGTTGCCGTCGGCCTCGGCGGCAACATCTACGTCACCGAGGGGGCTTGGGTTCGACGCATAGGCGCGGACGGCCTCATCACTGCCGTCGCTGGCCAGGGACCCTTCTCCGCCGGGTTCGCCGGGGACGGCGGACCGCCCCGAAAAGCGCGGTTTTACTGGCCCGACGGTCTGGCGCTGTCACCGGACGGGAGTCTATACATCGCGGACACGGGCAATCGCTGTGTCCGCCGCGTCGGTCCGAATCTCCCCGGCTTCGGCCCGGCTTCCCTCGGTATCGCGTCCGAGGATGGCCGCGAAGTCTTCTTTTTTGACGTGAATGGCCGTCACCTGCGCACGGTGAACGCGTTGAACGGCGTCACGCTGCTGTCGTTCGATTACGACCCGGCGGGCCGGCTCACGGCGATCCAGGATGCCGACGGCAACCGCACGACATTCGAGCGCCAACTAGACGGAACACCGACGGCGATCGTCGCTCCGTTCGGGCAACGCACTGAGTTGACGGTCAACCCGGAGGGCTGGCTGACCCGGATCAGCGATCCCGCCAACCAGACCTACGAATTTGGCTACTCCGCCGGCGGATTGCTCACGGCGTTGACGGATCCCCGAACCAACCATTTAGCCTTCACCTACGACAGCGCCGGGCGGCTCATCAAGGATGAGAACCAGTCGTGCTGTTTCAGTGAGCTGGCGCGTGCCGAGAGCACGAACGGCTTCAGCATCACGCTCACCAGTCC
>CAYJNU010000474.1:3576-5913 GCA_964371005.1 uncultured Verrucomicrobiota bacterium | reverse complement strand
GATTCAATTGCAGCTTTCGGCGCTGTCCATCCAGCGGCAGCGCATCCACTTGGGTGTCGTCGATCTCTCTGACCGCAGGTTCATGGTCTGCACGCTCCGCGCGGACAGTCACCTTGCTCCAATCACTCTTCGAGTCCTTGCGGGTGAAAGGAAGCGTCGTCTCGGCGGAGACTGACACCCCATTGACGGTGAACCTCGCGCCCGCACCGGCTTCAAGCCGCACCGGCACGCTCTTCTCCAGGGGCTCAAGCTTGAAGGAAAGCGCGATTTCAGCCTTTGAGCCCCCCGGGTACTCTTTGGCTTCGATCTTCGTCACCGACCTGCTCTGCGACTCGTAACCCTTGGCGGATACCATCAACTCCAGCGGGGCATCATCGTTGAACCGATAGTCTTTTAATGTCTGCGGCGTCACGCCGGCCTGAACCCCATTGGCGATGATCGTAGCCCCGCTGGGCGTGGATTCGATGCGCACCGTCCGTTTGTAGGAAAGGGCATGGACGGTGATCGGGAAAATCAAGCCAGCGGCGAGGGTGACTGTCGAGAATGTTGTGGTAAGCCAGCGGTATCCCAGCGGTCTCTCTGATCCGGAATCGCTCATGGCAGATGTGATACTGACGACCTTCGCTCAATGCAAGAGCGTTTACGGGCCAGCGTTTCCTGGCGTGTTCCGGCATTTCCAGCTTGCGCCGGAACCAGTCGTTCCCCAGCCTTCTGCCAGCAGAAAACCGACATACCAACCGATGGACAATTCGCTACCATTGAAGGCGAGAATCAAACAGATGATGGTGGAGAACCTCATGCTCCAGTTGCCGCCCGAACAGATCGACGACGCGCAACCCCTGTTCGGCCCCGGCGGGATTGGTTTGGATTCGGTGGATGCTCTGCAACTGGTGGTGGCCCTGGATAAGCAGTTCGGACTCAAGATCGCCGACCCGGAAACGGCCAAGCGCGTGTTGGCCAGCGTGAATGCCATGGCGGACGCGGTTCAGGCAACGCGCCCCGCCCCCGGTGTTTCGTGACTACTCGCGGGAGCACCGCACCACTCACTTCCATCCAACGGAAGAACCCTGCCGCGTGTCTCACGACAGGGTTCATGCACATGACGGCTGCCGTTGGAGCGCCAGTGTGACAGGCCACGGAGGAGAGGGTCACCTTCGGCGCGACCGGCACCGCCGTCAGAACTGGACGCCGATGGTCGCAGTCAACCCTGAGAACGTGACATCCTCTCGCCCCCCCGCAGCGGAGCCAACGTCCACTTTGCACATATCGTAGCCCACCTCCAACATCATCTGCACCTTCTTCGTCCGGAAGAAGTCCACCCCCACGCCACCGGAAAAACCGATCTGGCCGTTTTCAATGTAATCGCCGTCCGTGATCGGATACTTGACGCCCGCCCGAATGTAGGGCGAGAAGTCGCGGTCACGGAGGAACGTATAGCGGACGAACCCACCGACCGGAATGGCGAATGACAGGTCAACGTCGCTGTCGTCCCACCCTCCACCACCCCATGTGTTCCGTTCCGACGCCAGGAACATCGTGGGGCCCACACTCAGACCCACCCCGATTCCGGAGTCCCATTCGTAGTATGGATTCAACGTGAGGCCGACCGGAATAACATAGCTGTCGTCCACATCGAATCCTTCGTTTTCCAGACTCTCTTTCACCTTGTCCAACACGTCGTACGCGCCGTTGGCGTAGGTGAGCCCAACGGGAAAATGAAACGATCCCGCAACGGTTGAAGCTGGCAGTCCTGCGGCCAGCGCAAGGCATAGCAGACACTTCAGTGAGACGTTTTTCATGGTGGTTCTTTCATTCACTACCGACTGAGTTTGGCTTTACTCCCGGCCGCTGCGTATCGCATGCCTCATCGGCACAGCGACAACCTGTGCTCCAGCATCCCTAAAGCACCAACCCCGGGATTGGGCGATCTTCTACTGCCCCCACCGGGAATTGTCAATATCATGGAAGCCGGCCGACTGGGGCGTCCGTCCAACGGGTTGCCGGCAGTGCGGACGCCAGACAACCACGGCAGGAACTCAACAGGAACCGAACACCACCGCGCAAGCGGTTCCGTGCGGGGAAACGGCAACCTGGAGGGACTGCCATCGGCCCGGCGGCGCGTCTGCCTGCCGTCGCAAGACCCATGTCAAGTCCGCCAACGGCTGGCTTGCTTCGAGCGCGCCCGTGCAATCGGCCACGCTGGCGCGCCCGCGCGGCAGGGCTGGGAACGCGGCCAACAATCGGCCCAGTTGAGCCCCGTCGCCGTGGAAGCAAACCGCTGTCAGCTCCGCGGGATCAGCGCCGGCGCGGGCCAGTGCCTCCCGCACCACGTCGCAC
>CAYJNU010000474.1:0-3566 GCA_964371005.1 uncultured Verrucomicrobiota bacterium | reverse complement strand
CAGCGGCAGCGCACGCCCAGCCCCGGATCTCGGCCAAAGGTTCCACGTTGCGCTGTCGCGCATGCGATTCCGTTTCCAGCATCAGCACCGCCGCGCCTTCACCCGGGACCTGCACGGGATCGGCGGTGAATTCGCCGGCCAGCGACCGGTCCGAGAGAATGCGTTCGGACAGTTCGTCCACCGCTCCGCACAGCAACGCGCCGGCGTGGCCGTTTTGCAGAGCCGCGATGGCGAAGGGCAACCCGAACAGTCCCGCGCCCGGCCCGCCGTTTAGTGTGACATTGGGTCCGGAGAGGCGCAGTTCGCGGCAGACATTGCCTGCGACCGAGCAAGTCACGATGTAGGGGAACGCCGCCAGTTGCGTGACTTCTTGCCGGTTCGCGAAATAGGCGGTCAAGTATTCAGATTCCGCCCACGAGGGGCCGGCGGAAAGGTTCAAGAACAGTCCGAGGTCCGCCAGGGCCGCTGACGTTTGCGGGTAGTTGGCTTCGCACATGGCCAGTCGAGTCGCCAAGGTGGCCCAGCCGCTGGAACGGTCCATCGGGCGCAAGTTCAACCGCCGGTCATGCGCAATCACCGCCTCTTCATCCACCATGCCTGCGAATACGGACGGCAATCCCGGCAGGCAAACCGAGCGGAACTTCGGGGGCGAGTCTGGTCCGTTCATCAATGCGTCCGTCCCGATGCCCGCCGCGGAAACGACCCCGCAGCCCGTGATGACGATGGGAGCGTTGGCGAGCGGGCGTTCCGCCGCCCCAGCGTGCGTGCATTTGGAATCGCCGACGGCCAACACAAGGCTGGCGTTGTGCCCGCCGAACGCGGCGTTGTTGCTGAGGAACACTCGTGGCTTGGGCCATGCCCGCCCGGCCTGCGGCACGCAATCCACCGCGCAACCTTCGCGCGCTTCGGTGAAACTCACCGTCGGCGGCAGCACGCCCGCTTCAGCGCAGACGATGGAAGCCACGGCCTCGATGGCGCCGGCTGCCCCAAGGCAATGGCCCACGAGCGACTTGGTGGAACTGATGGGAGTGCGCGCCGCACGTTCACCAAAGACCTTCAGCAGGGCCTTGCACTCCGCCTTGTCGTTGGCCTCGGTGCCGGTGCCGTGGGCATTGATGTAGGCAACGTGTTCTGGTACGAGTTGCGCATCCCTCAATGCGCGCCGCATGGCCGCCGCCAACCCCCGCCCCCCTGGATCGGGAGCGGAACAATGATAGGCGTCGTTGCTCATACCCGCGCCGAGCAACTCGGCATGGACACGCGCCCCCCGCCGGACTGCGGCCTCGGCGCTTTCCAAAAAGAGAAACGCCGCCGCCTCGCCGAGGTTCAGCCCTGGCGGCTTTGAAAACGGCGCGCACTTGCTGGCGCTGGTCGCCTTCAAGCCGTCAAAACCCGCGAGGGTGGACAGTGCAAACGCGTCTGCGCCGCCCACCAAGGCCGCATCCAATTGGCCGCAGCGGATAAGGTCGGCGGCCAAGGCGATCGCCGCTGTGCTGGCGGAACACGCCGTGACCACCGTCGTGCTCAGCCCGCCAATCCCCAGCGTCTGAGCGAGCACCGTCGCGCCCGCGTAGTAGCGTTTGGCGAAAAGTTGTTCCGCGGTGATTGTTGGGTCGCCACCCGCGATCCGTTTGTAGTGCGCTTCAATCAAAAGCATGGGGCCGGAGCAGGTGGAGAAGATCAAGCCCAAGCGCCGACCGAACTCTGCGGGGGTGACCCCCGCGTGGTTCAGGGCTTCGCAGGCCGCGACGTAGGCCATCGCCACGTGCTTATCAAAACCAGCGAATGAGGGCGGAAGACCAACTCGCCAATCTGCACTGCGCAGCAAACCGGCGAAACGCGCCCGCAACGGCGCCGCACGCGGATCGGTGATCGGCGCGAGGCAGCAGTTGCCGGCGATGAAGTTTTCGCGGGCCTCCGCCAAGTTCATTCCCGCGGACGAGAGCGCCCCCATGCCGGTGACGACAACGCGGCGTCTCATACCTTCCAACCGCGCCGAATAACGGCAGCGTAGTTGTAGCCCAGGTCCGTACTGGCCAGAGCGAGGATGATGTCAGGGATGCCAGTCGGCGTTCGTTCGTCGAGTTGCGGCAGCCCGGTGCGCTGCGGCCACAACTCCGAGCCCGATTCCAACGCCGCCAGCGTGGCGGCGAGGCTGACCAGGATCGAGGCTGATTCGATGAACCCGGTGTTGAAGGTGGTCGTGACCAGGGGAAGGCGGGCGAAGACCTCGCCCCAAATCTCTTCGCCCGCCTGGAGCACTTTCAAGTCTTGCCGGTTGCCTTGGGGCGACCACACCAACAAGCCGACCTCGTTGGGCCGAACGTTTGCGCGGGCCAGCGCCAGTTGCACGGCTTGAACCAAGCCCGCGCGGCCGAGATTCGGTTCATGGAAGCCCTCCCCATCCATGCTCATGCCGTAACCGAGCACCTCACCGAGGATGCGTGCGCCACGTTCCTGGGCGGCGCTGGCCGTCTCCAGACAGAGCATGGCGGCACCGTCGCCGAGGACCTTCTGCTTGTCTGAGTCTGGGCGCAGGCGATAGTCCGCCTCCGCCGCCCCGGAGAAGAGGAAACCGATGCCATCGTAATTGTAGAACGTCTGCGCATAGACCTCGTCTGCCGCGCCTGCCAGAATCACGCGGGCACGCTTTTCCACGAGCGCATCGTAGGCGTAGGCGAGGCTCTGGAGACCGGCATGAGGCCCGGGGGAAAGGGAGGCGTTCACGCCTTTGAGATAAAGCGTGTTGGAAACCCAGCCCGCCGTGGAGTTGGCCGTGACGTTCGAGAAACTCGTCACGTCGGCGGCGAAGTTGTCGCTGCGGAATACGCTGTCCATGTGGCCCATCTCGGACGGGCCGTTGCAGACCCCCAGGACCACACCCACGTCATCACCGGTTGCTGGTGTGACCTTCAACCCGGCGTGATCCAGCGCCAGCTTGGCCGCGCCGACCGCGTAGCGGCTGATCGGATTCAGGCTCGCGAAATCAATGCGCCGATCTATGTCCGCCGCCTTGAACGGCACGGCCTGGCCAACCAGCCGGCTCTTTGACTCGCGCAACGGGAAGCTTGTGACCGGTGCGAGCCCCACAAAATTGGCACGCAGCCGCTCCAAAGTCCGTCCGATGCCTGGGCCAAGAGCTGTGATCGTGCCGACGCCAGTGATCGCGACGCGTTCCTGCGCTGCCTGCGGAGGGGTCGCCGGCGCGTCGGCCCGGGAGATGACCACCGCGGCATTGTTCCCCCCAAACGCATAGTTCGCCGAAATGAACGCGTGGTAATCCTTCGCTCGTGCTTCGTTGGGAACGTAATCAAGCGTGCAGCCTGGTCGTGGTTCGGTGAAGTTCAGCGTAGGGGGAATAAAGTCCGCGTTCATGGCGAGCAATTGACTCGTCGCCTCCAGCAGACCGGTCACGCCCATGCAGTGGCCAAAAAAGGACTTGGTAGAAACCAGCGGGATGGACTGGTTCTCGATGAACTTCGCCACGCCGCGCGATTCCGCCTTGTCGTTGGCGTCCGTGCCGCTGCCGTGGCCGTTGATGCAGCCGATGTCGGCCAGCGTGAGGC
>CAYJNU010000473.1:0-5915 GCA_964371005.1 uncultured Verrucomicrobiota bacterium | reverse complement strand
GCGTAGGAGAGGGCTTCGATTTCGATGGCCATGTTCTCATTGCGGACATGGACGCCGGGCGGGACGAGGATCGTGATCGGAGCGAAGTTCAGAATCGCTTTGATACCCGCCTGCACGAGCCGGTCCACGACCTTTTGCGCGGCGACGGCCGGCACCGCCACGACGGCAATCTTGATTTTTTCCTGCCGGATCAGGTCATCGCAGCGGTCAAAGTTCTGAATCACCAGATCGTTGATGCGGTGGCCGTGCTTGGTGGAATCGCTGTCCAGAATCAGCCGGAACACGAATCCCTGCTCGGCGAACTGCTTGAAGTGAATGAGCGCCGTGCCGATGTTGCCGGCCCCGACCAGACACACGTTCCAGGTGCGATGCAGGCCGAGGATGTGGCTGATGTTGCGATGCAAGTCGATCACGTTGTAGCCGAGACCGCGGCGGCCGAACGCACCGAAGAAGGACAAGTCCTTGCGGACTTGCGCCGCCGTGAGGCCATTGAGGCGCGCGATCTCTTCCGACGAGATCGTGGTTTTGTCGCTCGCAATCGCGTGTTGGAGCGTGCGGTAATACTTGGAGAGCCGCTTCACCGTAGCGTCAGAAATTTTCGGCCCATCAGACTTGGGGGCGGATGCGCGACGAGGCATCGTGTGTATCTCCTCTATTTGCGTGGTGATGTATGTAGGAAAAGATTGAAAATCGAAACCTGAAAATCCACCTGGGCTGCCGAGCGGAGGCCGCGGCCCGATCACATCGCATTACATCGCTCCTTTGCCGACCCCCCATCCTTCATCCTTCCCCCATCAGCATGGGGGAAGAGGCGAAGGAAGTCTCGGTTACATAGCTCCCTTACCCGTCATCACCGCCGCAATCGTGCGGAGGAGAATGCGCAGGTCGAACCAGAGGCTCCAGTTCTCGACGTAATAGAGATCGTACTCCGTGCGTTCTTCGATTGTGGAATCGCTGCCGCGCAGGCCGTTAACCTGGGCCCAGCCAGTCACACCGGCCTTGACACGATGGCGGTCGAGATACTGGGGAATGTGGCGTGAGAACTCATCCACGAAATGCGGACGTTCGGGACGCGGGCCGACGAGCGACATGTGGCCGACCAGCACATTCCAGATTTGCGGCAGCTCATCCAGCGACCAGCGGCGCAGGAATTTGCCGATGCGGGTCGTGCGCGGGTCGCCGGATTTGGCCCAGACCGGGCCGCTCTGCTTTTCGGCGTCGGCGCGCATCGTGCGAAACTTGATAATGTCGAATTCCTGTCCGTCCATTCCCACGCGCTTCTGCTTATAGAAGATCGGCTTGCCGCTGTCCAGCCAGACGGCGAACGCGAGCAGGCCATACAGCCACGAGAACACCAGCAGGAAGAGGAACGAGAAAACGAAATCCATGCCGCGCTTCATCACGTAGCGCCAGCCGGACATGGGAATCGTTTTGAGTTCCAGAATCGGACGGCCGCCGACTTCGGCCACACGAATGCGCGAGCGCGTGACCTCCGGCGTGGGCGGGCAGTAGAGCAGCTCGAGCGGCAATCCTTCCGCCGCTTTAGCTACGTCGGCCATTTTGTCTTCCTCGCCCGGCAGCGGCGCCATGATCAGGAGATCGAGACCATGCTCGAAGACAAGCGCCTTCAGTGCGTGCACATCGCCCAGCGATGGAACTCCGGGAACCGGCGGCGTGCCGAGCGCGCCGATCAGTTCCAAGCCTTGGGCGCGGCTGCGCTCGAAGTCTTTCCAGAGTTTGGCCGCGACCTCGCCGGCTCCCCACAGGGCTACGCGCTGCACGCCGATCCCGCGCCGGAACAAGGCAATCTGGACGCGTTGAAAGAGCGCCCGCGCCACGACCAGAGCGGGAATCATCAGGGCGAGCGTCATCAGGAAGACGGCGCGCGAGTACGTGAACTCGCGATAGAAGAAGATGCCGGCGAGCACGACGCCCATCGCCAGCAGCGAGCCGCGCAGGATGCGGCCGATCTCTTGCTCGAGCGGAATGCGGATCCGCGACGCGTAATTCTTGTACGACCACGACACGATCACGTACACGGTTCCGAGCACGAGACCGAACAAGAGGTAGTTGGAGACTTTCGGCTGCCATTCCGGCGGCACAAGCTCATAGAGCGCCGTATCAAAGCGCAGCCAGTAGCAGATCAGCGCGGAGAGCGTCACGGCGCCGACATCAATTGTGCCGGCCATGAACGGAAGCCAGAAACTGGTGATCAGTCCGCGCTCGCGCGGGGACGTGACGTGGTTCTTATGAGGAGGTGTGGTGTTCAATTGCGTCGATCAAGAAGCAAAACAACGGAGAATCGAAGATGCGAAGACGGCGTATTCAAGAGTCACGTTTGAGCTATGTTCGCCGCGTGCGAACGTAGAATCCGGCTACCAGACTGATCGTCGCCAGCAACCAGATCCAAATCAGTCTGAGCGGGAGATCCCACAAGGCGCGCAGCAGTACGAGCAACAGCGAGAAAATCAGCAGGGTCGCCGACTGGTTCTGCGACCAGCCGAGGAAGAAGAGACCGACAAGCGCGCTAATGATGCCGATTAGAGCAACAATGACAATGAGGTATTCCATTACGAACCTCCATGTGCTGAGCAAACACGGAAATATGCGGCACTACGTTGCACTTACTTTTTTTGAAAGCAAACGGGCGATGCAATCGGCCCCTACGACTACTACTTCTTGGCTTGCTTTTCCTCGTTCTGCGCGAGCCGGAACTTGACGATCTTCTTTACCAGCGCAACGCGCAGCGGCTTCTCGACGGTGAACTGGATCGTCCCTTTCGAGATCTTGTATCCCTCCAGTTCGTCGCCAAAGTCGTCCACGATCCCGCCGGGAAAGAAGCTGCAATGGTGCTTGTAGGCCGCGTAACCCACGAGCATCCCGTGATGAAAGAACATCGGCATGCCGTAACTGATCTGCTCCGTGGCATCCGGCGCGACAGCTTTGATCGTCTCGCGCAGTTTCCGGAGGAGCGACCATTGATCCGGCGGAAGCGATGCAAGATATTTGTCGATGTCATTCACGGGTTGTTCGTCAATTCCCATCCCAGCCGACAACCACAAAGAACATGGGGGCGTCGCTGAAACCGGGAATTGTGAGTGTGTGGGAAGCGGTCGAGCCTTCCAACGTTTCAAAGGGGCCGGCGGGCGAGGTGCTGCTGTAAATGCGATAGAACGGATTATTATCATCCGCCCAGCGCAGCACGATATCGTTGCCGCTGTGATAGACGGTCAGGTTCTGCGGCGTGACCAGTTCCGGTCCGAGCCGCACCAGATAGACATCCCCATTGATTTGTCCGCCGAGCAGGTAGCCGCCGTCTGCGGTTTGGAGCGTAGAGTAGAATGCTGAATTCCCACCATACAACTGTGACCACAGAACGTCGCCTGTCGAGTCGGTTCGCACAGCGTATGCGGTGTCCGGGTTGGTGCGCTCGCCGACCAGCAGGTAGCCGTGATCAAGCGTCGGAATCATATCGTACGCAAATTCGTCTTCCAACCCGTTGCCGTAGAGACGTCTCCAGATGCTGTCACCTTGGGCGTCCACTTTCATCAGCATAAAATTAGCCATGCCGCCGGTGATCGGATCGCTGTGTCCCGCAAACACAATATCTCCGCTCGCGGTGACGGTGATTCCACGGCAGGACGAAGCGCCCTGGGCCGGATAATTGTGAACCCAGATATTCTGTCCCATCGCCGTGACCCGCTGCAGGCGCGCGACACTGTGCTGAGCCTGACCGCCGAGAATGTAGCCATCATCACCGATCTGCCAGACGCAATGCACTTCCTGATCACCCGGCGCGCCGAGTGTGGACGACCATTCTTCATTCCCGTCCGCGTCGGCTTTCAGCATCCAGAAATCGTCGTTCTGAGCTTGTGTGGAGCCGACGATGATAAACCCCTGATCGGAGGTGCGGCGGATCGCTTCGGCGACACCGTTATCAAGGAACTGCGTGTTGATCGTCTCGCCCTCTGCCGTCAGTCGCACCAGCCACGTACCGCATTGCACGTTATCCAGACAGCCGACGCCAAAGACAAAGATATTTCCGGTTGCATTCTCTGCCGCGTACAGCGCGAGGTCAGGCCCGCCATAGCCGAACGTGCGGCTCCACAGACTGTCGCCGTCGCTGTTGATGCGGATCACCCAGAAATCGTTGTTTTTGAGTCCGGCGATGATGAAGCCGCCGTCAGACGTGGTTTCAATGTGATGGCAGCGGTCTTCGCCCGCGCCGCCGTATTGCCGTGTCCATAACACGGCGGGTTGGGCAGAGGCGGTTTGAAAAACGAACAGAAAACCGCAGAGTGCAATGATGTGTTTCAGGTGACCGAATGATGGAGCATTCATTATTCACCTCTGTTTTGTTCCGGCAGAGTTGCGGCGGACAGAGCCGCCGAATAAGCACTATCCTTCGCCGTTGCCGCCCTCGGAAATGCCGAGTTCCGCATCCGTGGCTTCATCCTCGTCCTTGACGACTTTGGCGACGTCGGCGACTTTGTCGCCGCTGTCGAGCTTGATCAAGCGCACGCCTTGCGTGACGCGTCCCATCTCGCGGATTTTGTCCATGCTCGTGCGGATGACGACGCCGTTCGCCGTGATGATGATGAGTTCGTCATCTTCGGCGACTTCCATCATGGCCACCATCGGGCCGGTTTTGGGCGTGGTTTTGAGCGCCAGCACGCCGCCCGCGCCGCGCTTGGTGAGCCGGAAGTCCTTGACCTTCGAGCGTTTCCCTTGGCCAAGTTCCGTGACCGTGAGCACACTGGCATTTTCGCTCGTGGCGATCATGCCGATGGCGCGCAGGCCCGGTTTGAGGCTGACGCCACGCACGCCGGTGGCGGCGCGTCCCATCGGGCGCACGTCCTGCTCGTTGAAGCGCACGGCTTTGCCTTCGCTGGTGCCGATCAGGATTTCGCTCTGGCCGTCGGTGAGCGCCGCGGAGATCAGCTCGTCGCCGTCCGCAATGTTCAATGCAATGATGCCGGAGGAACGGGGATTGGAGAACTCATCGAGGCTGGTCTTCTTGATCGTGCCGTTCTTGGTGCACATGATCACGTAGTGCTCGGGATCGAACTCGCGCGCGGTGACAAAGGCCTTGACCTTCTCCTCCGCGCTGCGTTCGATGAGATTGACGAGCGCCTTGCCGCGCGTGCCTCTGCCGAGCTGCGGAATCTGGTAGACCTTCAGCCAGTAGCAGCGGCCCTTGTCGGTGAAGAAGAGGATATAGTCGTGTGTGGAAGCAACGAAGAGGTGTTCGAGCCAATCCTCTTCCTTGGTGGATTGTCCCTGCACACCGCGTCCGCCGCGCCCCTGCTTCTTGAAGCCGGACACCGGGAAACGCTTGATGTAACCGCCGTGGGAGATCGTCACCACCATGTCTTCCTGCGCGATCAAATCTTCGATCGTGACTTCGCCCGTGTCGTCCACGACTTCGGTGCGGCGGTCATCGCCGAATTTATTGCGCAGTTCGACGAGTTCGCTTTTGACCACGGCCATGCGCTTGGTGCGCGAGCCGGCGAGTTCCGCGAGGAACGCGATGCGCTTGGTGAGTTCCTTGATTTCATCCGCGAGCTTCTGCCGTTCGAGGCCGGTCAGGCGCGCGAGCCGCATATCGAGAATGGCTTTGGCCTGCTTCTCGCTCAGTTTGAACGCTTGCTGAAGTTCAACGGACGCGACTTCCGGCGAAGATGACTTGCGGATGATCTCGATCACTTCGTCAATGTTGTCCACCGCGATCTGCAAGCCTTCCAAAATGTGCATGCGATCCTGCGCTTCGCGGAGTTCGAATTCCGTGCGGCGCAGGACGACTTCGTGGCGGTGTTCGAGATAGTGCTCGATCATCTCGCGGACGGTGAGCACCTTCGGCACACCCTTGACCAGCGCGAGCATGATAACGCCGAAGGTCTCCTGCATCGGCGTGT
>CAYJNU010000472.1:0-6029 GCA_964371005.1 uncultured Verrucomicrobiota bacterium | reverse complement strand
TGATTGCGGGCGGCACCGGCCTGCTGAACCCAAACAACACCACGATGGTCGGCACTCTGAATGCGCCGGGCGACGCGCGGCGCGACGCGGGCTTCTCGATCTTTTACATGGGCATCAACCTCGGTGCGTTCACCGCGCCACTGGTCACGGGCTGGCTGGCCCAAAGCGACATGTTCAAGCACCGGCTGGCCTCCTGGGGCTTTGACCCGCTGCACTCGTGGCATTGGGGCTTCGCCGCGGCCGGCGTGGGCATGGTGATTGGTTTGATTGTCTATGCCTTTACGCGCGGGCGGATCGAGCACGTCGGCAACCCGCCGGCGGTGCGGTCGCCGCAAGCGTGGGGACGGCTCGCGCTGGTGGTGCTCGGGGCAGCGGTGCTCTTCGCGCTGGTGCGGCTCTCGGACACGAATCCAAAGTTCGAGTGGATTCGCTACGGCTACGTGGTGCTGCCGGTGGCGGCGATCGTGGGCTTCGGATTGCGCGCGAACCTCGACAGCCAGCGCATCGCGGCCGTAATGGTGTTCTCGCTCGCCGCGTTGGTGTTCTGGGCGATCTTCGAGCAGGCGGGCTCGACGATTTCGCTGTTCGGCGACCAACTCACACGAACGGAACTGTTCGGGTGGGCATTCCCATCGGCGTGGTTCCAGTCGGTGAACTCGTTCTTCGTGATCGTGCTGGCGCCGGTGTTCGCGTGGTGGTGGGTGCGGCTCGGCGACCGGCAGCCGTCCTCGCCCACAAAATTCGTGCTGGGCCTGGTGTTTCTGGGAGTGTCGTTCCTGCTGATGGTGCCGGCGGCAAAACTCACGATGGATGGCAAAGTCAGTCCGCTGTGGATCGTGGGCCTGTTCTTCCTGCAAACCGTCGGCGAACTCCTCGTCAGCCCGGTTGGGTTGAGCACGATGACCAAGCTGGCGCCCCCGGCGCTGCTCGGGCTGGTGATGGGGATTTGGTTTCTGGCCGCGGCGTTGGGCAACAAGCTCGCCGGGGTGATGGCGGGCGATTTCACCGCGACGGACGGCCAGGCGCTGGCGGGCTTCTTCCTGCATCAAGCGCTGTGGGTGGGCGGGGCCACGCTCGCGTTGCTGGCCAGCGTGCCGTGGCTGAAGAAGCTCATGGGCACGGTGCGGTAGGCCGATTTGACGGTTTCCGCCTGAAGGCGGAACCACAAGCGGACGCGGCGCCATCTGGGCGAGAGGGCGAGCGGTTTGGGCTTGACCGGCGGAGCGGAGTTCGTAGTCCCGCGTTTACGCGGTCCGGGGCGCGAACTTCCTTGTTTAATCTCCGGCCTGGGCGGATACATTGCCGGCGTGTCCCAGCCCCGATATCTGTGGCGACAGCTCACGCCCCAGCAACGCGAGGAGTTGCTCGCGTGGCGGAGAGATCGTGGGTATCCGTGGCATTCGCCGCCGCACCGGCCCAACTTCGGTCACCTTCGCTTTCTCATCAGCGCCGCCTGCTACGAGCATCGTCCGCACATCGGCTATTCGCCGGAGCGCATGGATGCCTTCAGCGGCGACTTGTTGGCGGCGCTTGCAAAGGGAGACTCCCGGGTGTTTGCGTGGTGCGTTCTGCCGAACCACTACCACGCCTTGATCGAGACGCTGGATGTTCTGCAACTCCTGCGGGTGCTTGGCCTACTGCACGGACGCACCTCCCATGCGTGGAACGGTGAGGAGCGGACGCGTGGGCGCAAGGTGTTCTTCCGGGCGGCCGACCGCGCAATGCGGTCGGATCGGCATTACTGGGCGACGCTGAACTACGTGCATCACAATCCCGTGCATCATGGGTACGCGGAGCGTTGGACGGAGTGGCGCTGGAGCAGTGCGGCGGAGTACCTGGCGCAAACGGGCACCGATGAGGCGCGGCGGATCTGGCAGGCGTACCCGCTGGGGGCATATGGCAAAGGATGGGACGAGGCCGCTTTGTGAAGAGCGCCGCCGGAACCGCCTGAAGGCAGAACTACAAACCGCCAACCGCGTAAACGCAGAACTACAAACCGCCAACCGCGTAAACGCGGAACTACGAACTGCCGGCCGCGTAAACGCGGGACTACAAACCGGGGCCGCCGTGCATCGGCGTTTGCTTGTAGTTCCGCCTTCAGGCGGTGAGCGTGACGCCGCCAGCACCGCGCGTGCGCAACGCCTTCACCGCCTCATCAGCGCCTCAGTCTCCTCCGCCTCGATCGGGATGTCCGCCATCAAATCCATCTGGCCATCTTCGGTGACGACGATGGTGTTCTCCAGTCGGATGCCGAAGCCTTCCTCGCGGATGTAGATCGCCGGCTCGCAGGTCAGCACCCAGCCCGGAGCGATCTTCTGCCGGGCGTAGAGCACGTCGTGAACGTCCAGCCCGATCGGGTGCGAGACGCCGTGCATGAAATACTTCTTCACCGCCGGATTGTCCGGATCCTGCTTCCGCACCTGCGCCGCCTTCAGCAAGCCGAGGTCCACGCATTCCTTGGCCGTGAGTTCCTCGGTTTCCTTGCGCAAATCCAGGATCGTCTTGCCCGGCACCATCGCCTTGACCATCTGCCGGAAGACGCGCAGCACGGCGTCGTACACCTGCCGTTGCCGGCGCGTGAAGCGACCGCTCACCGGGATGGTGCGTGTCAGGTCGGACATGTAGTTGCCGTAGCCCGCCGCCACGTCGAGCAACACCAGCTCACCTTTGCGGCAGACCTGGTCGTTCTGGCCGTAGTGCAGGATGCAATTGTTCGCGCCGCTGGCAATGATCGGCGGGTAGGCGAAGCAGCCGCGGCGGCGGATGAACTCATGCGCGAACGCCGCTTCGATCTCGGCCTCGTTCACGCCGGGTTTGGTCATCTTGAGCACGCGCCGGAAGCCTTTGCCTGTGATGCGCGAAGCTTCTTGGATCAACGCAATCTCGTGTTGCGACTTTACCACGCGCAGTTCGTGCATCAACGTGGCGAGCCGCCGGTAGGTGTGGAGCGGATAGCGTCGCTGGCACTCGCGGATGAACCGGGCGTCGCGCGTCTCGACCTCCGGCACGGCGCGGTGATGCTCGTTGGTGTTCAGGAATACCTGTTCCGACTCGCACATCAACTGCCGAAACACCGTGGGGAATTCGCTGAGCCAGCGGACGTTTTTGATGCCGGAAATCTTCGTCGCCTGTTCCTTCGTCAGCTTGTGGCCCTCCCAGATGGCGAGGTGCTCATTCGGCTCGCGCAGGAACAGAACCTCGCGTTGCTTCGGGTCGAAGGCGTCGGGCGCCAGGACAAGCATGGTCTCCTCCTGGTGGATGCCGGTGAGGTAGAACAGGTCGGAGTTTTGAAGATGCCCCATCGTGCCGTCAGCGTTCGTGGGCATCACGTCGTTGGCGTTGAGGATGGCGAGCGAGTTCTTCGGCAGCAGCTTCCGAAGGCGGTCGCGGTTGAGCGTGAACAGTTCCGATTTTGTGGGCACAGGTTTCATAAATCTCGATCCGCCGGCTTGGCGGAAGGCCGAGGGGATTAGACAGGTGGAGGCCCGTGCGGGTCAAGCACGCTGCGCGCGTTGACACTCTTCCTCTTGGTGTCTAGCCTCCCGCGGATGTCGAGACTGCCCTTTGAACTTCTGCTGGCGCTGCGTTACCTGCGGCCGAAGCGGACGTTTGTCTCGGTCATTACGCTCATCTCCATCCTCGGGGTCATGCTCGGCGTGGCGGTGCTGATCATCGTTATCAGCGTGATGAGCGGTTTTGACCACGACCTCCGCGAGAAAGTGTTCGGCTTCAACGCCCACATCAAGGTTGTGCCCCGAGGCGACACGATGCGCGACTACGCGCTCGTGGCCAGCCAGATCGCCACCAACCGCCTCGTTAAAGGCGTCGCGCCCTTTGTGCTGAGCCAGGTGCTCGTGGAGACTCAGCCGGTGTCGGGTCAGAAAAGTGTTTTCGTTCCGGTCGTGCGCGGCGTGGACCCAGAGGCCGAGGCCACGGTCAGTTCGTTGCCGAAAGAGATCATTGGCGGCAAGTTCGATGTCAGCAACCGAGGGCTGGTCATCGGGTCCGTCTTCGCCACCAACATGGGCCTTTGGGTGGGGGATCGCGTGACCGTGTATTCGTGGAAGGACCTGCGCCGGATGAAGGACAGCTACGAGCAGAAGCGCGAGCAAGCTGTGGTGCGCGTGCCGGACGATTACACGGTGCGCGGTGTCTTTGACGCCGGGCATTATGAGTTCAACTCCGGGTTCATCATTACGTCGCTGGAGGACGCGCAGACGCTTTGCGACCTGGATGAAAGCGACACGGTGCATGGGCTGATGGTGGCGCTGTACGACCCACTGCAGCCGCAAACCGCCGCCCGCGAAATCCAGCACCAGGTCGGCCCGGAGTATGAGGTCACGACCTGGATGGAAGACAGCCCGTTGATGATGGCGGTGCTGGTCGAGAAAAACGTGATGCTTTACATCCTGTTCTTCATCGTGATTGTGGCGGCGTTTGGCATCACTTGCACCCTGATCACGTTCATCGTGATGAAGACGCGCGAGATCGGACTGATGAAGGCGCTGGGGGCGACGAATCGTCAGGTGATGTGGGTCTTCCTCGGCCAGAGCCTGATTGTGAGCGTGCTGGGCGTGCTGGCGGGGGTGGGGATGGGCTTGGCCGCCATCGCCTACCGCAATGAGTTCCTCAACGTCATGCGCCAGTGGACGGGCTTCGAGTTGTTTCCCGCTTCGATTTACGGTTTCAACCGGCTCCCCGCGCTCGTCGTTCCAGGCGACGTGCTGATCATTTGCGGCGGCTCGCTGCTGATTTGCCTGGCGGCGGCGGCGTTCCCGGCGCGCAGCGCCAGCAAGCTCAATCCCGTGGAGGCGCTCCGCCATGAGTAGAAGGGAAGCCATGCAACATTCAACATTCAACGCTCAACGTCCAGGGCGCTGCTGCGTCGCCGGCACTTGGGTGTTCGACGTTGAATGTTGGTTGTTGAATGTTGCTCCCCCAATCGGAGGTCTGCCGTGAGCGAGCCTTTCCTTTCGGCCCGCGCGGTGACCAAGAGTTATCCGATGGGCCGGCGCACGCTGGAAGTACTGCGTGGCGTGAGCCTCGACGTGACGCGCGGAGAATTCCTGGCCCTCCGTGGGGCGTCCGGCGCGGGTAAGAGCACTCTGCTCCATCTGCTCGGGGGCCTCGACGTGCCGAACCAGGGTGAGATCTGGTTCAACGGCGAGAACATTGCCCGACTTTCCGAAGTTGCGCACACGCGACTCCGCAATCGCCATGTCGGTTTCATTTTTCAAGCATATCATTTGCTGCCGGAACTGGACGCGCTGGAAAACGTCTGTCTCCCGGCGCGGATCGCCCGCGTGGATGCCGCCCAAGCCGAGGCGCGGGGAAGAGAACTGCTTCGGCGCGTGGGCTTGGCGGAGCGTATCGAACACAAGCCCTACGAACTTTCCGGCGGCGAACAGCAGCGCGTGGCCATCGCCCGGGCGCTCATCAACGAACCCGGGTTGATTCTCGCGGACGAACCGACCGGCAACCTCGACTCGCACACCGGCGACGAGATCATCGAACTGCTGTTGAGCCTGCGTGGCGAACGCCAGGCCACGCTGATCATCGCCACGCACGACACGAACGTCGCGGCCCGCGCGCCGAAAGTGGTGGAATTGGTGGATGGGGTGATCGCGGGTGCCGTGAGGTAGGCACTCAGGATTCGAGGAATGCAGCGGGTCGCGTTCACTCAGAAGTCCGGGGTGGAACACAGCCAGCTTGTGTCGTTGAGTCCCTGCCTTCCATGATTCCCTGAGTTTCTCCTTCGAGATGTCCATGTCCAACTCCTCTGCCCATCCAAGTCATTGGGAACGGTGCTACCAAATGGGTGACACGCGCTGGGACAAGGGCGCGCCGGCGCCGGGGTTGGTGGATTTCCTTGCCGCGCATCCGAAGCTGCCGCACGGCACGGTGCTCGTGCCCGGCTGTGGCACCGGCCACGACGTGCGGGCTTGGGCGCAAGCCGGCTTCCATGTCACCGGACTGGATATTGCGCCCAGCGGCGTGCGGTTGGCGCGCGAACGCACGATGGCCGCAAG
>CAYJNU010000471.1:0-6068 GCA_964371005.1 uncultured Verrucomicrobiota bacterium | reverse complement strand
CACACACCGGATCGCTGAAGCCGCCAAGAAACAGCGGGCAAGTCGAATTCACGAGCGAGATGCCCGGCGTGCTCTGCGCCTGGAACTCGCCGTTGACGTACAGCCGCATCGTCGCACCATCCCAAGTGCCGACCAGATGCGTGAAGACGCCCATCGGGATTTCGTTGGTGGCCAGCACCTCGCAGTAACCGCCCGAAGTGCCCCGGGAGATCAACACCGGACGCACCCCGTTCGTGCCGAGGCGAACGGACACCTGAAAGCGACCAAAGCTCTGGCCAAACACCAGTTCCTGACCCGTCGGATCATCCACTTGCGCGAGCGGTTTCACCCACACCTCGGCGGAGAAACTGGAGGCGGAGAGGGTGTTGGTGTAGGGAATTCGCACGCACCCGTTCGTCCCGTCGAAGCGAAAGGCCGCGCCCGTCCGGCCTGCGGCGTAGCTGGCGTTGCCCACCAGCGAACCGCTGCCCCCCGCCACCTCATCCGCGGTACTGTGCTCGCCCCGCCACCACGCCGCCAAGCCCGGCGGCGCCGTGACACAGGTCGGCAGCGGCGCCACGGTGAGCAGCGCATTGGAACTGAACGCGGTGCCGTGGGCATTGGTTACCACCACATCGTAAAGGCCCGCGTCGCCAGGTTGAGCGTGGGCCAGGGAAAACGTGGTGTTGGTCGCGTCCGCAATCGCGTCGCCTCCGTGCCGCCATTGGTAGTTGAGCGGCGGTGTGCCGTCGGCCAGGACGCTGAACATCGCCGGCTCACCGACGAAGACATCCTGGCCGGCCGGTTGGCTTGAGATGGTGGGGGGCCAGCACTTGCCCGCGCTGTCCGCGGCGTAGAGGGCCAGCACGTCCGCCGGCGACAGCGCCTGGTTGTAGTAGCTCGCTTCGTCCACCAAGCCCTGGAAGAACTGGCCGGCGTAAGCGCACCCGGAATCGCTCAGGCCGCCGATGAAGAACGAACACCCGGAGTCGTTCGGCACGGCGCCGGGTGTGGATTCCGCGTCGAGAGCGCCGTTGATGTAAAGCTTCAGCACGGCACCATCCCACGTGCCCACAAGGTGGCTGAATTCGTTGACTGGAATCTGGTTCGCGCTGACAACCCCCGGGTAGCTGCCCTCAGCGGTGCGGAAAAAGAACGCGACGAAGACCCCCGTAGTGCCGCGACGGACTGAGAGTTGCCACTGCCCAAAAGACTGCCCGAAGATCAATTCCTGATCGATCGCGTCTGAAACTTGCGCCGTGGGTTTGACCCAGGCTTCCACCGAGAAGGCAGGCGACGCCAGGCTGGACGAGTAAGGGATGTGCATGCAGCCGCTCGAGCCGTTGAACGAAAACGCCTGCCCCACCTTCCCGGTGGAGTAGCTCGCCCCGCCGAGGAGTGTGCCGGTGTTGCCCCCCACGCGGTCCAGGGCGTTGCTTTCCCCCGTCCAGCAGGCCACCAGCCCCGCCGGCGGAGCCGCACAGGGGGCGTCTCCGGCCAGACACTGGCCGTCGTCAAACGCCCCGCCGATGGCCGCGACGAGCGCGACGAGGGTGAAGTGGTGGTTGTACGCAGCGGGTCCGTGTTTCATGGTAGCCTCTTCTTCCCACATGATGGTTGATCTGAGCCATGCTTCCTTATGGCGTCAGGACTTTGGAGCAATGGCAGACCATGTCAATCCCTGATTCCGCGCCGAGTCCGACGCCGGACCGCGACCGGTCCCCCGGTCGCAGCAGGTGGCATTGAACAGGGAAGACGCGAAAACGGGAAGATGTCGAGGGAATGCGTTGCGTGTGTCACCACGCACCGGGGCCATGAACCACGACGACACCGCGTTTGTTCCGGCTTTACCCGATGTGCGTGACCCAAACCGGCTAAAGCCGGGACTACAAACGGAGAGCGGCTCATGGAAGTAGCCGCTCCGCCTCTTGTCGCCTTCGCGGTGGTGCGGCCCGCCTACTGGAGTTTGTCGATGCCGATATTCGAGGAGAACGTGGTCTTCTCCTTCATGCGTTTGCGAAGCCGCCAGGGCGCGGGGATGAGATCGCACGTACCGCGGTGGAGGAGTTTTTGCACCTGCCGCCGCGCGTGGCCATACACGTAGAACAGCCGGCCGGGCAGCCCGCCCGGCACGCCGTTCTCCCGTTTCACCTGCTCGCACTCGCGCTGGAAATTCCGGATCACCCGCTTGTCCAGCGACTGCCCGAAGTCGTGGTAACGGAAGTTCACGATGAACTCCGGCAGCACGCCGACGCGGCACCCCGCCTTGGCAATGCGCAGGATGAAGTCGTAATCACACAGGTTCTTGAAGTCCTTGTGCCGGTAACCGCCGTGGCGGACGTACACCGCCTTCTTCACAAACAACGCCGGATGGCAGATGTAGCCAAAGGCGTATCGCATCGTGTTGTAGTCAAAGCACGCCTCCTGGCGCCGGTAGATTTCCTGCCCGGCGCCGTCCACGAATACGAAGTCGCCGAACAAGCCGTCCCAGTCCGGATGCGCCGTGAACGCCTCGGCGATCTTCCGGAACGCCCCGGGCCGGTAGTAATCGTCGGCGTTGAGAATCCCCACCACGTCGCCGGTCGCCCGCTCCACGCCCAGGTTCATGGCGTGGTAGTGGCCTTCGTCCTTTTGCGAGGCCACCTTCAAATGCGGATACTCCGCCAGCAGCTTGAGCGTCGCGTCCTTCGACCCACCGTCCATGACAAGGTGTTCAAAGTGCGGGTAATCCTGCTGCCGGACGCTCTCGATGGTTTCGCGTATCGTCTGCTCGCTGTTCAGACAGGCGGTGACAACGGATATCTTGATCGTGCTTGGCATGGTGCGCGGCCGTGAAGAATGGAGAATTCACCGGAGTCTTGGTGACAACAGATGGCGGACGCGGTCCGACCGCGATTCGGGAACGCAAAGCACGTTATCGCCTTGCTCGAAGTCCGTGACCGAAGACATTGGCACGACCGAACCCCAGCCGGTGGGACATCGGAAAAGTCTGTGTGCGCGGATCCCGAGCAACCGCTCTATGAGCGCCTTCGGTTCGTAGTGGAAGTCGCGCGCCGTTTCCCAGTTCATCTCGATGATCCACATGGGCGCGGTGGAACCGCGCAGCAGTTCGCCGGCGCCATCCAACACGGCCATCTCGGCGCCCTCGACATCCATCTTGATCAGATCAATCCGCTGGACGCCTTGCTCGCTGATGTACTGGTCGAGTGGAATCATGGTCACCTGCGAGATGGAATAGTCCTTCTTTCCCAGCGATGAGATTGAGCTGTGGCCGTGGCCCAGACCAGTGAAGGTGTGGAGCGTGACGGCGCCCGCCCGGTCGCCCAACGCGAGGCAATTGAGCGAGACGTTGCTCAACGCGTTCAACGCGCAATTCCGTTCCAACCGTGAGAATACGACCGCGCTAGGCTCGAAGGCGTGACAGCGGCCCGCGCGCGCAATAGAGGCTGCCGTGAGGGTATACCAGCCGATGTTCGCGCCGATGTCGAGAACGACGTCGTCGGATCGGAGTATCTGGTGAAACAGCTCGGTAGTCCCGGTTTCAAACTTGCCTTCGAACAGAACGGCCTCGAAACACCGATCGTCGGGAAAGTGAAGCTGGAGCTTCTGCCCCGCCTTCGAGACGGCCTCGAATGCCGCCGGTCCGATCAGGCGCAGAGCCAACTGCTGCAACGGCCATTTGCCGCGTTGGACCGGCGACGAGCGGCTGTACCAACGTGCCGCGGCCAGCAGGGTGCGGTGCCATGAGGAGAGGCGCGATGCGCGTGAGGGTGGAGTCATAACGCGGGATCACTGACGCTGGCATTGAGTTCGCCGCCCCGGGCCGTAACGCGCCAGAGCAAGTAGAAAAACTGGCCTGCCCTGCGCTTCAAGTAGAACGTCGCCTGCCGTCGCGCGCTGGGCACAGGGAAGGCGCCAACATAGATCGCCGTCCCCAGTGCCAAGCCGAACAGCAGCGTGGGAAGAGTCCAGAAACCAACACGCGCCGACTTGCGAACCATCGCTTCCAGTTCGGTAGTCAGGTCGGCGTCTGCCAGCGCCGCCGCCTGCGTCGCCCGCAAGATCTCGACGGCGTAGTCCACGGCCCGATGTGCAACCAGCAGAATCACAAACCGGGTCAAGGCCAGCGGGCGACGCTCCGGCGCCAGGGCGCGCAGACGGCAAAGAAACTCGGACCGGGTCAGAAAATAAACGGCATCTCCCCAGACCAGTTGTGGCTGGGCCAGCGGGGTGTGCAGGCCGTTCTGCCGGATCATCAGTTCCCGCGACAGCGCGTGCAAGGCATAGCCGCGGCTTCGGAGGAAGGCATCCACGTCGCCAAAGAGCGGGGCGCCCATGTGCCGCTCTGCGAAACTCACCTCCACTCGTAGCGCAGCGGTTCGTTGGTGCAAACAGGCTTCAGCACCGCGTAGCACATCAAGCTCGGCGCCTTCCACGTCCAGCTTCAGAAAGTCCGGCATCCATTCCGGATTCACCGCAAGACAATGATCCAAGCTGTCCACGGCCACGTTGGTTTCTTCCACGACGTCGAAGCAATCCCGCACGGCGAAGTCGTTCATCCGCTCGCGATTGATGCGATAGAGAGACGAGGAGTCCGCAAACCTGGTGATGTGAAGTGTCCTTTGTCCCGGCGCCGCGCCCAGGCAGATGGGGAAGTTGCGACAGGAGGGATCCTTCATCCCCGGCTCCGTACGCGGCTCGAATGTGACCACTCTCACCGCGTCGCCAAGCTCACGCCAGCGCGGGTCAACTCCGCCAGCAGCGCCAACATCCGCAACCACCAGCTTTTCGGTTGTGAGAAGAGCGGTGATTCGCGCGGACAATTTCGGGACGGAGGTCGCTGGAAATAAAGCTGCATCAAGGGACCGCATGGCCCCAACTGCTTTGGAAATCAGACCGGTCATGGCTTGGTCGGGCAGTGACCGGCCGCTTCTGCTCCGCAGTTCTTCTTCTGAAGGTTCGCCATCACGATTGTATGGTTATCGGAATGGAACGGTGCGTCAAGGGATTGGCGACACCACCAAGGGGGAACGTCGAACTCCCGTCGAACTCCCGATTGACTTATCACCAGTCGGTCGTTTAGGCTTGCGAAGCTTATGAAGGCAAGCGTGGCAAGGTGGCGTGTGGGAGCATCTCCTGGGACCGTCGGGTTTACTCTAATCGAACTGCTCGTCGTGATCGCAATTATCGCCATCCTTGCCGCCATGCTGCTGCCGGCGCTCGCGCAGGCCAAGGCGCGGGCGTTGCGGATCAAGTGCATCAGCAACCAGCGCCAGATCGCTGTTGCCTTTCACCTCTACACGCAGGATTCCACTGACCACTTTCCGGCCCACGATGGGTGGGCGACGACTGGCGGCAAGAAAGGCGTGTTGCCCAGTGGGGCGGACAACGAGTTCGGCGGCACGGTCAGTGAGACAAACCGCCCCCTGAACGCCTACGTGAAGGCGCTTGAAGTGTTCGCGTGCCCAGCCGACAAAGGCGACCCCCTGGTCCCGACCACGGCAACAGCCTACGAAGGTTGGGGAAACAGCTACTTGACGCAATGGTCCATGGATACTTTTCGGACGAAGCATCTCACTGGCGACAGCCTTTCTCCGATGGGGAGCGCGGCAGCAACGCCCATGAAAACGTCGGAAGTCGGCCAGAAACCTTCGACCAAGATCATCCAGGGTGATTGGCCCTGGCACGGAAATCGGAATGAAAACAACCCACGGACGGTCTGGCATAGTTACCGCGGCAAGAGGATCGAGATCATGCTCTTCGGGGACACGCACATTGAAGCGTTCACTTTCCCGAAGGAGTTGGACGGTTGGGCAGCCTTTCCTGCGCCGGACCTGGCATTTCGCTGGTGGTAGGCTGTCGGCCTCCTCTCTTGGCGGCGCTGTGCCCCAAACGTAAGTGTTACCCGGCGCCGGGGCGGGCGGGGGCCAGTGCGCACTTTTTCCTTCTGTTCACGCTTGGAAATGCGAAAAATCTCGTCCCATGACACAACCGAAACTAACCGGCCCGGCTCAGAGGAACGCTTGCATGTGGGAATTCGGGCTGGTTGCCCTGTGCCTGATCGCCGTGCTTGCCTTGCTCTTCCACGA
>CAYJNU010000470.1:0-6076 GCA_964371005.1 uncultured Verrucomicrobiota bacterium | reverse complement strand
GATCACGATGAGCAACGCGCCGTTCTCCTTCGGGTCCCATCCCCAGAAACGGCCCCAGGATTGATCGGCCCAGATTCCACCGAGGACCGTTCCCACGAAACTGAACAGCGTGGCGAAGCAAACGATGCCATAGACCATCTTGCCGAGCGCTTGTCCAATGGTGATCGGGCTCACCTGGGTGGTTTTGTCTCGCGTGGCTTGCCCCAGTTTGAAACCGAGCAGCGGCGTGAACACGCCGACGAGCACATAGAGGATCGCCAGGAAACCCGCCATGAAGGTCGCCGCGTAGCCCAGTGTGACGGTGACCACGTGGGTGGCGAGCCAGAAGTTGCTGTCCAGCACTGCGCGCATCATCTCCATCGTGTCGCCGCCGAGCGCGAGATTGTGAGCAATGATGAGGGTGACAAAACCGACGAGCGACGAAGCCGCCACGCCGATGCCGACGCGGTAGATGCGCTCCAAGACGACGCCCAGCACCGCCACCGCCCAGCCGATGAAAATCGCCGAGGAGTATAGATTCGTCACCGGCGGCCGGCGTTCGAGCCACATGCGATAGAACAGTCCGGCTGTGTGAACCGCCAGCGCCAGCATCGTGATATAGAAAGCCGAGCGTCGCAGCGCCTCCGATCCATTGGGCCAGGCGCCGATGGTCAACATTGCGCCCGCCGCCAGCACGAACGCGCAAAGGTACATGATCATGGCGTGCAGGAACGACTGGAGGTAGTTGAAGAAGAACTCCGCGCGTCCCTTCTTGATTTCCGCCACTGCGTTGGCGGCCAGCCAGCCCCGGTAATCGGCCAGGGCTTGGTTGAACTGTGCGATTTCGCCTCGTCCATACGCACTCGCCATCACGGCGAACCCCTTGGCCGCTGGCGGAACGGCCGCCCCACGCAAACCGGCGTCAAACAACACCTGACCCATGTTTCGCCACTCCTCACGCGGAGTCTCCGGTGTCGGAGGTGGAACGATCAGCGCGTAGGCTTGTTGCGACATGGCGTCGTAGGGCTGGAGAAAACCCACCAACCGGTCCAAATCCGCCTTCGCGAAATTCGTGCCCGCGCGCTGTGCCTTGAGCGCGGCGATCCCGGCTGGAATGGCGCGTTGAAACTCAGCCAATTCTGTCGCGAAATCCTTTGATTCCTCGGGCTGCAGGGTGTTCTTGAGCCGGCGGTAGAGGTGAATGGCGTTGAAGACCTTGGCGACTTGTTTCTGATAGGCGGTGCGGAGCTGCGAGTCCACGCTCATCACCTGGCGACCCTCGCGGTCCAATCGCTCCAGGCAATTGGTGAGTTCGTTATGGCTGAAATAGAACAGGCCGGACTTCTCCTGGCCCTTGCCCCGCAGGTCCAACTCATTCAGCAGGTCCGGGTGATGGATCAGGAAGATCGGGCGCGTGTCTGCGAGCGCCGGCTTCATCATGACTTCCATCAGCCACTCGGTCGCCTTGAGCTTCTTTGGATGCTTCCAGAACTCGTAGGACTTCTTCTCCTCCAAAGGCACGGCGGCGGTCCCGCGGATTTGAAGCAGCGCGTTGCGTCCGACGGAATCGAGCGGCTGCACGCGGCCGTTGAGCAACGCCGGCAGACGGCCGAACTCCTGGAGATGGATGCCCTTGTCCGGCTTGGGAATCAGGATGGCCACGACTTCCGCCACGAAGACGGCGAGCAGGCACCACGGAATGAGTTTGAAAAGAATCTTGTTCATGCAACCTTCCGTTTGCCCAGGAAGCCAACCAGATGCATCAGGAACTGGGTCACCAATCCCGCGCTTACCAGCACGCACGCCAGGTAGGGCGTCAGCCAGCTTGGATTGCGCACGACCTGCAGAATGCTGCCCTGATTATCCGTGTCGAAACTTGCCTGGTAGTAGGTCGCCCCGCCATAGCGGAGCGGATTGTTCATGTAGATCAGCACTTCGCGCTGCTCGCCGGTCGAGGGATTGTGGAGTTGCACGCGGCTGGAAAAGTTCTTCGGAATCTCCGTCCCCGGATACTTGTCATGCCGGAAATCGATGAGCTTCAAACTGTAGGGCTTGTATTCGCGGTGCGGGCGGAGGGTCAACTGATACGTGCGATTGTCCACGGTGAACGCCTGCGGCTGGCTGATGTATTCCGTCACGAGCCAGGTGCCGAGCGAGCCTTTTGGCGTCGTTATTTCCACGATGACGCTCGGCATGTCGCGCCGGTTCATCTCGATGACGTGGGGTTGTTCCTTGACGGTGATCTGCGGACCGAAACCCTGGTCTGCCGCCGGCGGTTCCGTGGAATTCGGCTTGCGATCGGCCACGGTGGAATTCGGCATGAACCGTTTAACGCGCACAGTAAACGGCAACTCAGGACGCGAGATCTCGCTCTGCTTCTCCAGCACGCCCTGCGGCACGGCAACCACCTTCTCCTGCTTCGCGTCGGACACGTCCGCAATGGCGAGTTCGGTGCGGCGGTCCACCTCGGTGTAATTTCTCGATTCCCCCTCGCGCAGATGCATCGAGCTTTCCACCGAGAGCATGTCCGTGGCGAACTGCCCGATCAGCAATAACACGATGCCGAGGTGGATGAAGACGATGCCAATCTTCTTGAAGCCCGGCCGGTAGTACTTGAGATGCGCGGCGAACAGGTTGATGAGGAGCACGCCCCCCACCAAGTAACCGCCCGGAAAGACGGGCACTTTCCAGTCGGCCCCCTTTGGCCCCCAGTAAACGAGGAAGCTCCGGAAGAACTCGTTCTGCGCCTTGTAAAGGCCCATCTCCACCTGGGCAATGGTGCCGAAGAACACAAGCAGCATCGCCAGCGAGAGGCAGACGACAGTGAGCTTGAGCGACGTGAAGAACGCGATGAGTCGGTCGAGGAACATGTCAGTATTTCACGGATTGCACGAACTTCGTGAACGCGGCCTTTTGCGCTTCCACGATCCCCCCATCGCCCATGAGCTTGTAAAACCATGTCCGATCGCCCAGCGGCACCATGGCGCCGATCAGCCGCGCCGCCTGGCCGGACTTCGCATCTGTGCCGGCCATTTCGATGAACATGGCTTTGACCCCGGCCGTCTCGACTGTGGTCACCGCCTTGGTGATCTCCTCCGGCGACTGTTCATCCAGCCCGAGCTGCCTTCGCCACCGGTTCACGTTCCCGATCAAACCGCCACCCTCGCCCGCCGACATGCTGATGTTGACTGCGGCCTGGGCGTCGCCTTGGCCCGTGATGGTGAATTTCGCTGCCAGGAACTGCCCCGCCGGGGCTTCCTGCCAACCGGTCGGCACCGTCCAAGTTGGCTTGCCGCCAGCCTCCATGGAGGGTGCGGCTGCCGTGGCCGCGCTCATCACAAAAGGCCGTTCCTCGGCCCGGAATTCCACCGACTTCAGGAACTCCAGAAAGGCTGGTTTCTGCGCCGCGATAAACGCATCTGGACCGGTCATCTTGAAAAACCACGAGGTCCCTTCACGATCCAGCATCGCGACCAGCACGCGAAGTGGCGACTTCTGACCTTCCATCGGTTCCGTACCAGCCATGTCGTAGAGCTTGCCCTCGGCACCACCCACCGAAACGGTTGTCATCAACGAGTTCAACTCCTCGGCCTTGATCGCTTGGAGCCGGACCTGCCCCCGCCAGAGATTCACCATGTCCAAATCCCGCCCGGCCATTCCACTCAGCGGAATCACCGCCACATCCGCCGCCTGATCGTCCGCCCCCTTGACCGCAAAACTGGCTACGCGCATCGAAGAGGGTGGCTGTTCCGTCCAAGCCTCCGGTAGCTTCCAAGTGAGCTTCGGCATCCCGGCAGCGGCGCCCATACCTCCGTGCGGACTGGCCGCCATGTCAGCACCGGCATGTGGGCTGGTCGGCGCGGCCTTTGCGGGGGCCTCCTTCTCGACGCTATAGACTTGGACCTCTTCGCGACGGCAGCCCAAAACCAGCCCCAGCGACAGAACGAGGGCGACCCGGCGGGGCCGCAACCAGGAGATGAACGGTTGAGCAGAAAATTGCACGCGTAACATTTAGACTGGATAGGGCGATGTCGCAAGTTACCCGGTTGGAGAAACACAGGTCGTCCTGCGCCCTTCCCGATTCGAATGCTTGCCACCCGCGGCCAGGCTGGCCGAAGCGCGTTTGCTCAACCCACGCTCATGCCGAGCAGGAATTCGATATTGCTGCGAGTCTTCTTAAGTTTGCCCAGCAGCAGATCCATCGCCTCAACCGGCGGGACGCCCGTAAGCGCGCGCCGCAGGAGGACGACCCGGTTGTATTCCTCGGGGTGGTAGAGCAATTCCTCTTTGCGCGTCCCGGAGCGTTCGATGTTGATCGAGGGGAAGATGCGGCGGTCCACCAGGGCGCGGTCCAGATGGACTTCCATGTTGCCGGTGCCCTTGAACTCTTCGAAGATGACTTCGTCCATGCGGCTGCCGGTGTCCACCAGCGCCGTCGCGATGATCGTCAGGGACCCGCCCTCCTCGATGTTGCGGGCCGCGCCGAAGAACCGCTTCGGTTTGTGCAAGGCGTTCGCGTCCACGCCGCCCGACAGAATCTTGCCGGAATGTGGTTGCACGGTGTTGTAGGCGCGGGCGAGGCGCGTGATGGAGTC
This sequence comes from uncultured Verrucomicrobiota bacterium, assembly GCA_964371005.1. Classification (GTDB taxonomy): domain Bacteria; phylum Verrucomicrobiota; class Verrucomicrobiia; order Limisphaerales; family MWDV01; genus MWDV01. The sequence goes on along the minus strand of CAYJNU010000470.1, from coordinate 1,502 downwards.
GAGCAGGATGACGACATCCTTCTTGTGCTCGATCATCCGCTTTGCCTTCTCGCTGACCATCTCAGCCACTTGCACATGCCGTTCCGGCGGTTCGTCGAAGGTGGAACTGATCACTTCCGCCCCACGGCAACTCCGTTCCATGTCCGTGACTTCCTCGGGCCGCTCGTCAATCAACAGAATGAAGAGATAAGCCTCGGGGTTATTCTTCAGGATGGCATTGGCCAGCTTCTGCATCAGCACGGTCTTGCCGGTGCGAGGCGGCGCCACAATCAAACCGCGCGTTCCCTTGCCGATGGGACAAACCAAGTCCAGCACGCGGGTGTTCACTTCCTCTGCCACGGTTTCGAGGATGAACCGCTTCTCCGGGAAGAGCGGAGTCAGGTTGTCGAAATGGGTCTTGTCCTTCGCCTTGTCCGGGTCTTCGCCGTCCACGGCCTCGACTTTGAGCAACGCGAAGAAACGTTCCTTCTCCTTCGGTGGGCGAATCTGGCCGGCGATCTTGTTCCCGGTCTGCAAGTCAAACCGCCGGATTTGCGACGGCGAAACGTAAATGTCCTCCGGGCAGGGGAGGTAGTTGAAACTCTGCGACCGTAGGAAACCGAACCCCTCGGGCAGCACTTCAAGGACGCCTTCGGAGAATAGGACGCCGGCGCGCTCGGCGTTCTTCTGGAGCACATGGAAAATGACCTCGTGCTTGCGCATCGTGCCGAAGTTCTCCACGCCCAACTCCTTGGCCATGGTGTTCAGCTCGGTCATCTGCATCGCCTGTAGCTTGGCGATATTCATCGACTCAACCACCTTGTCCCGCAGGCGATTCGCCGGAGCGGCGGTTTCATCTCCGGCCGATGCCTCTTCCTGAGGTTGCGCTGGACGGGGTCCGCCCTTCCGTCCGCTACGACGGCCGCGCTGCTGACGTTGTGGATGGCGGGTCGCCTGAGCGGGTGTTGCCGCCGCAGCTTCCGCGGACGGTGCGACAACCGGCGCCGGTTCCGACCCGACAATGCCAGCGGCGGGCGTGGGTTCGGGAATCTCCGCAGGAGACGGCACCGGAGGCGGCGCAGGCTCGGGCACGGCTTCGACCGATGGAACAGCAATAGTCGCTGGCGCCGCCGCTGCCACAGCGGCGGCTTTGGCGGCCTTTGGTTTGGCAACTCGTTTCGTACTTACTCTAGCCATAGTTCTTTGGATTAAAAATTGTTGCAGCGGCGAATTTTGCGGGCGGGCGGGACTTCAAATCCTCCCCCGGCTCTTGCTTGGACGCTGGAGGCGGCCAAAAGTTCAATGTCGGGCACGGTCGCCAAACCGCCACGCGCTGCAAGGGCTTATGTTGTTGTCAATACGGCAAGGGAATCTTGCAGTGAGATCGCCCCCACGTTGGCCTGCGGGGGGGCCGGTGTCAAGCAGGGTTTGCGGGGAAACGGGCGATCAGGGGCGATCAGTTGCCCGTTTACACCCGATCACCGCGGGTGGAATCCCGGCTTGTTCGCTCCGTGGGTATCGCC
>CAYJNU010000469.1:0-6080 GCA_964371005.1 uncultured Verrucomicrobiota bacterium | reverse complement strand
GCCGTGGGTAATGGCCGTGCGGGAGCGGCTCGAGATGTATTTCTCGATCTGCTCACAATAGCCACTGTCGTTGCGTACCTTTTTGCACCAGGCGCAGATCGGCAGCATCTCGCTCAACGTTTCGATTTCGTGGGCCATTTGCTTCGTCTTCCGCAAGCTGGCCAGGGCATCGGCGCTTCCGCCGAGGAGCAGTGAGAGCAAACTGAAGGCGACCTCCTGGGCGGGGGCCATCTCGCGGTGCAACAGGCCGCAAAACATCCCCATCACCTGGCTGGACACGGCGAGCGAATGCAGCAAGCCACGCTCGGGGTGGCCCGTTCCCCCACGTTGGAAGAACACCGGCCCGCTGTGGCGCAAGGCGTGCGCGAACTGCCCGCTCTTGATCTGCTGCCCGACCAGCCGCGACAGCATCTCCCGCTTCTCGGGTGGGGCCGCCAGTGACAAATCGAAACTGAAGTCCGTGGGATTCACCGTCCAGAAGCCCATCACGCGAAACAGATTCAGCCCCGCCACGTAACGGTTGCTCACGCCGAGCACACCAGCCACGTCGTCCTGCCCGTGCAGGTCACGGCGGAAATGTTCGAGCGCGGAGAACAACGCGAGCAGTTCCCGGCGGGCGTCGAGCTGGCTGAGCTTGCCCAGGCCCGTTCGCAGGAAGTCAGGGTAAACGGACTCAAAAACCTCGCTCATGCCTCGTGGTCCCCGGGTTCACTTGGCGAGAAACGCCTCTTGCACCGCTTCGATCTGCTCGTCCACGCCATCCACGATCGGTCCCAGCGCGTCCGTCGTCAACCCGAGCGCGGCCCAGGCTTTCAAGCTCAGCGGCGGGATGAAGCGCTCGCCGGAACTGCCCCACTGCATCGCGTTGGCCAGGTAATCGGAGAGATGCACGACGGCGGCCTCGGTCGCTGCCGCGGGGCTGGCACCGGGGTTGTGGTGATAGGCCACCGCCTGCACTAGCAACGGTGGATACTTCCAGTGCTGGAGCAGTGCCCGGGCGATTTCCTGATGATCAAAGCCGAGCACGCGGACCTCGGCTTCTCGCAGGAGCAGTCGTTCCTTTCGGCAAAGCCCGAAAACCTGCTCCGCCGCTTGGGGCGACTGCGAGAACAGGACCAACCGGCCCACATCGTGCAAGAGCCCGGCCACGAAAAACTTGTCCGGCCGGGGCAGGCGCTTCTCCAGCGCGAGCAGGCGCGCCGCGATGCCGCAGGCCAGACTGTGCCGCCAGAACGATTCCATGCTGACAAAATCTTCGCTCACGCCGGTGAAGCGCTCAATGATGCTCGAAGCCACGATCAAATCCTGCACCTGCTGAATACCGATCAAGCTGATGGCTTCCGTCACCGTCCCCAGCCGCGAGGAAAAGCCATAGAACGAGCTGTTGCCCAGCCGCAAGAGCCGCGCCGTAAGGTCCGGGTCCTTCTGAATGGCCTCGCCCACCGTCGCCAGGCTGCACTGCGGCGATTCCAGCGCCGCTTCAATTTCTTCCAGCACCGGCGCGTAGCACCCGAGACTGGACGGAATTCCCTGGATCAGTCCTTCGATCGTTGGTGCATTCATGGCTTCACTTCGTCCCCGCCCGTTTCACCCGGCGGTGCAACATCAGCTTGAGAACCTCCGCCTCAATTAAGTCGTTCTCGTTCAGCTTCCAAAAAAGCGCCTTTGCCTCGGCCGTCCACTGGGCCAGCACTTCCGGCGGCAGCTTCGCCAGAGGATCGCTGTTGTTCTCCGAATCCGGGTCGGCCTGTACATCAATCTCGGCCACCCCCCAAGCTTGGAGGATGTCAATCTGACGTTCGGTCAAGGAGGCGCCGGCGGGAAACAGCAGCATCCCGTCAATGTTCTTCACATCGCTGGCGACCACCATTCCCGGCTGGAGAGACTCGGTCTTCGTGCGCGGCATGACAAATCAGCGTTCGGTTTTGGTCAACGCGGGCGCAACTCTAAACGGACGACTTCAGCGGCGCAAACGCAATCCGCCCGGTGCGAGACCTTGAATCCAGCAGGCGTTCAAGCCGGGGTCGCGGCCGGTGGAGCGACCGTTCGCTTGGAACACACGGGCTTCAGCACATGCACCAGCGCCGTAGTCTTGTCGCGCGCGCATTCGCCCATGAGACAAATCTGGATCCAATTTCGCTGCCGGAGATACTCGCTGTTGAAGCTGAGCAGAAAGCCCGATTCCTGCATCTGGTTGCCGACGACCGAAGAATTCAACTCCGGCGGCAGCACGATCGTCACCACGGCGGGCGAATGGCTCACCTCATCCGCCAGCAAGGTGAACCCGGCTTCGCGGAGGAGCCCACGCAAATCCCCGCCCAACTCCGTCAGGCCGCGGAACCGCTTCTCCCAATCCACGTGCTTGATCGCCGCGTGCAACGCATGCAGAAGATTCGACGAAAAAGTGAACGGTACGCCGTTCTGCGCCGCGTAGTAGCCCAGGTCGAGATAACGCGAGAGCCGATCCGCCGCCGGTTGGACCTCGTGATGGTAAAACACGAGCGAAAGCCCGGGATAGGACCGCAGTCCTTTGCTGCTGGCGCCGCTGGCGAGATACACGCCCCTCAAATCCACCGGCATCGTGCCGAGGGAACTGATGCAATCCAGGCACAACTTCAGCCCGAACTCCATCGCCAGCGCCTTCAGACCGTCCAACTCGTTCACCACGCCCGTGGAAGTTTCACAATGGGTGGCCCACAGCCAGCCGGGCTTGGGCATGCGCTCAAGACAGGCCCGTAGCTCCGTGAAATCAAACGCCGTGCCCCACGGCTGTTCGAGCACCTCGAAGTCAAGCCGTTGGCGCCGCGCCTGGTCCACTAAACGGCTGCCGAATTCGCCGTTGCTCAGCACCAAGCCTCTCGCGGGCTCGAGCGAAAGCTGCGCCGCCACCACGTCGTTGGCCAACGTGCCGGAACCGAGCAGAATCTCGACTTGTTGGGCGTGCGTCAAATCGCACAACGTCCGCTTCGCGGCCTGGAAATCCTTCAGAAACAGCTCGGCGCGATGCGATTCAGCAGCCTGCTCAAACGCACGGCGGACTTCACGCCGCACCGCCACCGGGCCGGGCAGGAAGTTCACCGCCGACGGGTGAAAGGAGCGCGCCGGGGAGTTGCGCAGAAACTCACGGGCCGTCACCTCGAAGGTCTCCAGCGTGACATACATCGGCTGGAATTGCGCCTCGCCGGTGCCCACCAACGGACCGAACGGCACAAAGCCGAGATGCTGATAGAGCCTGAGCTGCCGCGTCGTGCCTGAAATGATCGCGAGGTCATATCCCTTTTCGACGCCATGTTGCCACAGGAGCGCGAGGATGCCGGAAAGCACCTGCCCGCCGCGCGCGCCGCGGAACTTCCGGTCAATCGCCAGCAGCCGGATTTCCACAACCCGCCGTCCCGGTGGCAAATCCGCATCCAGATTGGGCAGTTTCTGGTCGAGCGAGAACGGCCGGTTGCCCCGCGCCGCCAGCATGCCCACGAGCTGTCGCCCGCACAGGCAAATGAGGTAGGTGTTTTCGGCGTGGAACTTGTCCACCAGTCGGTGCGAGGGCGAACGTTGGTGCTGCGGGATCTCCTCCACAAAGGTTTGGTAGTTCAGGCGATGGATCGCCTCGAACTCCCAATCCTCGGACGCGAACTTGAAAACCAGCGGTTGTTGCTCGTGCATACGTCAGGACTTGTCAGCTTTGGCCTCGTCCCCTGGAGAGCGGGTAACCAGCGCCTCGAATTCTTCCACAAAATTTCTCCGGTGCGCGATCAGGATGAACGCCACCAGGAAGGAGATGACCGTGATCTTGACCCCGTCTTGCTTCAAAAACAAACTTGCCAAGGGCAACAAACCAAAGGCGATCAATCCTGGAAGCACGGTCCTGCGCAGAAATGCAAAGGGTACGAGGAACAGGAGTCCGTAAGCGAGAATCAGTTGCCAGTCAAAGACCAGCAGCGCGCCCAGAGACGTCGCCACCCCCTTGCCGCCGCGGAAGCGCAGTTGCACCGGCCAGATGTGACCGACCACGACCGCCAGCATCGCCAGCGCCACCAAACGTTCGTCCCCGCTGTACTTCCGCACCGCCCAAACCGCTCCGCAACCTTTGGCAATGTCGAAGAGCAAGGTGGCCACGAAACCCGCTGGACCCAAGACGGAACTGACATTCCGGGCGCCCACGCTGCCGCTGCCGATCTGGCGCATGTCTCTGCCCGTCCGCAGCCGCACCAGGTAGTACCCCGCCGTGACGCACCCCAGCAGATACCACCCCAGGGCAATAAAGAAGGCTTGGTCCCAATTTGCCGGCGGTCCAAGCACTTTTTCAAGCCACGACATATTCAGGCGTTCATTCCCGATTTCTTGTTGTCACCATTTTGTAACCCGGCGCACTGTAGCGCCTTCCCCGTGGGCGTGTGAATCGAAAAATTCGGGCAGCCCATTGATCCGGCCTGCGAGCAGACCGCGGGAGAGCAAATGAGCCGCTCACCCCCACGTGACACAATCATGATTGCGAGGGCCACGATTGCCAGTTGTCAGACCTCGGCAGGAAATGGCACTCTGACGAGGCAATGGCCACGCAAGACGTAGCACACATCGCGCAACCCATCAAAGTCGCCGTGCTCGGCACCGGCTCGCTCGGCAAGGAGCACGTTCGCATCTACGCCGAACTCGCCGCCGCCGGCAAGGTCGAACTCACCGGCGTGTTTGACGCCAACCCCGACACCGCGTCCAAAGTCGCCGTCCGGCACAACATCCGCGTCTTTAACTCCGCCGCCGAAGCCGCCGCCAGTGCCGACGCCCTCAACGTCGTCACCCCCACCACCACCCATCACGAACTGGCGAAGTCACTTCTGGAGCAAGGCAAGCATGTTCTCGTCGAGAAACCGATGACCGATGACACCGCGCAAGCTGCCGAACTCGTGGAACTGGCCCAGCGGAAAAATTGCGTGCTGCAGGTGGGTCATGTCGAACGTTTCAATCCGGTCTTTACCTACCTTGAAACGGTGGTCACCCAGCCTCGCTTCATTGAATGCCACCGCCTTTCACCCTACCCGGCCCGCTCGACCGACGTGGGCGTCGTGCTCGACCTGATGATCCATGACCTCGACGTGGTGCTGGCCTTCGTCAAATCACCCGTCACCAGCGTGGACGCGGTCGGGGTGCCGGTGCTGAGCAAGTCCGAAGACATCGCCAACGCTCGCCTGCGCTTCGCCAACGGTTGTGTCGCCAACCTCACCGTCAGCCGCGTCAGCCCCGAGCGCATGCGGAAGATCCGCGTCTTCAGCACGGGCGAAGTACCGAGCTACATCTCACTGGATTACCGCGCCCAGGAAGGTTTCATCTACCGCATCGCCCGGAACGACGAGCAGGAAAGCTCCATCCTGAAGAAAGTCCTCGCCGCCAAGTTTGGCCTGGGCAAGGACTCGGCCATCGTCAGCGAATTTGCCGGGAAACGCATCGTCCGCGAACCCGTCCCCATTGCGAAGGACGAACCGCTGAAGTTGGAACTCCAGCACTTCGTTAACTGTGTCCGTGAAAGACTGACCCCCATGGTCAGTGGCGAATCCGCCAAGCGGGCGCTGGACTTGGCATTTGAAATCACCAGGCAGATCAACTTGATCAAGGCATGAAGGGGGCGATCTTCGATTCATTTCGGGAGAATCCACTCGTTGGCTTGCTCGCTCAGGACAGGACCGCCATCGCCCAAGGCAGCATTGAGTCGTTCCACCGGGGGAAGGCTGTCAGTAAGCCTGGAATCCACCCGCGTCTCACAAGACCCGGTGACGCAACAAGCATGGCCGCGTGAAACCCCTCTCCTTCATGCTCATTGCCGGCGAGGCCAGCGGGGATACGCTCGCCGCGGAACTCGTGGGCGCGCTGCGCACGAGAGTTCTGGAAGTCGAGTCCGCGCCGACAGAGGACGTTCAACCGCTGCGCACCGCACTCGCACCGCAGTTCTTCGGCGCCGGCGGTCCGCTAATGGCCGCCGCAGGCGTTGAACTGGCCGTGAACATGACGCGACATTCCGTTCTCGGCATCACTGATGTCTTGAAGAACCTGGCAGAGATTCGGCGTGTGTTCCGCCAGTTGTTCTCTCT
>CAYJNU010000468.1:0-6157 GCA_964371005.1 uncultured Verrucomicrobiota bacterium | reverse complement strand
CACGCCGGGGGAACACCCCGCAAAGCAAAAGGCAAGGGAGGCCGCGAAGGCAGGGAACAACCCCGGGCGGTTCGGGGCTGGTTCAACACCGGATGGAAAGGACGCTCCGCGCACTCCCACTCAACCCCCACACCCCATCCCCGCTCGCGCTCCGGTCCTTTCCATCCTTTGGGGGTTGTGTTCGTGTCGGACGAAGGCCCCGACCTGACAACGGCGCTTCCGCGCGGTTCGGCCGGCCTCTTTCGGGATGGACGCGGGACGACCTACGAAGGCGGCGTGCGCATCCCAGCCTATGCGAATTGGCCGGGCACCATCCTGCCCGGCGGCGTTTCCCAAGCCGTGTGGTGGCTGCCTGACCTACTGCCGACGCTCTGCGCCGTCTCGGGTTTTCCTTGGCCAACCAACCGTCCGCTCGATGGATTGAACCGCGCGACCGCGTTGACCGGGGCCGCGCTGCGTCCGGCGGGAACGGAACAACTGTTCTTTCATCGCCAAACCGGCCCGGCGGCGAATCTAACGGCCGAACGGGGTTGGTCGTGGCGCTTACCCGGGCGCCGCGGATACCCGCGAGCACCGTGCCAGGATTGTCGCGGAAATCCTGCCACGCCACGAAGAAATCGTTCCCATGCCGGGCCAGCGCCGGAGACCATTGCCCGCCGGAACCCGTGCAAAGCGCGACGCCGTCCGGCTCGGCTACCGTGCCATCGCCATGAACCCGTGCTCCATGAATCCTGGCCTCAAAGTTGTTTGTGGGACTATTGCGATAGTCCTGCCACACAACCAGGGAGTCTTCGCCGTTGGCCGCGAGCGCCGGGCGGGCCTGATTGTTCGTCGCGTGCGCGATCACGAACGCGCCGGCATCGAGCACCGCGCCATCCGCGCTGACTCGCGCGCCGCAAATGTCGTTTCCGCCGAGATCGTAGTCTTCCCAAACGACCAGGTAATTGGTGCCGTTGGCGGCCACGGCGGGATGGTATTGCGAATGGGTCCGCGTGCAGATGCCAATCCCCGCCGTATCCACGAGCGTCCCATCGCCCGCCACGCGAGCGCCGTAAATGTCGGAATAGTAGGAGGCCAGACTGGCCTGGCGATAATCCTGCCAGACGACGAGGTAGTTGCCACCGAGAGACGCGACGGCTGGCGTGAATTGGTCATTGGCCGCGCTGCTCACCGAGGCGCCATTGAGCGGCGAGACGCTGCCGTTGGTCGTGACGACGGCGCGGTAGATACCCGTGTTGCGGCCGTCACGCCAGACGGCGAGGAAGTTGGTTCCATTCGCGGCAACGGCAGGCGTTGCGCGGACGGCGCCGGCCGAATTGCAGATCGCGAACGGCGTCGTGCTCAGCAACGTACCATCCGACCGGATGCGCGCCCCCAAGATGTCCCAGTCCGTGGTCGAGGTCCCATGCGGCGCGGTCCAAACGGCGAGGCAAACATCCGCGTTGGCGGCGACGGCGCAAGCGGTCTGTTCGCCGACGGTGCCACTGAGAAGCAGGTCGTAAGGATCCAACAGGTTGCCGGCGGGATCCAGGCGGGCGGCATAAAGCCCGGGAGTCGTGGCGTCGCCTTTGCCGTGCGTCCAGACCACCAGATAACCGGAGTCGTGAGCCGCCACACTGGGAACCGCACGCGTGCAAGGAGACGGCCCGCTGGCCGGTTGGTCCACGCCGAATTCAGGACTGATGATCGGATCCATGGCGAGCGGGAACGTGGCGAGTGCCAACAGCTCGCCCGGCACGACGACGCGCAGCAACTCCCCGACCGCCTGGAATGAGAGCGGCCAGCTTCGCCCCCGCGTGTCCACGGCCAAAACAGAACCGACCTTTACCCGCGTCACGCCATTCGCCCCAGCGTAGTGCAGGCCCGAGGCGGTTTGGCAGTTCAACTGGACGCCAGTGAGTTCGGCCTCGATCACCAAATCCCCCTCGCCTGCTGGAAGCCGCGGCGCGATCCACGTCACCTCGACACCCCCGCACCGCGCTTCGTAATGCTCAACCAGACCGGATGCGGAATCCAACAGCGCTTGAGCGGTGTTGCCGGTGACAAGCCAATCGCGCGACGGCGAATCGGCAGCGAGCAAACTGCGCGTTCCCCGATGTGCCGACCGGGTGCGAAGGTGCGCTGTGCTTTCCGACCGCGAGTCTTCCGCTCCGAAAACCACGGGCACGAAGGCCAACCCGGCGGCATCCAGGCTCGCCCGATACGCGTCGCCTTTCACACGCGCGGTCACGCCGACGGCGTCCAACGTGAACGCGTGCGTGACGCGGTCAAGGGCCTCGCCGACCCGAACGGGTGAAACCGGCAGATCGCCGCCACTGCTTGGGACAGACGCGGGCGCTGCGCTTGACGCGGAACGCCAGAACTCGCTGCCGAAACGCACAGCCCACGCCGGGGCTGCCTCCGGTTTGCGCACCAGCCGGAGTTGGCTGGAATTCGCAGAAGGCTCAGCGGGCGTCTTTTCAGCTCCAACGGAAGCAACGGAGGTTGGCGATTGCGTCTTCGTCACCGCGATTTCGGTCTTCGGATCCAGCCGAGCCACGGACGAGGCACGCTCGTCGGAGGTTTCCACTTGACGAGGCGGTCTGGGAGTCGGCCCTTCCTGAAGGCAAGCGATCACGACGGCCAACAAGGCCACGGCGACCAGCAAACCGGCGAACTTGAACGAATCACGCATGGCAACGATGGTTTCCACCGGTCCGGACCCAGCGGCGGCAGTGTTCGGTTTGGATTTTCGCCTCCCTCATGGCTCGACCCTCACGACGGCGCGGCGATACGCCCAAAGCTTGGGCACGCCGTCGTCACAGACTTCAAGGATGACGTGAAGCGTGCCAGGCTGTGCGATCTGAGGAACGACGAGGCTCGTGTCCACCCCAGTTGTTTTACTCAGCTTCACTTCGTCACGCAGGCTGCCCGCCTCGCGATAAACCCACCAGCGCACCTCCACGGCATGGTCATCGGGATCGCGGCTCCCCTCGGCAGACAGCCGCACGGTGTCCCCGGGTTTGGCCGTGATCTCGACGATGTTCCGGGTCTTGTCGCCGTTGAGCACGGCAACGGGGTGGTGGTTGGCCCGCTTGAAGTCATCCGCCACGCACCAATCCATGCGCGCGGCAAAGTCGTTTTGGAAATGCTCGCGCCAACGCCACACCGTGGCGCGGGCGTCAGTCACCTGGCCAACGGCATCCCGCGCATCGCGATACAATCCGCCGGAGGTCCGCTCGTAACGTCCGCCCCAGCCGCCCCAGTCGGGATGCGCCGGGTCGCCGAGTCCGTTTGGGAGGAAGAAGAACCACGCCGGGGTGTCGCCCTCTTTTAACGCGCCGTGCGGGTTGGGCTTGGTCCAGGTATTGGGTGGATAGAGCGCGCCGAGCAGGCCGTGGCCGGTGCGGATGTTGGTGTCAATCCAACCGTGCGACGTGAGCGATTCATCGCCGCCCAGATACATGCCCCGATACGCACTCAACCGTTTGTCCTCGCCCGGCACTGCCTTCGCGAGCACAGAGAACAAGCCGGGGAATTCCGCAAAAAGCCAGTTGTGAATCTGATCTTGATCCATGACATCAAACACGCGCAGCCGCGATTGGAATTCCTTCAAGCCCGCTTCGCCACGGTCCGCCCGCATGCGCCACAAGGCTTGTGCGAAGTCGGTTTGGCCACCCCAAATCGAAATGTTCAGTGGACGCGCATCGGCCTTGTCCGCGCAGGCCATGATCCAGCGCGAGCCTTCGGTGTCCTGTCCCGCCCCGACAAACTGACGCCCGCGATTGCTGCTGCCCGTCTTGACCACTTTCAGCAGATCAGCGGCAGTAGGAAATCCGTCGGCGTGCCGGGCGAGGTTGCTCTGCACCCTGCCGTAGGCTTCGATCTGTTCCCGGATCAGGTGTGGCTTGGTGACCTTTTTCTGCAACTCCCCCGGTGTGCCGGAGGCGGAGGCAATCAAGCCCTCGATTTCAAATTCATTGGCATGAACCAGCAACCGTACCAACGACTGCTGGTCGTCCGGATCGCCGCCAATATCCGTGAGCACCAGCAACCGGGGCCGGGCGGCATCGGTGGCCAGGGCAATTAACCCCGACGCTGCCCACGCCAGCACCGTGGCTGCCGGCCGACGTAGGGTTGTCACGGTGTTCATGGTGTCACGGTATTGATGCAGACGCCGACGGCAATCCCCAACTGCTGCCGCCGGCGACGTGGATTCATTTGGTTGCCAAGGTCAGGCCGCGTCAGACGTTCAGCACGGCTTCCGTGTCCGGCACGGCAGGGTAAAGGGTTGAGTCCTTGATCCAGGATCAGAACACCCATTCGAGTTTGAAACGCAGGATGCCGTCTTCGCTCGACTCCGTAATGCCAAAGAGACAAGCCACCTCGTAGCCGATCCAGCCGCGCTCGCGACCCTTCCAGAGCTCACCGTGGATGGCCGGACCAATGAACTGCTTCTGTTCCGCCCACGGCAGAAGGTCGTCAATGTCCCCCCAGCCCACGTGCCACTCCACGGCAGGTTTGAAGTGTCGGTACGCCTCCCACCGGGACAACCAGCGGGACCGGAGTTGGACGCCATCCTGCGCGTGCGGGCCGACGTCGGCCTGCCAGCTCAAATTGGCGCGGTGGCAAAACTGGCGGTGGAAATGCTTCTTCTGGAACAACAGCTTCCCTTCGATCTGGTCTGAAGCACCGGACACATTTCGGTAGTAGTCCAACTGCACGCCGCTGGAGAGCCACCAACCGTCCTTTTGGTCGGTCAACTCGCGCTTCAGTTCGGTGAAGACGGAATTGCAGGCAAAATCTTCAGCCGGCGTGTCCCGCCAACTCACGCCCGCCACTATCACCCATCGCTCCGTCAGGCCGTACGCAAGGAGCAGAGAATGCGTTTGGCGGTTGTCGAGACTCGACCGGTCGTCGTGCCACGACGTGAGATTATATTGCATGTCCCACAATCCCTGAGTTGCAAGTGGGCTGTGGATCGTGCCCACCTGCGCCCACGCGGCGAAGGGCAGGCACGCCAGCAGGGTCGCGGCAATGATCGCCCACAACGGGCGGTTGCCCGAATGCTGCTGGGTCTGGCCCGACGATTTGGGCCCTAGACCGAACGCTGAGAGAATGTGATTCATGTTTGGCTGGTGCGTCCGCCATTAGCGCGTGCGATTCCCGAGGGTTCGCAGTTCTCGGACAGCCGTCCGGCGAGCCGGCTCCCCGGCTTGCGATTTGGAAAAAGCGGCCAGGCAACGTTCTGCCTGGCCGCAGTCCTCAACCAACCCCAAGTTTTTCGGCTCACATGTGTCTCGCATTTGTCCCGCCGGTCACCATCCTATGCTGGCCCGCTGGCCACCCGATCTCGACCCGGTTTTCCCGATGTCGAATATCGAATTCTCCCCGTTCAGACCGACAATCCAATCGGCGTGAAGGCGAGGCGACTGCGGGGACAGCGGAGCGGCATCTGTCATTCGATGTGTTCTTCCGCACGTCGCACACGCTGAACCATTCCACGGGGTTACTTAACACCGGCAGCGCCCTGCGCGTCCATGTGCTTTCCCGTTTTGTTTTTGCGATTTTTCGGCATGGAGGCGGCCCCGGAATCTGAATCGCTGACCGCGGGAGTGGTTGGGGTGTCAGCCGAGAACTCACAATTGTTATGGGGTCGGGCAGACGCATCTAACGATGGTCAACTGGACGCTGCTCTCGATGATGCCGGTGCTGATGGCATAGCGTGTCAGTCCGGCCGTGTCGTGAATGTTGAGCTTCTGCATCAGATGCTCGCGATGCTTCTCGACTGTCTTGACGCTGATGCCCAATTCCGCAGCAATCGCCGCGTGACGTTCGACCGGCGGCGCGGCGAGCTGGTGGGCTCGCTGTCCGCGCTGCCTGGTTTTTGCCTCGGGACCACCAGGAAAACCAATTGGCTGAACTTGACGCACACAACTCGATCACGGTTGGAGAGCCAGGTGGGTCGGAGGATGCATACGCCGATTACTCCACGTTCATCTGCAATTTCCTCCTGCGAAGGTTCTGCCGGCGTTCGCGTCACGCTCGACCCGCTGGAAGTCAGCCCGCTTTCGCGGCGAAGTACGGCCGATCAATGGCGAAAGGAGAAAGCTGAAATGAGGCAAGCGGAAACGCGGACGGGCTCAGAAGGGGGAACCGCTGATGGACGCGGATTCTT